>JACFNL010000005.1 GCA_019454875.1 Candidatus Cloacimonadota bacterium | reverse complement strand
CTACCACCCACAATACACCAGGCCTGAGCGGAAATCGGATTGGATGGCAGACCCTTCAAATCAAGACCCAGAGATGCTTCCTCCAGATGCTCGAACAGTTCCTGAGTTAAATCAAAGGCTTTAATAATTCTTAATCCCAGGTGATTCATATTCCTCCATTGCTTATGTCAAAATTTTGGCATATTGATTCAAAATGTCTTTACCCTTTGACGGCTTTACAGTACCCACAAATACAAACCCCAGTTTTTGCAAAAGGGCAATGGATTCCAGGTTGTTAGGGGACACAACGGCCAAAATCTGGGGACGGTTTAAGGTACTTCTGGCATATTCGCATACGGCCTGACAGGCTTCAAAGGCCAAGCCCCTGCGGAAATATTCGGGCAATAGTGCATATCCCAGGTCGACTTCAGGCAGATAATCTCTGGAAATGATTCCTGCCATGCCCACTGGACATCCAGTTGATTTTTCGCACATTACCCATAACCCAAATCCAAATTTGCGATAGAGGCCGGTTAAGGTTTCTTCAATGTAGTTTTTTGCCTGCTGAAGAGTTGTGATGCCTGTATCGTAGATCCCTCGCTTGTATTCTTCTGAGGACACAAGCCGCAGGAAAAAATCTGCATCGCCACTGGCAAACTCTCTTAGTAACAGCCTGTTTGTTTCTAAAATCATACGCATGTTTTCTGAGGAATGGAATGCAGCAATGCTGGTCTCATCAAAAGTATATCCCCGGCTGAACAACAATTTTTACCGGAGGACAATATTCCACTATAATACTTCCTCAGACAAACCCATGACCCGAAAAATGGTGGTTCTGGCCAGTTCAACCAGAGGTAATTCCAAAGCCTCGGAGATGGGAAACCACTCGGCCCTGTCTGTGCTTCCCAAAGTTTCATTCCTCAGATTTCCTCCGGTTATACTGACGGAATAGAGAATTCTGATTCCATGATGTCGCTTGTTTGGTTTATCCAACAAAAAGGAATCAATGCCCACAATAGCTTCGGTTTTAATCGTGAGACCGGTTTCTTCATAAACTTCACGAACCACCGCAGCATCTGGATGCTCACCAAATTCGATCCCACCTCCGGGTAATGTCCATTTGCCCTGACTCTCAGGCACTCTATCCGAAATGCGGCAGAGAAGAATTTGTTTGTCACGGATCATAATGGCATAGGCCGCAACTCTGGTGGTTTCTGGCAGTTGATTTTGCATACAAGGAATCTATCATAAAATCCTGGATAGAATGAAATCTCAACCTTTAAAATGATGGACAGCTGTGTAAGAATGATGGCATGAGCCACAATAAGCCTTGGGAGAAAGGGGTTTTTCTGAATGATTCAGAAGTCTTTAAGCTGCTTACGACTCAGTTTTCAGACCTGCCCCTTCATTCAGTGAAGTTTCTTAAAGATGGCTGGGATAGCTGCGCTTATGAGATCAACACAGAATTAATTTTCCGGCTGCCCAAACGCCAGGAAGTAGCTGAAAGGCTCAGAGGTGAAATTGCCCTGTTGCCATTCCTCAAACAACAAAGAACAATTTTGGTGCCAGAATTTATTTATCTTGGTTCTCCATCTGATCTTTACCCATTTCCATTCACGGGCTATAAAAAACTGCATGGTATGGATCAGACCCATGCCAGAATCAGCCTAGGCCCAGAAGATTGCTTTCATCTATCCACTTTTTTACAGAGCCTTCATCAAATCAATCACCAAAAACTACCTGGGTTTCCCGTGGAAGAAATGGATTCTGAAAAAATAATTCAAAGAGCGAAACAGTTAATAAAACGGTGGATTCCAATCCTTAAAGATAAACCGCAACTGTTTTATGCCTGCCAGAAGTTTCTGGATACTTTTGACTGGAATTCTCTGAATGTCCCCTTCTCTCCCTGCATCATCCATAACGATTTACTTCCTGAGCATGTCTTAATCCAGGAGGGAAAAATTTCTGCCATCATTGACTGGGGAGATACAGCCTTAGGGGATCCGGCCATTGATTATGGAGGAGTGGGATACTGTTTTGGTTGGGACTCAATGTTTTTATGTCTGCAACTGGCTGGGTATTCCCATGATAGGCGGTTAATCAACCGCTCCGTTTTAACTGTCGTTTGTGCCGCTTTAAGTGATCTGGACTACGGGCACCACAAAGGCGAATCTGTCAGAATCGATTTTTCTCTGGAGAAAATCCATCACTTTCTGACTCAATATTCTTACTTGACTCAGCCTTAACGAGGAAACATGCCTCAAGGCGAAATCAAAACACGATCTGATCAACAGGCCGTTTTTGTTCCCAGAAATTAACGGGATGTAGCTTCAATACGAATCAGATTTGGCTCTACTTTGGCCCCGCTGATCTTACTGCTGGTTCCTTCAACCAGGCTGAAGTCAACAAATCGGATCACAAAATCATCATATCCATGGCTGACAAATTCCAGCCCTGGAACCAGGTTTTTGCCCGCAAAGGCTGCGCCTAGTTGAAAGAAAATATCCAGAAAATACTCAAGCATTGAATTGCGTTTTTTGGTATTTGAGCCTGTTGTATAGTCTACGGCATGCAAAATTCCTGTGTATATTTTGTCACTTAAGCCAAAAGGATTCAGGAAAAATTCGGCTGTGCCCATAAGACGGGCCAACCATCTTTCAAGGGCCCCAGGATTGATTGTGTCTTTGATGGAGTTTGGAGAAAAGGCAAGAGCTACTTTAAGCGAATTGCTGGCCTCGTCATGTACCAGTCGGCCCTGCATGTTTAATTCAAATCCCCCAGATACGGGCAGATAATCCTGAGGGTTGGTACGGAAATGTTCGGGATTGCCTTTTAGATCAATGCCTACCTGCTGAGTGATCCAGTTCCAGGAATGAATTGCCCCTCGGGCAATCGCATTGCCAGCATCAGAAACCCCTCGTCCAATGTAGTTGGATACATCGGCAACATAGCTATTAAACACCTCAAGACCAGTACGGGATTGCCAGGACAAGAGTTTCCAGTCTCCACGGGCAATCAGACGCACCGAGTCAGACTGAAATTCCACCCTCACTGACTCAAAACCTCTGGCTAGATTACGAATATATTCCTTGGAGCCTCCGGCTTTTAAATCCTGATTTTGTGATGCCCTTTCGTTCAAATCAAGCCATCCCTCACGACGAGCATCCGATACAATCTGCCCCCTGAAGGAACTGGCAAAATCATTAAGTACGGATTGATGAATTCCCACTCCCGCATGAGCAATTTCTCCACCAGAGCCTGATGAAACTGCTTCAGAAGAACGAGCCTGAGTCTGGGATGGATGAATCTCGGGCTGGGATCCACTTAAACCGGCCCTGACCATATCTGGACTGACATTACCCTTTTCATCGAGTTTTAATGAGCCCGCAAGAAGTTTGCCCAAGCCTGAGGCATCTGGATTACCAAAAAAGGCGATTTTTGCATCCACAATTTCAACTAGATGTATCTTAAAGCGGGGAAAGGAAGGAAACATGGCCAATGTGTTTTTAACCCGGAATGCCTTACGAAGTGGTAAATATTCAAACTGGATCTGATTGGCATAACGACCGGAATTTAAGCCTTTAACCACTGCATCCACGAGGTTTGCTGCATCGGCCAAAATATCTTCCTGAGAAGAATCCCCTCTTTGCACAGTGAATTTCTTCAACTCAAACTCAAAGGTATCAGGCACACCTTTGACTACCTGAGGGCTAATGCCTAGTCGATAAACACTGGTTTCCTGTTCGGTAACTTCTTCCCTTTGATCGTTTACAGTGGTTCTTGTGTTTACCAGGGTCAAGGCAACCTCAATCACTCCATCTTTAGCACTTTCAAACTGGAAGACTTTTACAAAATTATCCGGGGGATTGCCCTCACTCAGATAACCTGTCAAATATCTGCCACCCATAAGATTGATCATGTGGGCATCCGCCACAATCGACATGGGTGCTTCTCGTTTTAAACGGGCTTTTTCTTCCTGTGTGTACCAGTTTTCTTGTGGCTCGTCCTTGTGAACTGTCTGGGAAGAAGTCTGATCTGACTGTGAGGCTGAGTCCTGGGCCTGAGATGGATTAGCTTCCCGTTCCGCTTTAGCTGCCTTACTGATCTCGTGTAAAACCCGGATTTTATCTTCTGGACTCAAAGTGGATAGGGCCCGGGCCTGCTCTGCTGGCCCCATCTGTAAAAACGCTGTGCCCAGACCTGTCTGAGTAAGGATGTTTGACAAGGCCTGATACTGTGGTTCTGAAATCTTTTCGGAAAGGGCAACAGTGGTGTTTCTAGCCGTTCTAAGGCAGGCTGTCCCTGGAGGTGATACCTCCATCCATTGGGCCAGCAGTTCAACACCTGTGGCAACAGATTCACAAGGCAGCATCTGAATGTAAAGAGCCTGATGCTCCGTATCCTGCTCCGGCATTTCACCTAGTTTGTCTAAGAGATTGCCCACAAACAAAGGTCGGTTGCTGGAGATAGGAGGTGCCCCCTGCACTGCCACAAGGCCTGGGACTGACTGAGAAAAACTTAGAGCTTGAAATGGACGGGGAGTAAACCCCGGGCCACCCATATTGATTACAGCCAATGGCCAGGAGGAGTTTAACACTTCCAGAAACCTGTAATAGTGCTGACTCAATTCCGTTTTTACTGACCCACTTGTACTAATTGCTGAGTTTTTGATGGACTGAAGCATATGAGCAACAAATTCCGCATTGGACTGAGGTGCCGACTCCGTGGTACAGGAAATGGATTGGGAGAGAATTGTCTGCAAAGGCTCCCTTAACTCAGGAACCGCCTTACAGGAGGACTCGGAAGTTGAAGCGAGTTTTAATAATAATGATTTGATACCTGAAGCCTGAGAAGGCGGTAAAGACTGTGATTCTGAAGCCCTGACATAATCACTTGAAACCCAGCCCAGACGGCCATCAGGCAGACGAATATGGGTAAACCCCCCAACATTGGCCAATTGAACCTCTGAACCCGCTGCAATGGTTCCACTCACTCTTTGAGATCCTGGTTCTGGATACACAGAACAGCCATTTTCTTTGGCTCTGCTACCACCACTGGCATATTCTGAGGGAATAAAACCCGTCAGGCCGTCGGCAAGGCGAATTCGCAATCTGTCCCCTGAAACCGCGATCAGTGTAAAACGGGTTCCTCCATCAATCTGTCTTAAAATTCGACTGTTCTGAGCCAGAGACTGCCTGAGATTCAAGGCTCGAACCCCTTCTCGAATCTGTCTTGGTCTTTGTTCAAAGCAGGATTTTTCAATATAGCCGTAATCCCCATCCCAATTTACCTGTACAAACTGTGAGCCTGAGGAAAGCGCAACAAAAGAATCGGTGGAATTCACCTGAGTAATCACCGGGGCTGTGAGATTTGGCTTCTGTCTGACATTAAGCCTTGTGAACTGTTTTACAGCTCCATTGCCGGAAGCTGTCTGCACCGAGGCCCTGACAGGATCCACCTGAGTCTGTTCACTGCCTGTACTTACCAGACCATCAAAATGTTCTGACGCGTTCGAGGTCAAGACTGAAAAAAATAACAGAATCAGGGATGGAAAAACCATAAAAACTCCTAACGAAATTGTACCCTGACCCCACGAACAGGTCCGGCTGATGTCTGAAGAGTATACGATCCGACCTCAAAGACCTTGAGGGTATTAAATATTGTCATCAGGTGTTTTTGGGGCACAAATTTAAGTGCTACAGGATAGGTCTGTGGCCCGGTACTCATCCCAAACCAGCCTAAAAAGAAGTCTGCAATTTTTTTGGCTATAGTAATCAGGGGGGCCATAGGATTGTACTTACCATTCACTGAGGCGTTGATATAATCATTTTCCTCGCCCAGTTTCTCATTGATAAACGGAAACACCACCGATATGACTGTAGCCATCACCAGATTGATTGGGGTGGAAATTACCCCCAGAAGTGCTTCTGCAAAGTTTCTGGGCGGATTATGCAGCCCAACTTCTGCATCGATCACAATCTCATCTGTGTTCAGGCTTTCTTTGTAGAATTTACCATTCAAGTGCAAGGTCAGCTTGAACTTGCCTACCGTCTGATCTGTGTCTCCACGAATCACAATCTGGTACATCTTGGATGGATCGTTTTTACCTAAAAACTCTACAAATGGCTCTCCGGGACGCGGACTGAAACCGTTTAGTCTAAGCTGAGTAGATATAAGATCCTCAAGCAGGTCATAAGACAAAAACACGGCTGCACCTTCATGATTCTGGCTCAGATAGGATGCCACCTGACTGTTGCCTATCTTGAAACTGTAATGCCTGGCATCAAGATTCAAAAGGGTCAGAAGAAACAGAAGAAGTACGGTTCTCATTCCGACAACCTCCCTGAAAAGACCATAAATCGTTTATCCACACCAATATGGGTAACGGAAAAATCAGGAAGATGGGTTTTGAACATTCCGTTTAAGCCACTGACCTCAACTAAGTGAGTCTGAACCGCGTCTTCATAACCATAACGGACTCCAATTCCCACGCTTGTGATTTTTTCTGTGCCAATTGCCTTGACGATCTCATTCATCAGCAATCGCACGGGCTCTTCACCAAGTTGCATAGGAACACGGGCAATTTCTAAAGTCTGAGCCTTTCTGAGCTGAAGCAGGGCCGCCATTAACTGCTGATCCTCTGCCGCTGTACGGTTGTCTTTGGCCTCCAGTCGATCCACAGTGGTCTGCAAGGATTCCAGTTCTGATGCCTGTGCTTCTTCTCTACCAACAGCATTGCGTTTAAGATAGGCTTTAAATGCCCCTTCTTCACGACTGCCAACCCAAAATCCAAAAAAGTTCATTTTAGGTCTTTGCCAGGAAAGGTAGGCTGTATTGGATGTTCCCTCTTTGGTGCGAAGCTCAAACTCCACATCTACAGCCAGATTAAAAATCTCCCCTTTGGCAACCCGGGATGGATAATCAGCCTGTACATAATCTGATAGCTGGTTTGCCGATATTGCCGAACTTAACTTGGCAAAATCAACAATGGCACTCAGTCGAAGTTTACCCCCATCAATGGTAAAGAGAAGATCCCTAAGCAGGTTCTGTGAGTTATCACGAATCAGCATGTGATCTGTAAAGGATTCTACAACCTTTTCATTAAAGCGGATTCTTAAATCGACTTCCTCCGGCAATGGCCCCGGCCTGATCGAACTGATCTGTGGCAGTGGTCCACGGGAAAGACCGGTCCGGTTTAAGCCATCTACTCCCAGGGTTTGCGACTGCCTTCGGGGATCAGGAAGAGGAATGGGAATAACCCGTTGATTTGCAGTCCCTTCCAACATATCCATAGAAGGAGAGTCTGAGTAAAGGGAAGAACCCAATCCGTGAGCCGCCATTGTGACTATCAGACAAGATATGAGACACCGTTTCATCGAACTTCTCCTTCTAACAACAGATAGGGTACTGCATCAGAACCCTCACGACTCAACATCTGAACTTCCATTTTGCTCATTACTACTCCAGGCATATATGGGGCAAAAACGCGTGCCACCTGATTCACCTTTAAACTGACCCTTAAATCATCTCCAAGAACCATTTGCTCTAAAGAAGCTCCACTTGTGGAAACAGCCTGCCTCAATGTTTCTTCGACGCGGGCCTGAGCCAAAAGTCTGCGGATGGTGGCCGCATCAGGAATGGCAAAAAATGCAGATCTGGATTCAAATCGGGTAGTCAGTGCCTTGACTGCTCTAAGATCCCGAATCAGAACTTCCACCTTCGGTCTTTGCTGCTCCCAGGGAGTAGTTTCGTCACGATAGATGGCCTCAACCCTTGCGGAAATATCCGCAGCCTGAGATACCAGCTGCAGATACCTTTGAATGTCTGCATCATAACTGGCACTGATCTCAGGTTTGTTATGTGATTGCAAATGCAGAGTTTTGCCTGAGTCCTCAAGAATCCGCATGGCAAAGGGAATTCTCACCCTGAGTTTAATCCCATCCTGTGGTCTGCCCGTACCATCGGCAGCACAACTTGCGTTTTCAAAAATCTCTCCAGCCCGATTACAAACCGGAGTCAGAAGATCAGACACCTTCCTTGTCCCTCCATTTACAGAAATGCTTCCAGGAATTTCAGAAAATGGTAAGGCCAGATTCAAACTTAAATTAGCTGTAGAACCTGTCCCTGATTCAAGATCCAGCCAGAAGGCATGTTTTAACTCACCGGCAGCCAAGCCGGACACCTTCTGCACCATTTGCCGGGAAAAATGAATACTAAGATCCGGCTCAGAAGAAAAACAGGTGTTTATCAGAATATGAAACAGCCACAAAGCAGATAGCCTAAACATCAGTTTCGCCTCCTGATCCGACCAGCAATGGAAATACGGTATCCAGATGCTCCACTTAAAATTCCCGCATAATCAAACTGCAGCCCGACCCTGGCAAACCTTAGAATCTCAGCATCAATTCTTTCCACTACAAATTTGTCACCAACAATAGACAAGGTGATTTTTTCTCCAAACAGCTTCTGGGAGTTTAAGGCCTCCGCCAGAATTCTGAACAATGCTGGTGTCGCTGTCACGGGAAGAACGGTGCCATCAAAATTTCCGATTTTTTCATCTACTTCCATCAATCTCGTGGAAATTCGTCGATGCTGCTCACGATTGGCCGAGTGCATCTGTCTTTCCAGACTGCCTTTTTCCGCTATCAGGGCCGCATACTCCTGCAAATCAACCTCATAAAATACGCGGAATTCTGGAGCTCCTGGCTTGACGGAAATTGCCCCCGGTGCTGGTTCTGAACCCCGTAAAGCCCCTGGAAGTTCCACCTCTACACTCACCATTACACAAAGATTTTCTCTGGAAGCTGGTCCTGCCTGCCTCTGATCGGGAGACAAAAAAATCTGTCCGGGACCATAGGCCAGCCCTGATCCTGGTATCTGCAAAGCCGATGAAACCAGAGAATAATCGGCCACAACCTGTACCAGAACCCCTTTTGCCGTCAGATGATAACGAATCATACGAATGGGCTTGGTGGTTCCCTGTAAAACCTCAAGAGCCCAACGAGTCCAGTACTTCACATTATCTATATTAATGGTCGCCTCAAAATCCGGGCGAAAGGGAAGTTCTGGCCGTAGTACCGGGTTCTGTGACTCACCCCCGTGAAAGTCTCCGGCAAGCTCATCCATAACATTAGCTGCCACACCCTGATTTGGTATCAGTGAAGCATTTGCTTCCACGCCTCTTGATGGGGAAGTAACCGTCAGATCCTCAAAACCAGGGGCTAAATCACTGGCATGAACAAAGGAGGCAATCAATGCCATCATCCATAGCTTTTTCATTGTGTATCCACCCTGGCTTCACCGGTAATTTCAATTCTTCCGCTCTTGTTGGGAGAATCTTCATGAGTCTTGTCATAAACCATTTTCAGATTCATTGCCTCAATTCCATACAAATCGTTGACCCTGCCCAGATTAAGCCCTACCTGAATCTGTCCGTTTCCAAGATTGGACAGACGAATAACTCCAGCTACCGGCATTCCCTGATCAGATCCCGGGGCACCAATGTAAGTACCAAGAACAGAACTGGTCAGAGCTTCAAATCCCCTGGTTCTTAAAAAATCCAGAACCGCATTCACAGTTGTCCCATGACCGGATTCCGTGCCATTCTCTGAAAGAGTCCGAATTTTCATGGTGTTTTTATCAAAACCAGCAACAAAGGACCTGTTGTCGCTTCCGGCCGTAATTTTTAAAACCACGACAAATTCAATACTTGCCACACCGTTTAGACTCTCAAGCGGTTTGGATACCAGATCACGAAGGCCTGAATCACGGGAAAGATTCTCAAAAATCGCTTTTCCTTGACCGGGATGTTTAAGGGTTACCTTGTACTCAAGTTTGTCTGGTGGGACAGTACGCACCTGAACGACCATGCCTTGGGAAATTTTTGACAATGCTGATTCGATGGCGTGGGCCAGAAGCTTTTCTCCAAGCTCTATTTTGATTCCCGGCTCAGAAACTTCGGAACGGACCGGAGTAAGTAGAGCAAGGCAAAAGAACAGCGATAAAATATATTGCACCATAATTGATCCCTTTTATAAGGCTACGAATATCATAGGGAGTTTGTTGCGATCTGCAAGGCTTTTCAGAGAAGTATTTGTCGTGGGCGAAGAATACCTGTGGCTAAAGCGGTGCCCAGAAAAATAATAGCTGCCCCCATTAACATATAGAGAGTCAGGGTCTCATTCAAAAATACATAACCCCATAAAAGTCCAAAAACCGGTACTAGAAAAGTCACAGCTATAGCCTTAGTGGGTCCAACCCCCGCAATCAGTCGATAGTATAACAAAAAGCCAATTGCCGTACTGATGACAGCCAGTGCCCAGGCACAATACCAGGCCTGGGCAGACGCTGCCTTATCTGGCCAAAGAAAAATGGCGAATGGCAAAAGGGTTATACTGGCAATCACTTGTCCACCAGTAGCTATCAAAAGAGATGAACATTGGCTAAGGTAAACTTTGGTATAATTAGCTGCAATTCCGTATAAAAATGTAGCAAGCAAAGCCTTAATTACGCTAGGAATCACTCCAGGTCCTGTTTGCGAAACCTCAAGTCGCGAACTCACAAGCACCACCACTCCCAGGACACCTATAAACATTCCTGCAATCTGCCACCGGCTCAATGTCTGCTTGCACCACACCCATGCCACCAGTGCTGCAAAAAGAGGGGCTGTCGCATTCATCACTGCCAGAAACCCCGCCGGAACTGAGGCCGCCGCCCAGGCCAAAAGACAGAAGGGCAAGGCGGAATTCAATAGACCCACCACCACCAGATGCCAGCGATAAGGCCAGAAGTCTAAAAATCGATGCCTCAGGCAAAAAAGAGGGAGTAAAAATAAAGAAGCCAAACCAACCCTGAGCAAAATCAATGGTACGGGCCCAAATTCAGGAGCAGCCACCTTGATAAACAAAAACGAGGCTCCCCACATGGCAGCAAGTACGATCAATTCCAGGATGGAATGTAGCCGCATATACTACATTTTCTCTTCTAAACGATAATTGGCATGCTCAAAAATGTAGTCTACCCACTCGCCGGTGCCCTGGCCCAATCCCCTTAAGCGCACCATCTTTTCATCAAAGTGGACATCAATCAAATCGGCAAGATACAAATCAGGCGAACTGCTTTTAATGCTCTGATTGGCCTTGTAATCTCTTATCTGAATTGTTTGCCAGTCGCTGACATACAGTCGGCAGCCCGGAATTCGTCTGACCTCCCGATCATTGTCATAAATAGCTTCATCCAGTTCAATCATAAGCCTTTGCTGTTCCGGCTCAAAAAGAAACTGCTCCACTACGGAATCGGGAAAAGTTACATATTTCAGATCATATTCCATGAACTCAATATACCACGGCAAAACTCAGATTCAAGGTCTCCGAACCGCCAGAAGGCTTTCGCCTCATCCAGTTCAATGCATAGTGAACTGTACCCTTTTGTTCTGGCTTTGCCAAAGGGACTAACAGTGCCCCATTGTCAATTCTGGCATCCTTCAATGAGAGCCCATTCAAAGCTTCGACCCATTTAAAATCTGTAGTTCTGGCGTGAAACTTTGCAGTATTCTGAAATGATTTTAAATCATCCTGGGTCAGGGTACGGGTGACTCGCATCTCCAAATCACAGATCTGATCCTGGCAGTCCACAGTAGACACTCTGTAAAGCATGATCTCCATGCCCCCGCTTTGGTTCTGGGTAACTGGAAAGACCGGACTGCTGGCCGTAGTACCTAGAATCCGTGCCGAACTAAGAATGAATTCAGGTACTTCTACAGGGATAGAAACTCTGGTTTTGATTCTCTCCAGCAAGTCCTGCTCCCATTCTCCACTGCGGGTAATCCCCTGCCGGATTTCCTCGATCTGATTGACATTGCCTTCAACTAATCTACCGGATTCATCCACAACCAGACGGTCCATCTTTTTTATCATATCAGTACGATTGGGTAGAGAATCCACCTTTTGAATCTCTACTTCCCTTCTGATTTTCTGCACTTCCGTCATCGGCTGCTTTTTCAGATCCTCCCAGGTATTCATACTCTCCATATACCGAGTTGCCAGGATTGCCTGATCCGCCTGAATATCTCCAAGGTTGGTCGGTGTTCTGGTCTCAACAAAACGACCCAGTGCAATTTCCACCGGTCGCGAATTAGCCACTGTTCTTAATCGCAGAATTTTGTCTTTGAAATCTCCGGCAAACAAAAATGGATATCCCCCGGCATTATCCCTCTTGGCGGTTACGCCAGCAATTCTTTGTCCTGCTTCCGAAATCAATTCAAGATCAATGGATGCATCGGAACTGGAGGTTGTACTGTTTGTCACAGAAGAAACCGACAGGCTCAAAGCCTGAACACTCTTTAAAGTGCCCTGTATCACATCATCACTCTGTGCCTCGGAAGAGTCTGAACAGCCCATCATAAAAATGCTTATCAATCCCAAAGCAATCCCAATTCCATATTTCATATTTTTCTCATTTCTGAAGTATTGTGCCAAGACTGTCCGCATAAGCCAGTGGCATATGATCATAAATACTTTGAGTCACATCAATTTTTGGTTTGGCTGATCCTGAATTGCCAAACAGTCCACCAAGGGCCAGAGCTTTTAAGTTACTTCCCAGATGGCCACTACGATTGGACTGCACTGTACTGTCCGGGTTGATTTGTACAAGCTCTCCTGAATGATCAAACGAGGTTATTCCACGAATATATGGTGGTACATCAACTACTAAATCCGTCCTGTTCACTATCCTGAACGATGGGATACGAACAGATTGCACAAAACTTCTGTCCCCAGCTCTTGGTGCACCAAATGAGTAAATGGCTCTTGAGGATGGATATCTTGAGGCCGCAAGCGTAGCCAGAGCACCACCCATGCTATGCCCGGCAATAAATACGGGAATATCGCCCAGTGATGCTAAAAATGCGGCCAATCCCTGATCAGAATGCAATTCCTCAAACGCATCTCTGAAACCCTGATGCACCCGGCCCACTCCATTCCAGTTCACAAGATTAAAACGGGAGTCCGTCAGAAGATCCTGATAACTTGTCGGCTCAGTGCCACGAAAAATCAGAATGGCATGGGTTGATTGCCAGGCCACAAATGCCTGCCCATCAAATTTTGGACCGCTAAATGCCCTGAATCCGGGATAACCCAAGGCATTCATTGCATTTTGAATAATATCAATGGCGGCATAGGACAACACGGAAGCTTCTGCCAGCCACCAGGCATTGGCCTTTGAATATTCTCGCTTCTGAAATTCAAACGGATGCTGCTGGGCCTGGGAAAACCACTGTCTGTCCACAGGTGGTTTTAACATATCCATAACTGGGCTTGCTGCTACGGTCTTTGGTAAAACCATAGGGGCAACTTCCTGAACAATCTCCGCAACCGGCTTTTTGCCCTCACCTCTTTTGAGGAATCCAAACAGATTTCCAAAAGCATAAAAACTGGGCAAAATCTGACAAAAGACGAATAGAATGGTCAATTTTTGTTTCATAATACCAACCTTTCGGTACCATCACCCTTTTACGCTTAGATTTTTGGTGTATTTTGACCAATATGAAAAAACTAATACTTCAAATCCTATTTTTAGCTGTGTCTCCCTTAATGGCTGATAGTGTGGCAGAACTCAGTTATCTTGAGGGTCGAGCCTTTCTTATGAATGGAGTCCGTCCACAGGCCCTGGAGATTGGGCATAAACTTAAGGCAGGAGACTATTTTCAGCTAGACGACGATTCAGTCGCCACCTTGGATATGGGTGAAAAGGGCAGTTTACGACTGATGGGAAAAACCAGATTGGAAATCCCCACGACCCACCCCCAACAGGCTTTGAGTTATTCCGATCTTATCTTTGGCAAAATCTGGTGCAGTTTAAAAAAGATGATACAGGGTGAGGAATTTGTAATTCGTACGCCCACAGCCACAGCCGGGGTCAGAGGAACTGATTTTCAGATAAGTTTTGATCCAATCAATAAACTGACCCAAACTATTGTTGCCAAAGGAGTCGTGGATTTGACAGATTTAAACGGTCAGATCCAAAGCCTCACAGAAGGCATGATGGCCGATATCAATAACATAACCACAAGCCTTGTGCAAAACCAGCTTCAGAGTGTGGATCAGTTTCTTAAGGCCATGAAAATACCCTTAAACAACTCCCAGGAGGCCCTGGATGCATCCAACGCAATGGTGCAAGAGCTTCAACAACAATTGAATCAGATGCAGCAGCAAATCCAGAACCAGATGCAGCAGTTTGATCAGCAGATGCAAAACTTCCAGCAGAACCTGAATCAGAATCTGGATCAGATGAACCAGCAGATTCAGAATAACAACCAGCAGTTTTTAAACAACCTGGATCAGAATCTGAAAAACCTGCCTGGTATGAACTTCCCTGGAATGCAGCAGTCCGGCTCCGATGATGACGAAGAAGAAGACAACTCCATGGACATGAATTTTCAGTGGGGGGATGAGGATTAGACTCAGCTACAGAGTCTTTGTGGTTCTGATCCGTACCAGCGGATACTTCTCAAGGATTTGACAGTATCTCTGAATTACGGAAGCAAACCCCATTTCCAAAGCCTCTACGGTAAGAGCATGACCAATGGACACCTCATCAGGCCTGACTTTGTCTACAAACCATTCCAGATTCTTTAGGTTCAAATCATGTCCGGCATTCACTCCTAGACACAAATGCCTTGCATCCTGAGCTGTGGAAATGTACTTAAACAACAAATCAGGATTAGTCGGGCGACCATCTACAAAAGCCAAAGCATAAGGTCCTGTGTATAACTCTATCCTGTCGGCCCCTAGCTCTTTAGCTAGCTTTGCCTGCCCCGGATCCGGATCCAAAAACAGACTGGAACGAATTCCCGCCTGCTTCAATCTTCCAAGCACCGATGCCACTAGATGAGACTGGGTATTTAAATCCCACCCATGATCCGAGGTTTTTTGATCGGAGGAGTCAGGAACCATTGTAAACTGATGCGGCTGATGACGAAGAATCTCATCTAATAGCTTGGTATCAGGATACCCCTCCACATTAAGCTCTGCCTCCGGCCATTCCTGCAAAAGCTCTTTTAGTTGCGAGATATCTTCGTACCTAGCATGCCTCTGATCTGGCCTTGGATGAATGGTGATTCCGTGGGCTCCGTTCTCAAGGGCTAATCTGGCAAAACGCAAAATATCGGGAAAATTCCCGGTCCTTGAGTTGCGAATCAAGGCAATCTTATTCAAGTTTACACTCAGTTTAGGCTGCATGGGTGCCACAATAACAAAGGTCTGAAATACATTCAAGTACCTGCTCAGACTTGCCCTGCTAAATAGAGTAGCAGATTTGGAATCATACTTGGTTCGTTGGTTTTGAGCCTATTGTCACAGGCAAACAAATCACAATAGAACAAAACCCCAGCAGGTTAGGCTGGGGCGTTGTGAGGGACGGATATTTAGAATGTATCCTGAAATGTGTAGATTGTTTGGTATGATGAAATGTGTTCTATATTCGCTGGTTTCTTTGCTTCGTTTTCAAAATCTTCAAATTTTAAAACATCATCGTACTCTAATTTAGCGTGATACCCAGTACCCTCAAGGAATAATACTTCCTGGGTTATGTTGTTCTTGGTCCAAACAAACTTATACTTACGAGTAGTTAGGTTGTTCACATTTCTCCTTCAGTGCGCTGATTGAGTACGGGCCATTCTGGTGTCTAGGTGCGCGAAGATTCCCGTAGTCCCGATTGTTGTTAGGCCCATAAGTTCTATTACAGGATACCATGGTGCTCTATTTTGGAAAAATTTATTTTTCAGGAACAAAGAACTTCAATGATTTTAGATGATCTTATTATTTGTTTCTGGACTACTCCTAAATCCCACCGATTGATCATTTGAAAGATTTCAGTTGTGCATCTTAGAAACACTGCTTATCTGTTGTTCGGGGCCAACAAAAGCCAGAAATTCACTTACAGCGCGGCTGTAGTGTTTGAAGCCTTTTAGGATTGGACAGACTAATCTTGTCCATTTGTCCAAAACAAGGGCTAAAGTTGGCTTGGATTGTTTTGCGTGGTCTATAAAATCCTGGGCATCTTTTTGTGTTGGGAATGTTTTGGTGATTTGCTTGCCGTGCTGGTCTATGCTCATTGTGGTTGCCTTGATTCTTACATTCAAGCTCTCTATCAGACTTGCCCTAGGCCCAGGAAGTCTGTAGAATCAGCACAACATGCACCCGTAGCTCAGCTGGATAGAGTAGCAGATTCCGAATCTGTTGGTCACAGGTTCAAATCCTGTCGGGTGTATTTGTTAAACCCTGCATTGATGCGGGGTTTTTGTGTTTTTGTGACCCTGACAAATTTTTCTAAATTGTCCAATGTTCAACAAATGTTCAACAATAAAAAAATTCAGGACAAAAAATAGCCCCCAAGTCCCGGTGCTGAGGGAGCTTAGTCCGTTATTTTATACGATCCGCCTCATATCATGTACTATTCTTCAAAGCCTTTTGATGCTCGGATTGTCCATTTGCAACAAGAGATCTAGACAGACGGTGAAGATTCTTCAAGTCCGGCCTAAATGCTTCTCCCTTATAATCAGCTTTTACACGATTCCACTTTAGTTCTTTGAGCTGATTACTGGATTTTCCATTGTCATGAACCAGAAATGGTCCACTTTTTGCTACGACCAATCCAAAAATGGTCTGATTTTCCTCCAGTTTCCATTCAAGGACAAGCCATTTCAGAATGTCCCAGATAAAAACCAGACAGCTTGCCATAAGGCCTAGTTCTGTCTCGGAGTACTGATTTGTACATTCCTTTTTATTGTTTTTCATGCCCTGGCCTTCCAGCTTCTGAGTTGAATTGAGCTCATTACTACCAAAATTGAAGACAGTGCCATCATACCTCCAGCAATTCCTGGATGAAGTTTACCTAGGGCCGCCATTGGAATTACCACCAGGTTATATGAGAAAGCAAAAAATAGGTTTCTACGGATAGTATGCATGATCTGCCGTGATAAATGAATAGCGGTAATGATTCGCATGAGCCCCTCTTGGGTGAGGGTTAAATCTGCACTTTCTCTTGCCGCCGCACTTCCTTCACCCATGGATATGGAAAAATCGGCCTGGGCCAGAGCCAGAGAATCATTGACTCCATCCCCAATCATGGCCGTAGTGCCCCGATTCTGAAACTCTTTTATCAGACGCAGCTTTTCTTCCGGTTGGGCTGCAAAATAATAGGCCGTGATACCAGCAGTACGGGCAACTTCTTCTACTGCCTTTTGCCTGTCCCCACTAATAAGCACTGGTTCAATTCCAAGAGATTTCAGCGCAGATATCGCCACCCCAGCATCTTGCCTCAGAGGATCAGCAATCAGAATTAATCCGGCTGCAACCTGATTCACACTCAATGCCACTAGGGATACATGATCGTCAAATTGGCCAGCCCAGGACGGCCAACCAGCTCCAAAAACGGATTCTGGCTTTCCTAAACTCACAAATTGCCCATTCACAATTCCGTTCAAACCCTTGCCCGGAGTATTAACTACCTCGGAGGCCATCGGGATTTTCTGTGTATTGGCTGCCAGAATTGCCTTGCCTAAAGGGTGAGTGCTTGACTGTTCCAGTGATGAGGCCAGTAAAAGGATCTGGTCTGAAGTGAATTCCGGAGCATGAAGCACCTTCTTTACGACTGGTTTTCCTTCCGTGAGGGTTCCGGTTTTATCCAGACAAAAAAATTTCAGGTTCTCAGCCAGTTGCAATGAGCGGGCCTCACGCACCAAAATCCCCAGTTCCGCAGCCCGTCCAATTCCAGCTGTAATTGCCGTGGGGGTCGCCAGCCCAAGGGCGCAGGGACAGGAAACCACCAGAACAGTGATCATACGAATCAGTGCTTCTTCGAGGTTGCCTCCCCAATACAAAACTGTCACCGCTGACAAAAGGGCTATCACAACTACAAGCGGTACAAACCAGCTAGAAACTTTATCTGCCAGATCCTGAATCGGAGCGCGGCTGTTCTGGGCCCGCTCAACCGCTTTGAGCATGGCATCAAAGCGACAATTGCCACGGGTTTGAGTCACCTGAGCAAAAAATTGGGAACCCACATTTAAACTTCCAGCCAGAACCGGGCTACCTGACTCTTTAAGAACAGAAAAACTCTCACCGGTAAACAGGGATTCGTTAATCTCGGCAACCCCTTCCTTGATGATTCCATCCACTGGTACATTTTCATGTTGCAGCACAAGGATGGTATCCCCAGCCACTAGGGAAGTAGCCGATACCTCGATAAGTTCCCCGTTTTGCACCTTTTTGGCATTTTTGGGCAACTCTCGGCTTAACTCCTGCATGGCCATGGAAGCCTTATTTCTGGCTTTCTCCTCCAGAATTTTTCCCACTCGAATCAGTACAAGAACAGAAGCCGAGGCTTCAAACCAGACATGATGAGCATGAATCACATGAAGCCAGATCGCCATGGATAGACTCCAGGCAGATAGGGTACCTAAGCTGACCAGAAAATCCATCCCTGGACTAAAATGTTTTAAAGAAACAAGGGCCCGCTTAAGAAAGGGCAGGCCAACAGTAAACTGACAGATTGTTGTAAGAATGGCTGAAGTCGCAACCCCAGCCGGATTCATGACTCCAAAAAGCATGCCCCCCATATCCACAATTGCCACAAAGGAGCCTGCGCCAAGACCAACCTTTTCCAAAAGTTTTAGATTAGATGTCTTGGCTGGGGCTTTCTGCTCTATCGAGGCCTGGAATCCGGCCTTTTGTATGAGCTTTAATATGTCATGAACTTCAAGGCTGTCCGACTCTACTTCCGCCGTTTGGGAGGCAAAATTTACCTGCCCTCTGACCCCATTTTTATGTAAAACCTTTTCAATCCGGTTTGCACAAGCTGTACAACTCATCCCTTCTATCTGAATTTGCATAGGGCCATTATACCCACAGGGGGTATAATTATCCAGCAGGGTTCAACTCAATTCCCCACAACCTGACAAATGCTGCAAAAATCCAGAAAAAGCCAATGGTAATCAGTATGCTTACCAGCAAACTCCACCAAAATCCAATCCTGGGAACAATCACGGGGAAAATCAAAAACATTGGCAAAGTCGGGATCACATACCAGAAAGTATACCATGCATGATTTGCTATCTTCTCTAAGGGCTGATTCTCCAAATGTAACCAAATCATGGACAGAATGGTAACCATAGGCAAGGCTACCAGCAATGCCCCTAGCTTATCATTGCGCTTGGCAACCTCAGAAACTACGACAACAACAGCAGCAGTCAGTAAATATTTTGTAATCATCCATTTCATAATTATCAATGAGTCTGTCCCTTATGGGACTCTACTCATTTCCTGTGACTATCACCATGATGTCAACTGCTGTGGTCTTGTAGTGGTATGTTTACAAGGATGGGGGGAACCATCAACCTCTCAGAATATATCACAATGGCACCATTGGGTAAATTCTGCACAATAGACAAAATCTGTGGTTCACGGCTTTGTGATCGTCGGGTGTGGGCCTATTGTTTTCCGCAATAAAAGCAGGCAGGGCAACACAAAAAGAGTCAGCAAAGTGTCTGAAAATACCCCCCCTACTACAACCAAAGCTAGAGGTCTTTGAATCTCTGCACCAATTCCTGTACTGAACACCATGGGAATAAATCCAAAAAAAGCTACCATTGCTGTCATTAGAACTGGTCGGAGTCTTTCTCTTGAGGCCAAAATAATGCTGGCACGCAGATTTTTTTTCCTGCGCTGATTCACTGTACTCACCAACACCAAACCATTCAGCATGGAGACACCACAAACAATTACAAAACCAATTCCTGCCGAGACAGAGAATGGAATCTCAAACCAATACAAGGCAAAGACCCCTCCAATCGCCGCAAAGGGTGCTCCAGTCATAATTGCGGTGGAATCAGAAATTCTTTCCGTAGAGAGTTGCAACAGGAAAAAAATCAATACCAGAACAAACAAAATACTTATAAGCACTGAGACGCGGGCACTCAAATAATGTTGGTACTGACCCCCAAGTTTATAGTGTATCTCCTGGTTCCAGACATAATTTTGATCCAGATGTTTTTTTGTGTCTTCTACAAAGCCCACTAAATCCTGATGTGCTATGTTGACCTGAACCACAACCCTGCGCCTAGCCTTTTCTCTTGTAATCAAAACGGGACCTGCTTCCATAGAAATAGAAGCAATCTGGGATAATCTGACTCGCACTCCATTGGAGTTTACCAATATCAAATCGCTTAATTTTTCAGGATCATTGCGATCTTTGTTTGCAAATCGAACCGCAATGGGATAACGCTTCTCATCAACAAACATTTTGCCGACCTGATACCCCCCAATAGACTCTACAAGATTTAAAATATCCTTTCCTGTAAACCCGTAACGGCCCATTTTTTCCGGGATTCCTCTAACAATCACATAGGGACCTCCTGTTATCTTTTCGGGAGTCACATCTTTAGCCCCAGGTAGAAGAGCAACAGAGGAAGCCACCTCTTCAGCTCTTCGCGCCAGTTGATCAAGATCATTCCCGTAAATCATGATTCCCAAATCAGAGCGAATTCCTGCGTCCATTTCGTTCATTCTCATTTCAATTGGCTGAGTCATTACAAATTTAGTCCCCAAAAAACTCTGCAACTCGATGCTTATCAAATTCTGCAATTGAGTTTGATTTTGTACCCGCTCCCATTTTTCTGGCGGGAAAAGTTTAAGAAACACATCTGCTTGTTCCAGACCCATAGGATCGGTTGCCAATTCAGCCGTACCGATTCGAGTAGTTACCGATAGAATTTCTTTAGGAAATCTCTCTAACAGAAATTTTTCCAAATCTTCGGCCTGATGCAAGGCTTCATTTAGCGCGATTCCTGGTAGCCGTACCGTGGCTAGCACAATCGAATGTTCCTCAAGCTTTGGTAGAAATCGAGCCCCTAAACCAGATGCCAAATAGCATGCAGCCAACCCCAATAAAGCGACAAATCCAAGCACAACACCCCGAAATCTCAATACACTGGATAACATGCGCACAAAAATCATTTCCATACAACGCATAAGAAACGGTTTGTGTTTGATCTGGTTTTTCTGTAAAAAAATGGCACAAAGAACAGGAACTACAAAAACCGACCATACAAATGAGCCTGCAAGAGCGAGCATCACGGCATAAGCCATGGGCCTGAACAGTTTTCCTTCTGAACCACTCAAAAAGACAATGGGAAGATAGGCCACAATTAAAATCATCTCCCCAAAAAGGGTAGCCTGCCTCATCTCAAGACATGCCGATAAAACAATCTTGGACTTCTCATAATATGTCTTCGCTTTTTGCAGCCGACTACTCACATTTTCAACCAGGATCACACTGGAATCGACAACCAGACCAAAGTCAATGGCCCCTAATGACATTAGAGTACCTGGTATTGCAAAGGCCCACATGCCACAAACAGCAAACAACAGACTAAAAGGAATACTGAATGCGACAATCAATCCAGCCCTGATGTCCTTCAAAAATAGAAACAGAATAAGAACTACCAGCAGTGCACCCCAAATCAGGTTTTTCCCCGCTGTTTCAAGTACAGAATCCACAATGTCTTGTCGTGAGTAGATAATCTCTGTTTCCACAGAGGCCGGTAGCAGCTCTTTTGTCTCCAAAAGCCGCTTTTTTGTGGCCATGCTTACTGAACGACCATTTTCCCCAAAGCCCATAAATACAAGACCTAAAAGCACCTCTCCCTTACCATTTTGAGAGACAGCCCCACGACGCAGATTATGACCGTCTACAACATTGGCAATATCCTTTAATAGTACGGGTAGTCCCTGATGACTGCGAATCACAGTATTTTCAATATCCTCAATTTTTCTATACCTTGTATCTCCCTGAACCAGATGATACTCCCCAGAAAACTCAATCCCCCCCCCACCGCTAGCACCAGCATGATCGCGAATTGCAATAAAAATTTCGCTTAAAGTAATCTGATATTCCTCTATCTTTAACAAGTCCACCAAAATCTCGATCCTACGAAGTTTACCCCCCCAGGCATTCACTTCAGCAACTCCAGGCACTGATGCCAGTTCTGGCTCCAAAACATATTGCTGTAGGTCCAGCAGGTCCTTTAAATTCAGAGTTTCGGACTTCAGAGTGTAGTGAAAGACTTCTCCCATACCCGTAGCAGGTGGCCCAATTTGGGGAGGTGCTATGCCTTCCTCCAATTCAAGACCCGCAAGCTTTTCCATTACAGCCTGTCTCGCATCCATAAGTGACACAGAATCATGAAAAATCAAAATGACCTGCCCAAAACCAAATCTGCCTAAGGTGCGAATTTCTGTAAGCCCCGAAGTTGTCATCAAAGCTCTCTCCAATGGGCGCAAAATCTGTTCTTCAATTTCCACTGGGGATAACTCTGATGCCACAGAGTTGACATGTACCATGACTGGCGTAGTATCTGGAAAGGCGTCCAGAGGTAATCGCAATATAATGTTTGCCCCAGCTACAACCAAAATCAGGGTCAATGCAATCACAATTTCTTTGTATTTTAAGGAAATTTGCATCAATTTAAACATAAGATAGCCGCCTAACAACCCGTTCAAGAACCAGGTTCGGAATGACTGTTAAATCTCGCAGCAGGCATCACCAATCTCAGCCTGCATTAAAACTGACTTTAAAAAATAGCTACCTTTAGCCACAATTTTACTGGTTGCCTGTAATCCTGAAAGCACTATCTGGCGGCCAGAGATTTTATCTCCCAAAGCAACTTTACGAGGTTGAAATCGATTTTGACCTAAATACTCAAAAACCAGATTGCAACAACCATCCCACTGTACCGCCTCTACGGGAACCATTAATGAGGTAGAGGATTGTTTTTCCAGCTCAACCTGAACATACTCCCCTGCTCGAAACAGTAAGGGTTGATTGTCGATCTCACCCAATATCGGAATCTGTCTGGTATGGGCATCAATCATGGCCGGAATAAAACGGATCCGTCCCTGGGACATCCTTTCATTCGCATGCACAGTAAAATTCTGATCCAGCTTAAAATGAGCCGCTTCAGAAGGAGAGACCCATATTCTCGCCCTCAGACGATTTGGATCGACTATGGTTAAAAGAGGCTGACCTTCTTCAACATGAGAGCCCGGAACCAGAGAAATCTGCTGAACAATACCTGAAATTTTCGCATAAATTTTTAAATTTAAATCTGACGCTTTCATGTTAAGAAACTTTTCGTAGTCTTGAGAAGTGTATCCAAACCAGGCCAACTGTTGTTCTGCAATACTGAGTGCCAATTTTGCCTCAATTTCCCGATCCCTGATTTCCGAAAAGTCTCTTAAATTCCCAAGCTGGGCTCCAAGTAAACTCTTTTCTCTTTCTCTGGAGGCCTCCCAAAGTTCATGTTTTGCTTTAGCCTCAAGCCAGGCCATTCTAGCCTTTGCAAATTCTTTGCATTCCGCCTCCAAAAGTAAGTCACCGGCAGACACCCATTGACCGGAGGTGACATAAAGATTTGTCACTGTTAGGGCATCTTTTGCGGTCACTTCCTGAGACTTTTCCGGCAAAAACTCCAAATCCGCATTGCGTATGATCAATTCCCCAACTGGTTCCTGATCCACTGATTTTATCAAAAACCTGGAATCATCCAAGATTTGATCAGTGCCCAGATCAATCATTGTATCTGCTCTGCTGCAATCAGGATTTGGTGGCCTTTTAGATCGTTGCGACGACTGACTTTTTACCACTAGATCAGAGATCTTTGTAGCAACTTCTTCGGTTTTATGGATTGGGCTCATTTCCTGTGATTTATCGCTCTGCCGAATAGAACGCACTGAAAAAAAGACAATCACTGCAATAATGGTAGTCGTAAACGGGCGCATATATACCTCTTTTTGTTCTTATTCTCAGTGGTTTTGGCCATGTAATAGACAGGTTGTGCATTGTGACTCAGGCACAGAATGCTCAGCACACCAATCTTTTTCCTGCTGATATGCCCGCTTTAGCTCTGGGCGACATAAAACACATTGAGCTTCAGGAATATTATCGTGCTCTTTACAAAGACCCATCGTTTGGATGAGCTGAGGATGACAAAACGGGCAGTTAACCGTCTGATGAACTGCACAGGGAGTTTGGGGAGAAGCCTTAGCTTCTGATTGAGGTAAAAACCAGGCCAACAGGCCCACAAAAACAATGACAATTATGGAAACAACATTTTTAGACATAAGCAAGCTCCTTTTAAAAACAAATCAGGGATAAATTCTGAATAATGTGTAAAAAGGAGCCTAGACTATGAGCCGGATATGATCCCATCCAAGCTGTAAAACAAGGTAGGCAAAATCATGAAAATAGAGGTGTTGTTCCTTATTCTGCAAAGACACAGCTAAAGCAAACCATGCCAATGGATCAAAAAACGGAGGAAACGCCAGCAGGTCAAAAAATCGGTTGGACTCTGCCTCCATCCATACTGGAAGAGGCAGACAGTCCTTGGATGAGCTACAAAAATGATCCTCGGAACACTGCTCCACCTGTATTCCCTGGCAACATGAACTTTGTTCATTTTGCCCCAGACAACGCCACAATCCATCCCCCAAAATGGGGGTAAAGGTAATGCGCAGCAAAAGCAATGCCACACAAAGAATCGTCATGGGTACCAAGAAAACAGTTCTCATCTTATGTATATAATTATACAGTCGAAGCAACTCATTTCATAGGGACTAGTGCTTATGCCCGTGATGATCGCCATGGCTATGGTCATGATCATGATCGTGGTCATCATGTTCCAGGGGATCTGCCTGAACTTCCAGTCCAAACAATTCAGCTTTCAGGGGAAGATTTACAGCCCATTTTTTAGGATCCATCAGAAATCGTTTCTGGGAGACGCTACCAGAGAAATAGACTTTACGACCATCATACTCTGAGAATAGTTCCGGTTTTACTGGTTTACCGCTGACTGGATCCAAAGGGTTGGGGACAAGAAATTCCTCTGGTTTGTAGGCAGAATCAGGGTGAGGTAAAACACGGATCAAACGGCCGCAATCGTGATCTGGAGCACAGGCCGGACAAACTTTTTTTTCAGGATACTCCTGAGTCCACTCTACACCCTCGTGATCACAAACATAATAAAGAAGTGCCCCACGAGTTTTCACTTCAGTTTTAGTATCCAGTTTTGGATTAGTAAATCCTGTTAAGATAAGAGTCAACGCTAATAAAACCTGAATCATTTTGTTTCTCCTTTGTGAAACACCAGCCAGAGGGCTGGAACTACAATTACTGATAAAACAGTCGATGAAATTAGGCCACCAAGAATTACCGCAGCCATCGGAGCCTGAATCTCATTTCCAGGTTTGTCCATGGCAAGCACTAGAGGCAATAAACCAAGAGCTGTGCTGATAGCCGTCATAAATACGGGAAGCAACCGTTCTCTGGTACCTTCCCAAACCGCATCGTAATGGCTCATGCCTGAGGTCACTCCATCACGAAATCGCTCCAGAAGTAAAATCCCGTTACGGGCAGCAATGCCCAAAAGGGTTAAAAAACCAACCAAGGAGGCCAGGGATACTATGCCACCTGAGTAATACACCCCAAAAGCTCCGCCAGCCAAACTGAGAGGCAGGCTTAACATGGTCAATAAGGCAAGGCGTAATGACCCCAGGGAAACATGCAAAATCCAGCCCACTATAAACAGACTGAGAAACGAGGCAAAAAACATTCTTTGGGCAGCAATTTTTCTGGCCTCAAACTGTCCACGAAGCTGCCAGTGAATCCCGGGTTCCGCTGTTAGCTTCATCAAAGCTGCTTCCACCATTTCTGAAGCTGAGCCCAAATCCATGCCGGCAATGTTTGCCATAACCAGAATCCGGCGGGAACGATCTTCTCTCCCTATCCGATTTGGTCCCCTGTGCCAGCTGACATCAGCTAGTTCTGAGAGAGTGGTAGACCCCCTTTCTGTCACAATTGGAAAATTTTTGAGATCCTCTGTTTGTCTTCCACCCTCTTCATAACGGACAATTACAGGTATTTTCAGATTTCCCTGTAGGATCTGGGCTACGCGAATCCCATCAAACAATAGCTCAGTATGTTCAGCCATATCATGTGGACTAAGCCCATAGTCCGCCAGGCGGGACAGGTGAGGAACAATTCTTAGTTCCGGCTGTTCACCCTGAGACTCAAGAGCCACATCCACCAGACTAGGCAAGTCCTCCAAGGTGGCTTTAACCCTGTTGGCAAATGCATCCAGACGAATCAGGTCTTCCCCAAATACTGCAACAACAAGCATTGCTCTGGCCCCTGAGAGGATATGATCGATTCTATGAGAAATGGGCTGACCAATGTTAAACACCACTCCCGATACTGACTTCAGGCTGTTGCGGATTGACTCAAGAATGGAGTCCCGATTCTGGTTGTTAAGATCAAGAACCACCTCTATCTCTGTCATGGTTTCATCCACTGCGTGAGCATCATTACTGGCCCGCCCACTGCGTCTGGCAACCTGTAAAACTCCATCCAGCCCTAAAAGCACTGACTCCGCCATACGACCGAGGCGATCTGACTCTTGAAGTGAGGTCCCCGGAATGGTACTCATCTCGATGGTCAAGGATCCCTCACGAAAGGGTGGTAAAAAACTTGTCCCTAAGTTGGACACATAAAACACGGAACCAAGGGATAACAATAGTCCGGCCACAAGAATGGGTACCGGATATTTCATGGTGAACTTCAAGACCGGATCATAAACTCTTTGAGCAAGTCTTGCCGCTATAGGGGTCGAGTGTGATTTTTCCCTTAGTCCCATACAGTATATAAATGCCGGGGTCAGAAACAGTGCAACAAACAAAGAAGCTACCAGGGCTGTTACATAGGATAACCCCAATGGTTGAAACAGTTTTCCCTCAATTCCCGATAGAAAAAACAGGGGAAGAAATACCACTACAATGATGGCTGTGGCATAAATGATGGAAGAAGCAACCTGGGATAAGGATTTTGCAATAAGCTCACCTCGATCCTGACCTGTCCCACCTTCATTCAGGCGACGGACAGTATTTTCCACAAATACAATGGCATCATCCACCAGGGCCCCAATAGCAATGGTGAGTCCCCCTAAAGTCATTGTATTGATGGACACACCAAAAAAACTCAGAATCAGAAGGGCCATTACTAAAGACAAGGGTAGGGCCAATAGACAAATCAGTGAAGAACGCAAAGACTGAAGACCAAGAATTACAATCAGCACTACCAGGAATGAACCTTCAGCCAGGGCACTTTTTAAACTGTTTAAGGCTGCTCGAATAAAGTGCTCCTGCCGAAACAGATTTGTATTTAACTCCAGCCCCTCGGGCATCTGAAGCAACTTAAGAGATTTATCCACAGCCTCGGAAACCTCGATAGTATTGGCCTGAGGTTGCCGACCAATGGCTAAAATTATCGCCGGCTTGGTAGCTACGGAACCGAGGCCAATTGGGCGGGTCTGTGAATAGGTCACCCTGGCCACATCCTTAAGCTTCAAGCCTTCCCCAATCCCAAGATTTTCAAAATGTTTTACTGTTGTGCTGCGACCAAGGGACCGCACCAGAAAAGCCTGTGCCCCCTGAGTCATATATCCGGCCGTTGCCGATCCATCTGCTTCCTGTACCTTTTCTATGATCTCTTGGGCCTTAATCTGATAGTGTTGCAGCATGTTAGGCAACAGTTCGATTTGAATGGCTCGATCCCCAGAACCAAGAACTGTAATCTGAGATACCCCGGATACGGCCAGAAGCCTCGGGCGCAAAACTGTATCTGCAAACTGTCTGGCCCGCACAAGATCCTGGCCTTGATTATCAGTAATCCCCAGAAAAATTATCTCACCCATAATGGAGCTAGGTGGGGTCATCAAGGGGGCATCTATCCCTTCTGGCAAGGAAGCAGCCACGGTTTGCAGCCTCTCCATTACCTGAAGGCGAGCTTCCTTTTCACTGATTTGCCAATCAAACTCAGCCACAACCATGGATAGCCCTACCCCACTGGCAGAACGCAATCGCCGAAGGTGGGACAATCCCTGCAAAGCTGTTTCAAGTGGCAGGCTGATTTGTAATTCTACAGCTTCGGGGCCCATCTGATGAGCTTCAGTTAAAATCGTAACGGAAGGAGAACTAAGCTCAGGCAATACATCCACGGGCATTTTTTGCACCATAAACAGGCCGGGACCCAATAGTGCCAGAGCAATAAAAATCATTACCCCCCAGTAGCGAATACCAAGTTTAGTGAGAATGTCCACTATGATCTCCTCCCTGGGTTCCTCTGGCCAGTAAATAAAGCTGCCAGACTCCCTCAGAAACTATAAAATCACCTGACTCAACACCTTCTGAAACCTCAATACACTCACTGGTTTCCAGACCAAGCACAACCTTCCTCAAACCAAAATGTCCCTCACCAATATCTAAAAAAACCAGACCATCGGACCCTTCCCGAATCAGTTCCTGGGAATTTAAGCATAACAGGGGTTTGGGTTCGCGCATGAGGGCTTTCACAGACACTGATGCACCAGAAACAAGTCCTGATTCCTTTGACTGTAAATTGGCAACCAGCTGTGGTGGTGTGCCTGACTCCACTCGCAGGCTTGTCAGATCCAGGCCGTTTAGACTTAGCCTGTCTATGTTTCCTACATGGTTGTAAATGGATGGATAAAGATCAATCGCCACTTCAAAAGCCCCGGGACTTCGTATACTGTAAAGAAGCTCACCCCTCAGAACCCATTTTTGTCTGGCCTGAGGCACAAATTCCAGAATTCCCTGCTTTGCGGATACAATACGAATTGGGGCTGTTTGTATCAACTGACCCCCTGCTGAGAGCCAATCCAGATGCTCCTCTAAAATTTCCACCTTTTTATTAAGCACCTTCTGTCTAGCCAATGTATCCTGAATATCTTTTTTGGAAACAGACCCATCCCGACTAAGAGACTTCAGCCTGTCTACTTCCTCACTTTCCCGTTTTGCCATAATGATTGCTTCCGTCAATTCGGATTCAATATCGTGATATTCTTCAACGATTGCCGGATCCAGAAGTGCTAGCTCCATGCCCTTGTCGATACTCTGCCCCCTTACATGATCTGATGGATACAATACCCCCTCCGTTGGAGCTGCGATTTCGACAAGGTTCTGGGAAGAATTGCGTATCTTTCCTGGCCAGATAGCTTCTTTACGAACAATCTGTTTACGAAGTCTTCTGGTTTTAAGATTGGCGGCATTTTGCTGTTCAGCATCCATTTCCACAACAGAAAGATAGCCTGATTCACAATAACCTAAAGACAAAAATGCTATAAATGTCAGAATTGCTTTCATTTTGTTCCCTTCCACAGAATCCACTGAATTTCAAAATTGAGAGTCTCCCTGATTTGATTGGCCTTGGTTTCAATCATCTCTCTCCAGATATCCAGGGAATCCATCCAGTCCGTCAGGGAAATCTGCCCCATAACCCAGGATTTCTGCGCCTCTAGGGCCGTTTTTTTAGCCTGTTGTGCAGATGGTATAACCTCATTGAGAGTGAATTCATAGGCTTCTTTGTACATTTTCTCCAACTCCAATAGCCACATGGATTCCACAAAAGAAGCCTGTTCCCCCAAAGTCTTTTGCATCCGGCTTTCAATCTGAATTGCCTTCAAGCCGCGATCCTTACGCATTCCGTCTGGCAGAACAAAACCTATACGAAAAACTGGATCCGCTTCGCTTGATTTTTCTTTTATGAATCCGGCTGAAACCGTGGGATTTATACCTGTTTCCTGCTTTAAAAGATCCTCCTCCAGTGTTTTCTGATCTCCCATCAGACTTAAAATCTCCTTTTGCAGGCTACCCAAAGACTCTAACTCTCCCCAGTTTCCCAACTGAAGCTCTTTCTCAAGTTTAAGCTCCAAATCTTTTGGAACAGTCTTTCCCAAAGCCTCTGCATATAAAATACGGGCCTTACTCTGTTTACGGGTCAGGTCTTTTAACAAAGACTCAATCAGTGTCAGCTTGATTTGCAAGCGTTTGGCATCCAATGGTATGCCCAGACCTGACTGAGCCTGTTTTGCCTTTTTTTCCCAAATCTCAAAAACCACAGAATAGTACTCCCTCATTTCTTTGAGGTGTTGCTGTGTTACATACAGTTCAATCCACAATTCCCTCAATTTACCCAGGGTCTGCAGTTTAAGAAGCTTGAAATGGGTGGACTGTTCCTTTGCCTGAATCCTGTTCTTCCGGTTCAGGATTCTAGCCCTTCTTCTCGAACCCAAGGAATATCCGGCTTCCGCCCTGAATTCCTGACCCGCTGTATCTTCGTATTCCAGTTCAAATTCAGGCAATGCCCGTTCTGGAATCGTGGTTCTAAGCAGTTCTGCCTGTGATTTAAGGCTTTCTATTTCAAAAAGCCGGCTTTGAGTTACACTAACAGGGGGTAGACCGTCCAAGGCAATCAACGAAGTAGAAAACAAGAAAAACAAGCAAGGAAAAAACATGAAAAAACCTCCAGAATCAAGACAAAATCAAAGCAAAACCGGTTCAAGGTCTGGCTTGGGTCTCAAATCAGAAGGCGAATATGATTTAGTAAAATGAGATGGGGATACGGCGGCGCATTGGCTAAGTGGCCTAACACAACAGGTTGAATTACCCGAGCCCCTGGCTCAAATGTATCCGAATCAAAAACAATGGCATCATAAGGCACAAGCTGCAAGGAAGGTATAAGATGTGAAGCGAGCTTCACCACAACCTGGCAGTCATCAGATTCCGATTCTTCACTCTCATCCTGATGATCCGAATGATCATGGCTGTGATCGGCACTCCAATGCTCATGCCACCCCAGATAATCACAATAATGCCGTGTCGCGAGAGGGATTGCCTGGAGTGCAAGCAGTGTTAGAACCAAAAATCCGCACAGAAGGCGGGACTCAAATTGTCTTAGCATTGGAGCGTTATAGTAGCACACAGATTTGGTTCCTGCAATCACAGGTGTTATACTCCTCAGTCCTATGACTATATATTTTTTATGGCTGGTTCTGAGTCTTGTAATTCTGAGTTTTGGTGCAGACTTTCTGGTACGGGGTGCTGGAGCCATTGCGCTTCGAGTTGGCATTACCCCATTAGTAGTCGGATTGACTATTGTAGCCTTTGGCACCAGTGCCCCTGAGCTTGTAGTCAGTGTGAATGCTTCCTTAAAAGATCAGGGTGCCATGGCAATTGGCAATATTGTCGGCTCCAATATTTTTAATATTGCTGTGATTTTAGGAATGGCTGCTCTGGTTTCACCATTGGTGGTCAAACCACAACTGGTTAAATTTGATACCCCATTGTGTATCTTTGTAACCATCCTTTTTAGTGCCATGTTTCATGATCAGTTCATGAGTCGCATCGAAGGTGGAATTCTTTTTTCAGGTCTGATTGCTTATACCGTTTATTCTGTGATCTCTTCCCGTAAAGAAACTGCAAAGGCCAAGGCTGAAGCAGAAGCCCTTGGAGAGGAGCTGCCCAAGCCATCCAATAACCCGGTGCGAGATATGGGTTTTATCGCCTTAGGCGGATTAGGACTCTGGTATGGCGGTGAAATGCTGGTTAAAAATGCCGTGTTAATTGCTCAGGGTTTTGGGGTCAGTGAAGCAATTATAGGATTGACTATTGTTTCTGCTGGAACCAGTGCCCCTGAACTTGCCACTTCGGTTGTTGCCTCATTTCAAAAACAAACGGACATTGCTGTAGGCAATATTGTCGGTTCAAATCTTTTTAATATCTTATCCGTGATCGGCCTGGCCTCCTTGATTAACCCTATCTCTGCGGTTGGAATCAATTTAAGTGATATTCTGGTTATGAATGGACTGACCATTCTGCTGCTTGTTCTGATGATGCGGGGATACCGGCTGTTTCGCGGGGAAGGGCTTCTGCTACTCTTCATTTATGGAGGATATCTCTATTACCTCTGGCCTAAATAATCAGTCCACTGCGATTCCATGCAGTTTTCTGTAAAGCCTGACAGCATAGGAGTCCGTCATACCGGCAATATAATCGGTAATTCTATGGAGTTTTTCATAGGGGGTGTGGGCTAGCCCGATATCTTCCATAAACTGCCCTGGTATCAGTCGTAATACCAGCTGGTGTTTGTGGTGATTATAATTTTGTTTATCTGTATGAAAACAGACTGCGGGAACAAAGATATCTAAAAGCCCACTGATAATTGTAAATCCAGCCAGTTTCAGATTCACAACCTCAGGGGATGTGTAGATATTTTGATGGGCATACTCAAACATCTGCTTAAGAAGAGCTTTTGAAGACATCAGAGCCGTAAGAGGCTGATCCATTTCTGCTCTTAAAATTTCTGCTTCATTTTCCAGAAACACTTCGGAGATTTCTTTGACAAGCTGCCCAATCGCCTTACCAGCCAGATGCTCAATTTTATCCTTGTTATCAGAGAAGTTACGAATTTCCTTACGGATAATCTGACCCCGGTCTTTTAAAATATCAAGTAAAAAATCGCGAATCTTTTCGTAGGGAACCAGCCCTAGGCGGAACCCATCCTGCAGATCCGCAATGGTGTAACTGATATCATCTGCTGCCTCCACCAGAAACACCAGGGGATGACGGGCATAAGACTCTCCCACAACGGTTTCTATAAGCCCACAACCGGAAACCACCTCTAAAAAGTCATCCGCTTCCGTTTCAAAGTAGTTATACTTCTTGTGGCTGATTCTATGAGGATCCCGCGCATCAAGATAAGCTCTTCTGGGATATTTCAAAAAAGCTCCCAGGGTGGCATGAGTCAACTGTAACCCGCCAAATCGATCGGATCCACGATTGTGTTTCTGGAGGGTGCAAAGTACCCGAAAACCCTGGGCGTTGCCTTCAAAATTCTGAAATTCGGCCTTCTGATTGGCACTTAGTCCTGACAAAGCTTCCTGATTTTCAGGTTTCTTAAACCAGGAAGATATGGCATCTTCTCCGGAATGTCCAAAAGGAGGGTTGCCTATATCATGGGCTAAACAGGCCGCTGCCACAATTTCGCCAAAATAGTAGGGATGAAGCTTTGAAAATCCGTATTTCTGGCTGAGTGCAGCACCTATGTTAAAAGCCAGCGAACGGCCAACACTGGATACTTCAAGAGAGTGTGTCAATCTGGTGCGAACATAGTCATTTTTGGCTAATGGAAATACCTGTGTCTTATCCTGCAATCGTCTCAGGGCCGAACAGAAAATAATTCTGTCAAAGTCCCTTTGAAATGGAGAGCGAAAGTCACCGTCCGGGCCGGAACTGCCTAAACGGGTGGCACTTAAAAGAGATTTCCACTGCATACAAACTTCCCAGTGTTTAGAAAATACAAATTGTCACAATAGTCACGAAATGATAGAATTCATTTTGGGGGTGCTTTTATGTGGCTTCTGCCGTCCTTATTCTACTTGAGTCTCAATACCTTGCCAATCCTGTATGCAACTGAAAACTCTGTTCCTGAAGAACCTGTACAATTTGTGAAAATTGTCCGTACCAATTTGTCCTCAGAAGGGGTTTATTCACCACTCCAGAATGAGATTCCCAAGAATCTGCCCTCGGTCCAGGGATTCACCCATGAAACTGACGCCATCACCTTGACCCAGCTTGATGAGGAGATTGAAATCCGTATCAGTGGTAGCCTGGGATTCTCATCCAAAGCCAGCACCCTTTCCAGTCACGCCTTTGACATGCACAGCCTGGGGGATGAATATCTCTACAGTGATTTGTTGCCTGGAACTCACATCCCCTTGTTGATATCAGTAGAAAGTAGTAGCGGTTCCACGATTTTAAGTGGATTCTATAACCTTTCAGCAGCACTGGTAACCAGAATGCAGAACAAATCGGGCAATCACCGATACAAGGTTCATTACGAGCTGACTTATCGGGTTCCTATGGATCAGGAAACCGAAAAGCTGAATGAGGAGAACAATTTAAGGGTCAGCATTCAGCCTGTATCGCTACAGCCTTAACCATCAATGGGTCTCAACCAGTTGAATTTCAGCTTCCACAAAATCCCTGGTGTGAGCCAGCTGTGACTGAAAAGACTCCACCATTCCATGTATGGCCAGATCAAGATTTTCCTTGTCCTGTTGCCAGCCAAGAATCTGTGAATCTGCATCTCCTAAGGCCTTGGCAACCCGACCACCTAAAGCCCTTCTCTGATCATAAAGCCTTTCAGACTCTGCCTGCCTTTGCACCAGTATTTTAAGCTCTACAATCTTCTCCGAGAAGCGATTCTCAAGTTTATTCAAAAGCCCGGTAACTACATTTGCATCTTCAATCAAGGAGTCTATTGCCAAAATACGATTCGTCAGTGGCTGGATCTGGGCTTCCATATCCGTAGCCTTTAAAACCCGAATATCACGAATCAGTTTTTCCATATCCTGTTTGGCTATGAGAGACTCCTGAATTCTTGAACGAATCCGGTTCTTCTTCTCTTTCAAAAATGTCTCAAGCCTCAACTCCCAGAAACGCAGAAGGTTGGCAGGAGTTAAAACATAGCCTGACAGTTTCTCTCTTTTTTCAACCCGGATATATGAATCGGGCTCCATCAGCTTTTCCCGGTAGCGGCGCATATTTAAACCCGCCCCCACACATCCCCCAAAGAGTGCCCCGAATGTACCACCAAGCCCATACAGTAGAACTGAAGCCCAGCCAGCCTGAATCTGGGCCACAATTGCCGATATAATTGGCAGGAACAAAAGGCTGGCAAAGCCCAGAAAAAACCCTACTCCACCCATTGCCAGAGCAAGAGCCACAGACCCGGTGATTACAGCCATTATCGGCCATACCATCAAACCAGCCGGACCCACCAGGAGGCCAAGCATAAAACCTATGGGAGCACCTGTCACAACCCCCTTGCGAATTCCCATCTCCTGGAGTTTAGGAGCCATAGCCTGTACGGCCTCATCCACCTGATCCTCGATGAGACGATTGCGAAAATCTTCAAGCTCAAGCTCCCAGTTTTTATTGGCTACTTCCAAAAGAAGCTTTTTGCATTCCGGATCCATGGTTTTGGAAATTATCCTGGATGTATATCCGGCCTGCATGTCCTCTACAGTCTCTGGAAGAAATTCAGAATGATTTAGTTCCAGGGCCTGCAAAAGGCTCCTCATTCCTTCTAAAGCCTTGCGGCTATCCAGTTTATCTTCCATGTGCTCCCGAACATCATGGATAAATCTTTCCAGATCAAACTCACCTGGCAAAGGCTGCTTTCTGGAGTGTTCTCTTACCTCAGACTGAATTCTTTGGAATTGCTCACGATCCATAGATAACCAGGGATAGAGGCGACGAACCAGCTCCCGTTCCGTGTCATCCACAGTCATATCGCGATATACTTCCCTTAAGAGGCGACGAAGTACAAATTCTTTGATTGGGGCCGGTACCATACGGAAATTTTAACACACGGGTGCTGGATTTTGCTTCTGACGAAGTAGTGCCCAGGCAAAATAAAGTGCGGATAAAGTACAGGCTGTAGCTATATAGCCCGTCACCTCATAATGAATAAGACGGCCAGAAGCATCGGCAGTCACCACTTGAGCAGCCACTAAAGCTGCAATAGCCGAAGCCATTTGTTGAAAACATGTGTTAAAACTCATAAAACCAGCTCTTACCTCAGGCTGCACGGCCTCAGATACGATGGTTGTGGCAATAATCATACGGCCTGAGTTAAACACCATATATAGACAGACTGCCAGACTAGCCCAAGCAATGCCCCACTTTCCAAAGTTGGTAATCCACAGGGCCGGAAAAAGTGAAATTACAGCCAGAATCATAAATACCCGCAATCGCCCATAACGATCCGACAATGCCCCAAAGAATCTTGATGTAAACAAGGTCGCAGCCCCACCTGCCAGATAAATCATGGGTAGTTCCTGCTCCGTAACTCCACCATTTGTAACCATGTACATACTAAGATATGGAATCATAATAAATGCGCTAGAGACCAAAGCCGAAGTCAGACGAAAAGCATAAAAATGCCCCGGTGTCATAAGCATTTTCTTGAAACGGTAGCGATAACTCCCTGTCTGTTTCAGGCCCGGGGCAGGTATTTCTGGCAATACCTTAAACGCCAGATAAAGAATTGGAATTCCAGCAAGCACAATCGCAAAAAATGGGGCCCTCCATCCATATAAATTTGCCAGGTATAGTGCAATAGGCAAACCCAGAACAGAGGCCACCGAGAAGGCTGAGACAATTACTCCCATGGCTGCCCCACGGCGAATCTGGGGTACAACATCAGCAACCGTAGAATAAACCAGTGCTGTGAGCACACCGCCAAATGCTCCCACCAATGCCCGTGATATCAGAAGGGTATAAAATCCCTGGGCAAACCCACATATCAAGGTAGCTACCAGAAAAGCTGTATACAAATTTATTAGAACTTTTCTTTTTTCCAGTCTGTCCAGGGTGAACGCCATAACAAAGCCAAACCCTGCCGCACTAAAATTGTATATCGAAACCAGCCAGCCAAATTCCTCAGGGCTGAAACTCATAACCCTTTGTAATTGGGGACCTAAAGGCATAAGCACCATAAAATCTACAATATGGGCAAACTGCATACTGGCCAATACCAAAAGCAATAAAAATTCATGTCTGGGGGCTTTCTCGAACATGGCCGAATTCTACTATAAGTCCAAATCAAATACCCTGATCGTGCCAATTTTTGATCGCGCTGGGCTTAACTCCTCCAGTCACTGAGATATTCCTGAAAACGAGATAGTGTTTCCTGAATCATTGTCCGGTTTTTTTCCAGGATCACACCAATTACAATCAGGAGAATCCCTAACCCGGCCACCAGGGGTATACCAACACTAACCTGATCCAGAAGCTGTCGGATAACAAAAAATATCAGGCTCATCAATAAAATTCCCAATGATGAAAAAAGCTGAATTCTAGCCTTGAACAATATAGCCAGCCAGCCTCCTAGAAACGAAAATCCCCAGAGCATCATGAGAGCCTCAATATTAGAGTTTAATACAAAGTCATGGATACCCCCGGAATAAAACACCAGGTTTCCCAGAACTGTTAAAACCCTCAAATGCTCTTTTGAAATCTGGTTTCGGATCGTATGGGCATACCAAAGAATCGAAACCCCGGAACATAGGCTCATGACTTCTATAAACATCCCGCTGGGCCGTGCCCATAAAAACAGGGCTGCATTCAAGGCAAACAGGGATGCCAGCCTGCGATAGGAAAAGGATTCCTCCCGATGGTACAACTCCAGTACAAAGGCCGAGAGTAATAATACAAGCGGAGCATCCTGCCTGAAAACTTCAATCACAAGCACTAATATGGGCAGCACATCCCTAAGATTTTCCAGGGGACGGGCAAATACGGAATAGGAACCGCTGAGTCTGGGATGAAGGACATGTAAAAGGACTGAGGAAAATAAAAGCACATAACTTAACATCCCATGCCCACCGATATAGCCCCATGCTCTTAACAGAAGCAACAGTGAGGCTAGTGCCATAAATCCGTAATACACCAAAAACTCCATCTGCCGCAAAAATGCCATATGCAAACAATAAACACTGAGGGCAGCTAAAGAAAAAATGGCCCCTGCCTGATGATCGTTTGATGCTGCCACAAAGGCAAAAGTTAAGAGATGGGCCCCTGTGAAAAGAAGTACAACAGGCGCACTGCGGTGCCGTATACGATGAAGAACATAAGCCACCAGATAAAATCCAGGACCAAGAATGGCAGTCTCTGTAAAGTTGGATAGGGAAACAATCAACAGTATCAACGAAGGAATCAATAGAGACTGGATCGGGCGTAAAAAGTAATACACCAAAAGCATTGAGATGGGAATTGTGACTGCAACCCGAAGATCACCTGTAACCAATGTTGCCCCATAATGAACCACATTTAAAATGGTGGCCACCAGTAAAACCTGGGAACGGGATGAGCCTTTCCAAAGATAAATTCCTACTAAATACAATGTTGTCGAAAGGACTAGAAGGGCCGCATGAAAGCCACCCTCCGGGTATAAAAATGCAATCTGTGCAAATATGAGGTACACAAGTCTTGATTCCGACTCATGCCATAGAGACAAGCCAAGAATCAGAAGGACATAAATACAAAGAACCAGATACCCATCCTGAGGCGATAAGGAAGACTCAAAAAATAGAAACAGCCCCAGCACAAAAGACAGTGCCTCAAACCATTCAATCCTGTTAAAGATTGTATACCCCGGCCTGATTTTGCTTAAAATTGAGAAAAACAGTGCCAATATCTGGGTAGTGTGAATCATAATCACAGTATGCGGATATGCCATTCGCAATAATATCAGAATAACCTGGGACCAGAAAATAATATCCTGGGTATACACTAAACTAAGAATCAAACCCGGAATAAGATATTGGAAACTTACTGGGCAATATACAAATCCCTGGATCAAAACCACATACATAAGCAGTAGAAAAAAGCCGTCCTGAAGGGCTGTATTCAGGTCTCTTGGTAAACCACGGCTGGAAATTGCACCTAAAAATTGTGGGCTTTGTACAATAAACACCAGAATCTGCCAGTACTGCATAAACAGTAGTGGTTGGCCAGAATAGTACTGCCTGCCCAGGATAGTCCCGGCAATCTGCATACACAAAAAAGCCAAAGGTCGGGAGTAACGATAGTGATCCAAAAACAATACAGCTACAGACAGTGTCAGTAAAATCAGAGTTTGCCATATGGGGATATGCGCATATCTCGATATCATATCTACTGAGGCTAAAACGAGATAGATTTCTCCTAGACGCACAAAGCTATTAAATTCATCAAATTTGCGAGCTGAAACAGAGGACAAAAATAGAAACAAAAGTGCCATCCAAAGATGGAAAACAGAAAATCCAGAGCTGATGATCAAAGATCCAAAAAACACATCCCAGGACATAAAGAAGGATGAAGACTGTCGCATTCCAAAAATGAGTGGAGAAATTCCAAACAGACAGGCCTTGATTTCCAGATCAGATGCATCAAAAACCAGCTGTGGATCACAAAACAGAAACAATATGAGATGCATCCATCCCAATCCTGTTCCACCGGATTTCAAAACACTCAGGCTTGTATACAAAACCGTCAAAAACTCAAACAAAAATGGAATTTTAAGTGCATAGACCCAGGGTAATGTCAAAATCCAGAATCCAGTTACCAAAACCATAAATCTGAATCGTACAGGATGAAAGGACTCAAAATTGAAAAGATGCAGACGAATAGAAAAAAACAGGGTCGCCAGGTGCAGTATATGAAGATTGTTAAGCAACAGGGAAATAAGGGCAATCATCAAATAACTGCCATAAACAAAGGCCTGTAGCTGCTTTGTCCTGTCTGTGTGCAGGGATTGAACCAGCATCAGAACAAACACAATCCATACAAAAACCAAAGGACTCAGGATCACAAAATGGGCGACCAGATATATCCAGGCTCCTATAACCCGAACGGCGGTATGCTCATCCGGTAGACGGGCAAACAAGTAATACACAAACCCCAGGGCTGCCAATACCAGTACAGCCATATTTTGCGAAATGTTAGGTGAAAGACTATCTACAAAATGAATTGAAAGAAGCAGGGCTGCCAGGCCATAACCTGACCAGGATGATGCCTTGGCATATACCCGAAACAACCGATAAATCATACCCAGTCCCAAAACCAGGGTGAATAAAAAACCGATACTGCTGATCTGGGAGTGAACCATAAGAACCAGAGGCAAAAATGCAGCATAGATACCCATAAAAATTTGAGGTGACTTAACCAGACCCATTCCATTTTTTAGAATGAGTTCCATAAGCGCCGCAAACAAAAGAACCCCAAGGCTTAGACCATATTTCTGAGCTGGTAAAAAATCATCCCACCAGACCAGGGAGTAAAACAGTCCGGCCACAAAAACCATAAATGCACCAAGGAACAAAAACCAGTTGATAGTCAGTTCCTCGCGAAAATAGTCCCAGGCCTTCTCCAAAAACCCAACCGAGGCCTCCTGGCTCTCAAAAATTTTTATCTCTTCAGGAGGAGGCACAAATGTGGCTTTTTGCTCCACCTTTTCTGCCCTGGGCTGTGGATACTTTTTGATGTAATAAGGAATCAGGGCTTCCAGGCCCTGCTGCTTTAAATACTCGATAAAACCAGAAGATTGAGTATTTCCAACGGTAGACTGCAATTGAGGTATACCTGCAAGCACCCGCTTTTCCCACTGATGCAGGGTGTTTAGATCAATTCCCGAAACATTGTCACCTGATTTTAAACAGTCCTCCCTAAGTGCATGAATGAGGTGCAATACCTCCATATTATAGATTTTCAAATCGACTGCTCCCCATCAAAGGACTTCATAAACACCCGGTTATGTCCCTTCAATACCTCGGATGCCTTGTTTGTAAGTCTAAGAGTCAAAAATCCCTCACTGCGCACGCGAATCAGATCCTCTTTCAAAAGAGTTCTGAATAGTCTTCTCCAGAACTTCTCGGAATACTCGGCACCAATCCCAAATGTAGACAGTCTGTCGTGGGCAAAACTCAAAATGGTGTCACTTACGACACCTCTCAGAACTGAAATCAAATGGGATGCTCCAAAAGCCTGTCCACACCGATAAATGCATGAAAGAGCCATTTGAGACTGTCTGCTAACATCCATTAAAGGCGGTTTGCGTAAACAATTGTCACAGATGCCACAGGAAAGTATACTCTGGGAAAACCATGACAGCAAACCCTGTCGGCGACAATTTACGGAGTCACACCAGCTCATTAAGGATCTAAGGCTCTGAAGCTCCCGTTCCAGTCGGACTTCACCTATAGGATTGTTCATGGCATTGGTAATGATTCTTTTTTGGGCCAGCATCCAGTCCTGAAGCCCATACAGTAAAAGCGTCTCTGCCGTTTGCCCGTCCCTTCCTGCTCTGCCAGTCTCCTGATAATACCCTTCCAGACTCGTTGGTAAATCTGGATGAATTACAAATCGTACATCCGGTTTATCGATTCCCATGCCAAAGGCTACGGTAGCCACCATAATCATCTTTTGGGAATCAAGAAATCTTTGTTGATTATAAGCCCTTGATCCAGAGTCGAGTCCCGCATGATAAGGTAGTGCCAAAAACCCACATCCATTCAGCCAGACGGATATTTCCTCAACCCGCTTTCTGGTCTGGCAATAAATTATCCCGGCCTCCCCCTTGTGTTCTGCCAGAAACCTCAGAATCTGCTGTCTCCCACCTTCTTTTTCCAGTAGTCTGTAATTGAGATTCGGACGATCAAGACTACCTATCACCACCTCTGCTGATGGCATCTTTAAGGTATCCAGGATGGATTCACGGCAATGCTCGTCAGCCGTTGCCGTCAAGGCCAGTTTTGGTATCTCAGGAAAACGGTCACAAAGAATTGCCAGTCTCAAATACTCAGGGCGAAAATCGTGGCCCCATTCCGAAATACAGTGAGCCTCATCAATCACAAACAAAGACGGTTTTCCCCTCTCCAAAAACCCAAGGAACAGGGGAGACAACATGCGTTCCGGGGAAACATATAATAACTTCAGGCTTCCATTCAGATAACCCTGTTCGGTCTCCGTAATCTCCTCTGAATCAAGATTGGAATGCAGGGCACCGGCTGCGATCCCTTTTTGCACAAGAGAGCGGATCTGATCACTCATCAGGGCAATCAACGGGCTTATCACAATTACTGTGCCATCCAGGCCAACTGCTGGCAACTGATAACAAAGGGATTTTCCCGACCCGGTTGGCATTACAGCAAGACAGTCCTTGCCTCTAAAAACAGTCTCAATAATGTACTTCTGCAAAGGCAGAAACTCAGAGAAGCCAAAATGCTGTCGCAAGTATCGATATAGGGTGGTTTCCTGCATGTCTGATTTACTATATCCTAAGAGCTTGGAGTGAACTTCAAAGGTACTTTGAAGCCATAAAATCCATGCAATATAAGTATCAATCCAGAAAATCCAGATTGATGTGACAGGCCCTTCCCGTCCTTTGGTTGTATTGCTGATGGTAATCCTCAGCCTTCCAGAATTTGGTAGCTTTTTTGATTTCTGTAGCAATGGGGCGCGAAAATCTTTCAGACAGTTCAAGGCCTGACTGAAACTTACGAATAAATTGCCCCTGTTCTTCTTCGTAATAATAGATTGCGGAACGATACTGGGTACCAACATCGGGACCCTGACGATTTATCTGGGTTGGATCATGGATTTTATAAAAAATCTCCAAAAGCCTTTGCAGGCTGACTTTTGACTCATCATATTTGATCCATACCACCTCGGCATGCCCTGTATCCTTGTTGCATACATCATGATAGGTAGGAAACTCAGTATGTCCACCAGAATAACCCACTGAGGCATCGACTACTCCACTGACCTTTCTAAAGGCGTACTCCACACCCCAAAAACAGCCAGCACCAAACATTATTTCTTTTTCTGAGGCCATAATCAGTCCCTGCAATAATAACAGCACAAGTAGTTTCATACTAAAAACTCATTTGAATCCGGGCTTTGACCCTCTCGCAATAATCCAAAAGATTCTGAAATCGTAAAAACTCCGTCTTGAGAGGAGAATCAAAGGGAGGATAATGAATATTTGCCAGAAACGCAAAAACCGTCATATCTACCATAGTCATGTTCATCCCGTGAATGTAATGCTGTTTTCCTAACAAACGGGATATGGCTTCAAGATCCCTGCGCCCTAACGCATAAATCTGATCTCTTGTGTTTCTCAAAACCCCCTGGGCCCACAATTGATTGGATATTTGCCTTTGGATATACCACCTTGGAATGCCTCTGAGGAAATGCGGTAGTTTCACTAACAATCCATCAGAAATTTTCTGGAAATTATCTGGCTCCATCCAGCGGGAATATACCATCACAAAATAGAGGCTATCCTGGCACAGTGAATCCACCATGCGACTTATCCCTTTTTGCCTCTCATCCAGAGTAAAGTCCATATTGATGCGAAAATGTTCATCCAGATAAGGAAGAATCCGGTTGGAGTCCGTAATTATTTTGGAATCATGAACAATATAAGGCACTTTTCCGGTAGGGGAGCTTTTTAAGCTGCTGATTTCATTCACCCTGTATTCAATTCCATGAAAAACCAGATATAATTCCACCTTCAGGCAGAACGGACTGTAGTTGGGGAATGCCTTGGCTCTGGGAAACTGATACAGTTCAAGCATAACTGAATTCTATCCCACCTTGACACTCTGATCAAATGTCAGTGCTGAAACAATAAAATACTTTCTTCAATCATTACCCAAATCCATTTTATTCAGATAATATTACAGAACATGGCACAAAAAGATTCAAACCGGCCCAATCGAAAAATCCTGCATATTTTCGGCCTTCTATTTACCCTGATCCTGCTACTGGCAGCACCATTTTTTCATATCGTTTCCAGTCCTAAGGGTTATCTCCTGGTAACCCGGGATCATCCCGGTATTGGTCCTCTGTTTCTTGATAGCAAAAAAGTGCTTAGACATCCTGATCTGGTTCCAGTAAAGGTTCGCGAAAACCTCTAATAAAAAAAGCCCACGGATTACTCCATGGGCTAACAAGCATATACCAGACTATTTTCCGGTCACATCCACACAGACACGAGCCTGTTCTGTAGCTGTGCCACCAGTAGCCAGCCACAATTTAGCCCCCCCACAGTCAGGTAAACCATTTAAATCATAAAGGCTTCCCCCTCCATTCGAAAACGGAGGATTAGCTCCGATCTGTGTCCCACCCACCAAAGCAATTTCTCCATTTGGTTTTAAGGTCGCCATGTAGGTAGTGGTACCTGTAGCCTGAGTGGATTCTATAGCCAACGCATTGGACTGATACAGATACTGAGCCGTATTGGTCATGGAAAGTACTCCAGATGAGTTAACACTCCATGAACCCTTCAAAACCGTAGCTGCAATATTCCTGTCCACTAAAGTATTGCGGGCCGCCGCTAAATAGGTTCCGTCAGCCTGAAACAAAGCATTAGTAAAAGCAAATGTTGTATTCACAGTCACAGCAAACATCTGTTTGGTGCTGGCTAACATGGAAGAAGTAATCGGAGCTGAAGTAAACCCGCTGACATAACTGGAAAACTTGGGAATCACAACACATGCCGTAGTCCCATCGGTAGCACTGACACCGGCATTCCAGATTCTTAACTCTTTTAACCTCTGGGCATCTCCACCATCACAGTGATTCATGGCAATCATAACTGCTTTGGAGCTTCCATCACTGGTTTCAAAAGACAGTGTTGATGTTGTTTGAGCCGTAACTTTATGTCCAACGGCAACTCTATTGCTGCTTACCAGAGACAATGTTGTACCTGTGGAACTAGCTGAATACAAAGCGGAGCGATCAAGACCTAACATACCACCGTTCAGATACCAGGTTCCCGTTTCGACAAATCGTTCAGGTGCAGAGCCAGTAGTTATATAGGAATAAAACCACTGCCCCTGATTGGAAGAATCCGCAACACTGGATGAAGGTCTTGGAAGAAACATCATCTGACCATTGAACCTTCCCAGCTTTTCCTGGGTAAATTCAAAGCTTCGGCCCTCAAACAGTGCCACAGTTGTTCCGGTCTGGGTAGGGGCTGTTGAACCCTGTGTAACAATCACTGAAACAGATTTTGTCACACTGTTAAAGCCTGATGGAGCAATGGGAACTACCGTCAAAACCACAGCAAAGGTTCCATTGGTACCAGACTGAAAGGTATTGGTAAGAGTTTTGGGACCACTGGCTGTCCCACTCAAACTACTGGACAACAGTGCGCCAGCACTAAGCCCCGTTGAAGAACTCACACTCCATGTATACTCCCAATTAACCCCCAGAGTTGACGAAACCATGGCCTTTAAGGAAACCGGGCTATTGGCAGTAACCGTGTTATTGCTAGTTCTTCTGTCAGCAAACATCAACTCCAACCTGGGCTGATGCAGATTCTCAGGCATTGGTTGTCGCATGAGACCCGTACCATTGCGCATGGCTGTTACCTCGGGATTGTCGTTAAACTGGGAGTTTAAGCGGCCATCCAGAACCAAAGCATTAAAGGCCGTGGTCACGGCTGTCAGAAAGGCTGTGGACACTGCCCCATTTCCCACTGACTGAATATGATCCGTAACAAATCGGCCATAGGTGCGATTGGCTTCGGGCTGCTGCTGAATCATTTTATCAATACCAGCTAAAATAGCCCCATATTTTACCCTTGAATTATCTGTCACCCCGGTACTGGAAGTCACATCGGCTGGTATTACCCCCAGAATGTTCACCCCTGTCAAACCCAGATTTCTAGCAATACTTGCAGAAACAAGATTCAGGCTATCAGGAACCAATAGACCTGGATTTACGGTAAACTCGCGGGTCACCATGTGAGTCACGGGATTTACAGCAATTGCTGGAGGTGTTGTCCCGCCGGGTTCCACAATAGCTACGGATTGAATAGGGTCAGCGGGAAGAACCGTACTGTCCTGACCTGTAGCTTCCGAGCGATAAATTCCAGCCGCCTCAATCATGATTGGGCCTGAAAATGTGGCCGGGAGTTTCAAGTTAAAAGACCCGTTAAGATCAGTTGTCCCAGCTACCAGTCTTGCACCTTTGCCCTGATTAGCGGCAGGATCAAAAGCAAAAATTGTGACATCTCCATTTTTAAAGGGGCCTTTGGCAGCAGTCCCGGAAATTGAAATAGTGGCATCGGGAGCGGCCGTACCCTCATCATCCACACTTAAACAGCCTTGAATTCCTAGAACTGTGCCCAGAACCAGAGCAGATACCAAAAACGAAAGCAGATTTTGCAGTTTCATAACACCTCCACGATCATCTTATCTGGTATTTTTTTGCATGCAATATTCTGGATAGGACTTTTTTACCTAGGTTGACAAAAATTCTTCTACAAGCAACTTTGCATGCACTCTTTGTTCCGAACTTAATCTGTCCTCAAGTGAAAGCCATAACTCCCGGACTGATTCATTTCCCTTTTGTATGGCGATCCAGTACCAGGCCCAGGCTGAAACAATTTCACCAGCTTCTTCATATAAGCCGCCTAGAAGTTCACAAGCTTTTGCATGGCCATGGACTGCTGCCTGATGGGCATAATTTAGACATTCGTTCAAATCTTCATCCGATTGCAGATTGTGAAAAAGATATTTTGCCAGACGGTATTGTACCTGTGGACTATCCCAGTACTTTAATGACTCCTGATAATTTTGCAAAATCTCATGATATGTGGAGTCCGGCTCAAGCTCCAGGAACACTGCATAAAAATAGTAGACAGGTCCAAAGAGGGAAGAATCTGTTATTTTATCCAGACAGGATTTGGCCTCTTTCAAATCAAGTATCCCCAACAATCCATATCCATAGATTAAAGCTAACGCCAGACAGGATTCCTGGGTTTCTGAGTTATTATCTTCAGCTTCTGCTCGCATCTGAAGCCAGGACAAAATATCAAGACCCCGCCCCTCCATACCTATTAACAAACGATGTAAGGCTTTAGCTGCTTCTTCATCCTTGTCCCAATAAAGCCCCTCTGCAAGGCAAACAAGGTACAGAATCAACCCGCGAACTTCTTTTGAATCTCCCTGCCCTGCTCTTTGCGCCATTTCCTGCCAAGCCCGCATCAACCTGTCTCCTTTGCAAAGTCCCGAATAATTGGCTATAGTTATTCATTATGAGAATACTACTATTTTTACTTCTAAGCGTTATTGTTCAGGCCAATGAAAAAAATTCCAAGCCAATCAACAGTTACACCGTAGAGTTTCAGTTTGTGGATGCAGACCAGAAAACAGAGACCTGGTTTTGTCGTTCCTTAGGTTCTTCCGAGTGTGGTTTGAGTGGCTCAACCGAAAAAATTCAGCTTCAGGTAAAGGCAAAACTTTATTCAACAGATACTAGAGTCCTGATGAATTATTTCTTCTCCCGAACCGATTCTGAAAAGTCCCGCAAATTCGCAAGTGAGGGCACTGTAGTTGTTAAAAACGGACAACAGGATCTTTTGCAGCAATCCATTTTCGGAACCTTAAGGGTCAAAGTTCAAAGGGAATTATTAGATCCTAAGACTCTTCTGAATCCTGGCTCGGATTTGTAAACTGGCTTAGATAGATTTCAGCAAGCATACAGCGGACACTCCCCCCGCCTAAGCGTTCTATCGTGGGAATCTCTGCCGCAAGAATTGGCCCGTCCTGGGCAATGAGTGCTAACTGATCAAGATTCAGGCAGTCATGGGCAGTTTTAGACATAGCCGTTACTAGTCCATCACCTGCCGTACTGAGCTGTAAGATATTTCCAGCAAACTGATGCATCTGGGAAAAGTCTATGCGCATGACCTCACGACCTGAGTTTTTAAGAGCCGTCAAAACAGTTTGCCTTTCGCGCAAGTCTGAAATGGCATCAAGACAAATCACAGCAAAGGAATGCCCTAGGGCCATCAGGACATTGGTATGATAAATCTCTGAACCATCGCGGTTTTTTGCCTGAAATGCCACAAGTTCATAACCTAGATCTCTGGAAATTTTCTGAAGCAGGTTCATGGTAGTTCGAGACGATAGACAGGCATAAACCACCTTGTGGGTTCTGTCAAAAATCAGGGAACCGGTCCCTTCCACAATTTCATTGTCCAGTTCCCAGCCAGAATAATCGTGAATCTTTTGGATTTTATGGGTCCGTGATAGACGGGTAAGGATATCGCCCCTTCTTTCGAGGCGACGATTTTTGGCTAACATAGGATACAAAACTATGGTCCCGTCAGAATGAGTGCTAAACCAGTTATTGGGAAAAATGGAATCCGGGGTATGTGGTTCTTCCGTATCCGATATTGAAATTACCTGTACACCATGATTTCTAAGCCCATCTGCGAGCATGAGAAATTCCGTTCTAGCCATTTCCTGGCTGTCAGACTCCCCTTTATAGGGACTTTTCTGAAACACATTGCTGGTTGCTGTCTCAGGATTGTATGCAAAAGCTACTGGGGCAATCATAAGTACGGTATTTGCTTGTTTTGTCATAAAATCAGTCTAAGCCAGAAGCCTATTTATGACAATCGGTTATGATAAACTCCCTGTATGGGATTTTATTCAGATCAGAAAATCAGGCTGGGAGTAACTGGCCTTTCCCGTAGCGGAAAAACCGTCTTTTTAACCTCTTTGGTGCACCAACTCCTGCGGGACACCGAGATTCATGAATCCATTGAAGCCTCGCGACACAGAATGCGAATCCTGCCCTTTTTTGATGCAGTGAATCAGGAAAGACTTTTACATGTATCACTGGATGCCAACCCCCATAAAACCCTGCCCCCATTCCGCTACGAACGCTTTGCCAGAAGCCTGCTTTCCGACCACCCTGAATGGCCTGATTCCACCTCCGATATCTCCTTTTTACGGCTCAATTTTCATTTTATTTCCAAAAATGGCTGGCATCGAACCCTGTTTGGACAAAACATATTGTCCCTGGAAATTGTAGACTACCCTGGGGAATGGCTATTGGATCTGCCCCTGTTAAGCCTAAGTTTTGCAGAGTGGTCTGCCCAGATGCTGGTTTTATTTGAAGAAAAACACAGACGCAACCGTTCTGTGGACTGGTTAAAACAGATTGGCGAGACAAATCCATCAGCCCCGGCAAACCCAGCAGCAATACAGGAATTAAGACAGAAGTTTGCTCACTCCCTAAAATCCCTGAAATATGATGGATTCAGTTTTCTGCAACCAGGCCGCTTTGTAATGCCAGGTGATCTAGCCGAAGATTCGGATCTGTTAGCCTTCTGTCCCCTGCCCTATCAAAACGGTGTAGATCAACCCGGCACCCTTTATTCTGCCATGCAAAAAAATTACCAGCTCTACTGTCAGAAGCTGGTCAAACCCTTTTACAAGGATTGGATGGCAGGGCTTGACAGACAGATTGTCCTAGTCGATCTTCTGGAAAATCTCAATCGTGGCCACGATCATTTCTGTGATACCCAGGAGGCCTTAAAAACCATATTAAAACACTTTCGCCACGGCAGTAAGGGATGGCTTGACTGGCTTAATCCAAGCATTGACAAAGTGCTTTTCACTGTAACAAAAATAGATCATGTTGGGCCACTGCAAGCCCACAATTGCAGGCTTCTTTTGGAAGATCTGCTGCACGATGCCATGCGAGTCATTGGAATGCATGGGGTGGAATGTAAAACAGAAGCCATTTCTTCCCTGGTTAGCTCCCATTTTTATGATGAGGTGGCCTCTGGAGTCCGCTTTCAAAAGGTAGTGGGACAGGAGGGCAAAGATAGAACCCCAGTCAGCATCTATCCAGGAGAAGTACCCCAAAGTATACCTAGTGGCAAAGAGTGGCAAAAAATTCAGGATGCCAAGGCCAAAGGCGAGTCATTCTGTTTTCCCACCTTTAACCCGCCCCTATTGGAGTCCCGCTCCATGCCCCATATTCATCTTGATAAAGTCATTCAGTTCCTGCTTGGAGACAACTTAAAATGAAGCCCCAGAAACAGACATTGAGCCCCGAGGAATACCAAAGCCTCAAAAAGGCCTCTCCCCATCTAGTTTTGCCTGTAACTGTCCCCAAAGCCGTTTTACCACCCATCATCTCCCAAAAGGCCCCACTTAAACTACCCTCAATCCTTAGTTTTATTGGACTCAGTGTTTTGCTTTTAATCACCCTTTTAGCTTTGCTGCAACTCTCGCTTCTGGAAATTATGACCTATCCCCTTTGGCAAACCTGGCCTAAATTCTGGTTTGTTTTGATAGGTAGCCTTCCCATTCTTTTTTGTGTACGAATCCTTTTTATGGAAGGACAACAGTTACTAAGGTTTCGTTCCCAGGAACAGATTCGCGAGGAATTGGCTCATCTGGTTTTGGAAAACAGCTGGGGCAAGGCATTGCCACTATGCCGAAAACTTACAGATCACCAACCAGGTCAGGATGAATTCTCAGCCAGCATCACCCAGGCCCATAGCGATGCCGAGGTCATTGAGTTAATGGAAAGAACCGTATTTTCCATCATGGATCAGAAAGCAATCTCCCTGATCCGAAAGACCGCCCGAGAAACAGCCCTGTTTACGGCAATCAGCCCCTGGCCCTTTATAGACGCTCTGATCATGCTTTTTCGCCAAAGCCACATGTTAAGTCAATTATGCCATATCTATGGCCTTCGTCCCGGTAAAACCGGATTTTTTGCCCTTTACACCAGCATGATTCGCGATCTGGCCCTTAGTGGTGGCTCCGAGATTTTATCCGACTCCATTTCCGATATTTTAGGTGGCAACCTGTTAAGCAAAGTTTCTGCCAAAGCCGGACAAGGCGTTTTGGCTGCCCTGTTAGTAGCTCGCTTTGGCATTATCGCCGTAAACAAAATCCGGCCTCTTCCCTTAAAACAAAATCCCCTGTCCCTGCCCGCTCTACTCAAAGACATTGTATTTTCGCTTGAGGAAAAGAAGGTTAAGGCTGAGTCTTAAATCGTATCCGGCCTAAAGCTATTTTGGGCCCGCTGCCGTTTTTGTCCCAGAAAATCGATTGGATATGCTGCATGTCTCAACTTAAGTAGTTATTATGGGTGTACATGTTCGAGGATGAGAAATGATGATGTCTTACATAGAAACCATTAATTATTGTTAATGGTTATTAGGAAAGGATAAGGGTAAGCTAAATATGGTCATACGAGACCGAATCAACGCTTTAGCTGCAAAATATGCGGCTGAAATGAAGGCCAAGATTGATTTACGCATGGCTGAAATGAAAGTAGACAACACATCCCACTACCTAATATACAGGGTTCTGGGAATTGCTGACCCTGAGGGCGAACTGATCGACATCTACCAGAACAAGGGCCGTTTTCTATACAAATATGCTGGATCCTTCCTCGAGGAAGCCACAAAGCTTTGCTTCAAGGAAAAATATCCCGATTCTGCATCGTTGCGCATCCCCAATACGGAGGGAACTCGCCCCAAAAGATTCGAAATTGACTGCGTAGTGAATTCCTGCGCAATTGAGATCAAATGGCGAGATGCCACTACTGACGGGGATCATATCACAAAAGAGCACACCCGCCTTCAGGCCATCAAAAGGGCAGGATTCCATCCGATTCGTGTAATGTTCTACTATCCCAACCGGGACCAAGCCATCCGCATACAGAAAACGCTTCAAACGATTTACAAAGGATTTGATGGCGAGTATCACTTTGGGGACGCGGCGTGGGACTTTGTCAGGGAGCGTACGGACATTAACCTTTTGGCCATTCTTCAGCAATTGGCTGAAGAGAAGACAAAGAACAATGCAAACTAAGGTTTACAAAGGTGATTGCGCGGAGGTTCTACGGACATGGAAAGAAGCCTCAGTAGATCTTGTCTACCTTGACCCTCCGTTCTTCACTCAGCGGAAGCAAACACTGACAACACAAGATCGTAGCAGGGAGTTCTCGTTTGATGATCGGTGGAGGTCCGTTTCTGAATATTCACAGTTCTTGTTTGACCGTCTCGGAGAATTCCATCGAGTTCTAAAAGTCACCGGCTCAATCTTCTTTCATTGCGACAAGACAGCATCTCATATTGCCAGACTTCTTCTGAATGAAATATTTGGCGAACAGAATTTCCAATCCGAAATTATTTGGAGCTACAAGCGATGGTCCAATTCCGCGCGCAAGCTACTCCCTGCCCACCAGACCATCCTATTCTACACAAAGAGCTCCGAATTTAAGTTCAACAGATTACTAACCAACTATTCTCCGACCACCAATGTCGATCAAATTCTACAAAAGCGAAGTCGCGATTCTGCCAACAAATCAGTCTATCAGCGAGACAAAAACGGAGATATTGTCTTTGGTGGTGCCAAGCCCGGGGTACCTCTCAGCGATGTCTGGGAAATCCCTTTTCTAAATCCAAAGGCAAAAGAGAGGACGGGCTACCCTACTCAAAAACCTGTATTGCTCTTGGAACAGATTGTTCAACTTTGTACAGATGAGGGGGATACCGTTCTCGACCCGTTCTGCGGAAGCGGTACAACACTTGTGGCCGCATTTCTGCTGAATAGAGTAGCCGTAGGTATCGACATATCAAGTGAGGCTGTCGCCCTCACACGCGAAAGACTAGCAACACCGACCAGGACAGAGTCAAACCTTCTGAAAAATGGTGTAGACTCCTATAGGAATGTTAACAGCGATGCACTTGCTCTACTCAATGGAATTCCACATACACCAGTTCAACGCAACAACGGGATTGATGCCTTCCTGGATCAGACATTTGAGGATGTTCCCATTCCCGTCCGTGTGCAACGGCGCGGAGAGACACTCAGTGAAGCTGCTTTTGCGTTACACAAAGCAGCAAAATCCAAGAAAGCCCGTCGTATGTTTCTGATTGCGACTGAAGATCAGCCCTCCCTGTTTCCCGCCAGTATCCCCGATGAGGTCATCGTCATAACATCGGCGGCATTAAGTATTACGAGAGCACTTAAGACACTTAGAGATAAAAATGAGGGAGCCATCAAGAAAAATGTATGGTACGGTTAAAGCCGCTGTTGATTTCCTACGATGGGCACAAATAAGGAAAATATATGTCAGTAGCTGACGAACTATTCAAAATTGCAAATAGCATGGAAGCAGCAGTAACGACTCTTAAAGATGACAGCTTCAGCAAGCCTTTACAAGCATTGATTGATGTGGCAGAAAAAGTTGGAAATGCCTGGAGTGGATCATGGCTCGGCTACCACTCGCGCGTCTATTACGCAGATTTAGCCGAACCCCCGCCCGGAGCACGATTTAGTCAAGAGTGGGGGTTTGGAGATGGCTTGTACCACAGGGACACTTTTGGCGACTGGAAAGAATATCGCTTTGATGATGTAATTGAGGCGATAAAACAAAGATCAGGAAGTCCTGAAACTACTAAACAGGAGCGTACTTCCAAAGCGACTGCCAAAGAATTTGAAGATGCGCAATCTAATGCTTTGTCGCTGTTGTCAAGTGTTATTGAATCTCGCAAAGATGACAAATTCTTGGAAGGTATTTTAGAAAAAGTTGAAGGGATAAAAATTTTAGGTAAGGGGCACTTCATAGAAATCTACCGACCAAGAGGCCAGATAATGTCGCGCGATATGCTTGCGATTCAAGCTGGCTTACATGCACCGCCTCATATTAAGGTCTTAGCAGACATCCACGGCATTCGAAGTCCGTTTTCCGCATGTGAAGAACTATCTAAATTCACTCGAAGGGCTGCCTCACATCTCCAGAATCTAGAAAAGCACAAAACCAGATCACAGCAAATTGGTACAAATGTGTTTATAGGTCACGGTAGGTCTTCATTGTGGAAGGACCTTAAAGACTTTATCCAAGACAGAATGCATCTACCATGGGATGAATTTAACCGTGTACCTGTAGCCGGTTTCACTAATATTGCTCGACTCTCTCAAATGCTTGATGAATCCGCAATTGCATTCTTACTGATGACTGCAGAAGATGAACAGGCAGACGGGAAGCAGCACGCACGACAAAATGTTATTCATGAAGCTGGTTTATTTCAAGGTAGGCTTGGATTTGAAAGAGCAATTATTTTGCTAGAGGAAGGTTGCGAAGAATTTTCTAATGTTCAAGGACTGGGTCAAATTCGCTTTCCAAAGGGTAATGTATCCGCAGTCTTTGAAGATATTCGTAGGGTGCTTGAGCGAGAGAAATTGGTAGATGAATAGTAGTCTAACAAAGGGAGCCTTAGATGGAAAAACAAAAGTCTTAGGGTGTCCAGCTCCCCCGGACCTCGTTGGCGATCTGCCAGATCGCACGGCGCAACTCAGCTTGTTGTTGGGCATTTGTCATACTTCCCTCTCCTGCAAAACCACATATGCTGCTTCAATGTTTTGATAAAAAGACTGAGGCCAGTTTGACCAGAGATGAACCTCAATAAGTACAGGAATGCAGCTTTCCTGTAAGGCTATTTGGAGATTTTCAAAACCTTCAACAGTCCTGGTTAAATCTGATGGATGACGCAAAACAAGATCAAGATCACTGCCCTCATGGCAACCACCAGTCACACGACTTCCATAGGCCCAGACTGTAGCCTCGGGCACATGCTTTTTAAGCAGTATTTTTAGAATACTTAGGTATTGAGGCGGGAGATGAAGATTAGACAAATCAAGTGGCTGCATCAAACACGGCCTGAATCTTAGGGGCCAATTGCCGCAAATCATTCAGATATTGCGGCAATTGCCTACCTAAGGGGTATTTATCTTTACAAAAACAAATGCTGAACTCCAGCTCGCTCTTCCTGAAGTTCCTTTTGAGTTTCCATCATTTTCTGTTTGGAGAACTCATTGAGTTCCAGGCCCTGAACAATAGAATATTTTCCATTGCTGCAAGTTACTGGGTAGCCATAAATCAGGCCTTTTTCAATGCCGTAAGAGCCATCAGAAGGAATTCCCATAGTCACCCATTCACCCTCTTTGGTGCCTAAGGCCCAGGAGCGCATGTGATCAATGGCGGCTGAGGCGGCTGAGGCAGCAGAAGATGCACCACGGGCGGCAATAATTGCAGCTCCCCGTTTCTGAACGGCTGGGATAAAGGTACCCTCGTACCAGGTTTTGTCTACCCTTTGCATAGCTGCCTCACCATTGATTTTTGCATGGTGGAGATCAGGATACTGGGTGGAGCTGTGATTGCCCCAGATAATCACTTTTTCAATCGCTGTAGTCAAAACCCCGGTTTTTTCGGCCAGCTGACTCATAGCCCGGTTGTGATCAAGACGCATCATGGCAGTGAAACAGGAAGGATCCAGATCGGGAGCATTTTTCTGGGCAATCAGGGCATTGGTGTTGGCAGGATTACCTACAACAAGCACCTTTACATTACGGCTCGCGTGAGCGTTTAGGGCTTTGCCTTGAGGAGAAAAAATTGCTCCGTTGGCTTCCAGAAGATCTTTTCTTTCCATACCTGGGCCACGGGGTCTGGCCCCAACCAAAAGGGCATATTCCACATTCTTAAATGCCACATTGGGATCATCTGTAGTAACCACCCCATGAAGCAGAGGAAAAGCACAATCATTCAATTCCATAACCACACCGTTTAGGGCGTTTAAGGCCGGGGTAACCTCTAGCAAATGCAGAATCACCGGTTGATCCTTACCTAGCATATCCCCCGATGCAATACGAAACAAAAGAGCATATCCAATCTGACCAGCGGCACCTGTGACCGCAACACGAACAGGAGCTTTCATAAATCCAACCTTTCGTACCTGAAATGAATGACTTCGCCAGTCTATTGGATCCAAAACCGTTTGGCAACAGGAACAATTCTGATAGCATGCCTACTCATGCGCTATGTTCTTCTATGGATCCTTTTAATCATCCCCTCCTTTGCCACAGGTGTCTGGCAACAATTTGAGGGCACAAACCTCGGGCAATACCGGTTTTTAAAACCAATTGAATCAACCGAACTTTTGATGCTCAAACGCATTCTTGAATCCCGCCCCGATTTAAAGATTCATCTTATGGAGGATCTCATAGAATCACCTACACCAGATCGAGTCTATTTCAGACTTGGGGATGGTTCTAAAACGGAAGAATTTGTCAAAATTTTAGGACAACTGGATGGCAGGCAAAAACAATCTCTCTTAAAAATTATAAACCGCAGTTTTTATGCACCGTGAATACTTAAAGGTTGTCTCTGATCCAGCTTCAAACACAATTGTACTTGATGGCCCGGCTGCCTTGGTGGAAAAGGCCGTGGAAGTAATTCGCGAACTGGATACACGCACTCCTCAGGTGCTGGTTGAGGTTTTAATCTCAGAAATCAGTCTTAATGAGGATGACTCCCTGGGATTAGAATGGAATTTTACCGGACAGGGTGCTGGTGGTCAGAATGTACAAAACGAGGCTACGGCCAATTTTGGCAATATGGGCGTTTTGCCTAATCAGGCTCGACAGGCACTGGAAGGACTAAAAGTATCTATCCTGAATCCAGCTGACTTTGAATTTTTTCTTAGCTCCCTGAGCCAGAAAAACCGTATCAGTGTAGTCTCGCGGCCCAAAATTCTGACTGCTAACAATAAACCAGCCGAATTTAAGGCCACACAAAGAAATCCAGTCCTTAAGACCACTAATGCTGATGGGGTTGTGAATTCATCGGTAGATTACATCGACATTGGAGTGACTCTTGAGGTAACCCCCCGTATCAATCGTGATAATTTTGTGGATCTTGGTATCAGGCAGGTCATTCAGGAAATTGTCGGTTTTGATAGAAATGCCCTGAACTCCCCAATCTATTCTGAGAGAATGGTTCGAACAAATGTACTGGTCAAAGACAATCACACACTTATTATCGGTGGGCTGATCTCGGAAACAGATGTTGAGGGCATCAGTAAAATTCCCATTCTTTCGCAAATCCCCCTTCTAAAAGAGGTTTTTCAACGCCGAACCAGAGACAAAACAAAAACAGAGCTCATGATCTTTCTGACTCCCCATATTCTAAGGGATAATCTGGATGCAGAAAGGGCGACCCAAAGAGAAAGGGACGACATAGCTTCATCCGAACTCATAAAACCTTATTTCACCAAAAATGAGGAGTACAGAAAACATGAGGCTGACAGAACACAGGCAGTTGGCAAGATTGTCAAAGTCATAGCTGAACAGGGTCGGGTCTGGATTGATGTCCCTAATCCAGATACGGTAAAACCAGGTTCAGTCTTTTTATTGGCCCGGCATTTGGAAGATTTGATTCGTGAAGGAACCAACCAATGGATTGGACAGGATTACGAATCATTAGCCTATGTCACCATCCTTGGCTCTGTATCTGATTCCGTTTGGATTGGTGAACTACAGGACAGAGATCAAATTGCCAAAGTTTCCCGAGGCGATCTGGTACATAAAAGTAGCGGGGCCAATATTATTGACTCCGATGTAAAAAGCCGTACAGAACAACTGTCTGCACGAATTGATCTGGTGATAAGAGAAAATGCACTTGAGGTTGATTTGAAGTTGAATGTCAAAATTCGCAATGTGGATACTCTTCCCATGAAAAAATTTGTCATTTCCGACGGAACTCTTTCCAGAAGCTGGAAGTTTTATGATGGTGATTTCTCCAAAAGACTTCCGGCAATCATGAAGCGCGGCCCATCTGGCAAAATCAGCCGAAGTTTTGAGGTAATTCTACCCACTCCTTTACAGCCAGGGGAAACCTTGGATCTTCTATATGCCGGGCCACTTCAGAAAGAATGGCTGGTAGAAATGCAAAGAGATAAGGTTTTTAAACTTAACAGTAGCAATACTTTAGATACTACCTATGATGTCTGGCTAGGGGATGGGGTTGAACTGATGTCCTCAAATATTCCTGAGATGGCAAGGCTAGTAGATAAAGAAAGGCCCCTTTACCGCTGGTACAAGCCCAGAGAAAAATTCAGTATTAAGGTGGAGCTGAAGCTGAAAACCCCTTAAGCACCCCGCCCAAAAATTCAGACGGGGTACATTAAAAAACCTAGTATTTTACCCCACATCCATAAGGTGTGGTTTTTTGCTCGGTTACTGCTTTACCGGCAAACAATAATCCCAGATTTTCTTTTACATAAGGACGAGAAGTGGCAATATCTTTGGGATTGGCGGATCGCTTATCGTCAATGCCTCCGTCATAAACCAGTTTCCCCTCTTTATCAATGATAAACATATGGGGAGTTACCTTGGCTGCATACAGACGACCAACCTTACCGGTTACATCCTGTAATACGGCATTAGCATTGGACTTTTCTTTTTTCATCAGGGCATTGGCATCCTCATTACTTAGATATCCCTGCTTTCCTGGAGCAGAGGACACCACAGATAACCACACAGCCCCATTATCACGGGCATACTTCTGCAAAGACTGCATATTGCCTTCGCTGTAGTGTTTGACTACAAATGGGCACTCATGGTTTTTCCATTCCAAAACAACAATTTTACCGCGATAATCAGACAGCTTATGTTTTACTCCATTGCTGTCTACCGCTTCAAAATCAGGGGCCATTTCATTCAAAGCTGGCCCTGATGGCAATTTTGCTGAAGCCACAGCAATACCAGCAACTACACTCACAGCCATTATTGAAACGGCAATTTTTTTCCACAAACTCATATAAGATCTCCTTATTTAAGAGAGTCCAAAGACTCCCGAATTATACCTTCTGTTAATATCTGGGGTAAAATCTCTTTGGTACCGTCAGGCCGATAGAGAACATAAAGAGGTACCCCCTCCCGACCAAATGACTGCAAGTACCTCGCAATCACGGCATCTTTTTTGGTCCAGTCAGCCTTTAAAAGCTGAACTTCATTTTGTAAAAAAATTTCCTGAACAGATTCTGTATCCAACACAACCCGTTCATTCACCATACAGGATATACACCAGCTTGCTGTCACATCTACAAATACCGGTTTACCCTGACTTAAATACTCTTGAATTTTTGTTTCGGAAAACTCCTGCCAATCTGCCTTTTTTGTGGCTTCTCTGTCCTTAAGCCCCGGGATCGCAAGTGCCAGAAATACACAAGCTATCAGTAAAATCACAGTAAGCCCAAAGCGATAGACCCGACTTTTCTGATCCGCTTTATGAATCCACCAAAGACAAAAGCTGATAAACACCAAATAAAACATGGAGTACAAAAGGGTCTGATCATCAGTTTGCAAAGTCAGTACCCATAAAAGCCAGGCCGTAGTGAAAAACATGGGAAACCCAAGAAGCTGTCTTAGATTCTCCATCCATTTCCCAGGTTTGGGTAAGCGGCTTCGCAAACCGGGAAACCAGCATATCAAAAGATAAGGACTGGCGAGGCCAAGACCAAGAAAACCAAAAATCAGCAAAGCTGCTACAGCATTCTGGGATAAAGCAAATCCAATGGCTGCCGCCATAAATGGCCCGGAACATGGGGTTGCCACGAAAGTTGCAAGTACCCCGGTCATAAAACTGGCCACAGGGGAATCGGACTGGGCCAGCTCCTGATTTTTCTCCCCCATCAGCACTGGTAACTCAAACCAGCCAATCAGGTTAAGTCCAATTACAAACATTAAAATGGCCATAAAAAAGACAAATCCTGGGACCTGCAACTGAAATCCCCAGCCCAGTTCCTCTCCCTTGGTTTTAAGAATCAGTAAAACACCAGCTATCAATAAAAAGCTAAGTACAATTCCCAGACTATATAAAACCCCTTCTTTTCGGGCTGCATTCTGAGTCATTTCCTGGGTTCGGGCCAGACTCCAGGCCTTCAAAAACAAAATGGGCAACACACAGGGCATGAGGTTTAAGATAATCCCGCCCACAAAGGCCAGAAGCAGGGCCATCCCTAACCCCAGAACTTCTTTATTTTCTGATTCAGGACTGCTTGATATAGGCCCTTGAATCAAATAACCCCGATCACCAACCCGCAACACTCCCTCAATAACAGAAGGTGGTTGATCAACAAGTGCAATTCTTCCAGAAAGCCCCTCTGTAAAACGCTTCCATTCCTGTGGGGTCGAAGGCTCTATCCACAAGGGCTCAAGCGGGAAAAAATAGACAGGACCATCAGCCAGTTTTTGGGAATGTATTTCCAGATTCAAAATGCCATTCTGAATGTAAAAATCTGACTCCAGTTTCTGATGTGGGATCATTTGCTTTGCACTCTGGAATTGGTTCGCTAAAGACTCCTGTAACGCACCATCTCCCTTAGTCAGAGTCAAGGACAAATCAACAGACTCAGGAATACATATATCGTCACAAACCAGCCAGTCAAACCGCGCCTTAACAACATTCAATTCATTTAAATTTGTTGGGGCTTTTAAGGTATAAAGAATCTGAACAGAAGTATCATAACCAAAATTTACCAGAGGGCCTGCAGCTATTGTTTCAGGAGTTGGAAACTCTTCGGAAATGACAGAAAAACCTTCGGGCAAAGACCAGTTTGCGGTAGTTGGCATTCCGGAGTCCCCAGGATTTAACCAGTATGAATGCCACTTCTCCCGGTGTTTCAGGCTCAACAGCAGACGAAATTCCTGATCAGGTCTTAGACTGCCGACCTCCGAAGACAATGTGGCTTTACTGTACTCTGTGCTCACAAAGTTGTTGGTTTCCCCAAATCCGGCAAAAACCAGACAAATCAATCCTAAAAGGCGAAAGGCAAAATTCATGGGCCAATTGAATCACATTTTCAATTGCCCCCATTCAAATGAACTATGATGGACCAGCAAATCAAATGGTCTCAATGTTATAATCCTGATTATGAAATTCTCCAGAAAACTACTAATCAGCCTGCTCGCTATCTGCCTAATCCCTTTGATGATCTTTGCAACTTTTGCTAGAAATGAGATGAAACACTCCACCATTGAAGCAATTGAAGAAAACCTGTCTTTGCAATTGTGGAACCGCAGTCGCATCATCGAGGACTTTTTTGCGATGGCAAATCAAATCATGCATCCCTTGGGGGAGAACCCTACCACCATCGAAGCCTTGACAAAACTTTCAGGGGCCGTAGCAAATTATAAAACAGAGTTGAATCAGGCCGGTATTTCCGATTCTGTCCAGCGAGCCTCGGTCTTAAAGTATCTGGAAAAGGAATTTGCCAGTGAATACCTTAAACAGACAGGTACAACCACAGATGTTAAAAACTATGTAGCCCAAATGGATGCAACTCATGTCTCCATGATTTACGGCTATTATGTGAACAACCCAAACCCACTGGGACAAAAACAGAATTTTTCAGAATCGCAGTTCAAAACCGCATACGATAGCCTTCACCACTCTTTGCATCACTACATGGTTCAGGTGCTTGAGATGTATGAGCTTTATGACATTTTTCTGGTCGATACCCAGGGTCGGATTGTCTATACAACTTTTAAGGAAATTGATTTTGGAGCAGATTTAGTCAACGGGCCCTTAAAAAACTCCGTTCTTGCCAAAAGTTATCAAAAAGTCAGAGCCACCACTGATGACACTGTACGCTTTTTGGACTTTGAATCATATTACCCATCCTATGAAGCCCCTGCCGCATTTTTTGCCTCAAAAATCCACGATGAAAATGAAAAACTTTACGGATATGTTCTGGTGCAGGCCCCCATTGGAAAATTGGGCAGAAGTATTGCAACGGTAACCGGCCTGGGTGAAAGTGGAGAAGCCTATATCGTTGGAGATGACAAACTCTTAAGAACCAATCTCTTGTCTTTAAACGCTTCCATAGAGGCTGCAAGAGCCGGGCAACACGGCAAAGGATTTGCAGTGGTCGCGGATCAGGTCCGTCATTTGAGTAACCAGCAGGCCCATGCTACAACCCAGATTGATCATGCCCTGGCACAGATGAATTCCATTACCCTGCAAAATACGGCCACAGCTGAGGAACTGTCGCGGGCTGCCGAGGATATGCAAAATCGAGCCGATGCCTTACAGAATCAACTATCTCATTTCCGGCTGACCTCCAGCTGAATCACTCACAAATATGACAAAAAAAATTGTGATAATTGGTACAGGCTACAGTGGCATTGTGCTGGCTCACGAACTTCTTTTGCATTCAAACCATCAGGTGCAGATTTTTGGACTGGAAGAAAACGACGGTGGACTAGCCTACAGTAGTCGAGATATCCATCACCTGCTCAATGTTTCCAGCGAAAAGATGGGGTTTAGCAATTCTGAACATGGGGGTTTTTATGAATGGGTGCGCACAAACATTGGTACTGTACCTCAGTTTTCACCCCGATATCATTTCAAACAATATCTGATTGACTGTTTTCTGAAATTGATAGATCAGTATCCAGAACGGCTGCAAATCATCAGAAAATCTGTACACAATCTTCTAAGAACCAAAGAAGGTTTTTGGGTTGTAACCAAGGATAACCATAAGTTTTTCAGTACAGTCTGTATTTTGGCAACCGGCAACCCACCTTTCACAAAAATTGGCCTCCCCGGCAATGACTCTATAATTGAAAACATCTACGATCCATTGGCCATGAACCGGATTAAAAGCCAGGATCGAGTCCTTATCGCTGGAACCTCTCTTTCTATGGTGGATGCATTGCTCACCCTGCACCATACCAAACATCAGGGACCAATCATTGCCTTTTCCAGAAGAGGTCTTATTCCGCATACCCATGACACTTTGCACACACCAGCCCTTATAGACTGGTCTGATCTTATTGGCAAGTCCTGGATCAGGATCTTTGAGCGATTTAAAAAGGAGATAAAAAACCATCCAGATAAAGACTGGAGAAGTATCCTTGACTCAATACGGCCTTATACACAAAGGTTATGGTATGGCTTAAGCCCTGCCCAAAAAATGAGTTTTCTTAGACACCTGCGTCCTTTTTGGGATACACACCGTCACCGCATTGCCGAAGAAGCCCACCAAACTGTTTCTGCCATGGTGGAAAGCACCCAGCTTAAAATCAAAGCTGCCAGGCTCATCAAAATCCAGGGAAAAGATCCATGTTCCGTACTCTTGAAACCAAGGGGAATAACCGCGATCCATGAATACAGAGTGGACTGGATAATTAACTGTCTAGGTCCTGATATTCATGCCTGTCTCAACCGCCCACTGATGCAAAATCTGATCAAAAATGGACTTGCAACTGCCAGTCCAACTGGGATAGGGCTGCTCACAGACCCCCTTGGCAGGGTATCTGAAAACCTATATGCTGTGGGACCTGTCTGCCGTGCATCCCTATGGGAATGTATTGCCGTCCCAGACATTCGTATTCAGGCGGAACAGATTGTAAAAACCATAAATATATGAATCCTGTACTGATTGTATTTGTTCTATCCTATGCAGGGCTGGCCTTAGGAAGTATTCCCGGATACAAACTGGACCGCAGTGGAATTGCTCTATTGGGCGGGCTGGCCATGATGGTAATTCTTCAGTGGGACTCCCATGAGCTGGCAAAAGCACTGGATTTCCCTACCCTCTTTTTGCTTTACGGGTTGATGATTATTTCAGCCCAGTTTCGTCTGGGAGGGTTTTATACCTGGGTAGCATCAAAGACCCTTTGTTTGATGGATCGCCCACGGATATTTTTGTTCTGGATGATGCTGGCCTCCGCTCTATTGTCTGCACTTTTGGCCAATGATATTGTCTGTCTGGCCTTTACTCCTGTCTTATGTCGTGCACTAAGCCAAAGTCGTATTCCTCCTATCCCATGTCTTTTGGGTCTGGCCCTGTCTTCCAACCTCGGCTCGGCCATGACCATTGTAGGAAATCCCCAGAATATGCTGCTAGGCCAGTCGGGACAGCTTGATTTTCTGGGGTTTTTCTTATGGTGTACCCCGCCCGCCCTGCTCGGCCTTATCCTGGCATGGGCCTGGTTAGCACCATCTCTACCCAAAAAAATCCAGACTGAGTTGGTCATAACCAGACTGGAATCTTCGCCCCTCTGGCCTGATTTAAACCGCTGGCAAAGCCTAAAGGCAATTTTGTCCATGCTTCTACTGATTGGGCTGTTTTTAACTGATATTCCCAGGGAATATTCTACCTTGGGCATTGCTGGTTTTTTGCTGATCAGTCGCACCATCCATTCCAAGGAGCTAGTTGGATTAGTGGACTGGCATCTGTTAAGCCTGTTTTGTGGTCTGTTCTGGATACAGGCAGCAATTGTAGAGGCAGGAATTCTTCAATCCGCAATGGATAGTCTTCTTAAACTGGGCCTTGATATGCAAAATCTTTATATTCTCAATACTGTAAGTATCGTTTTATCCAATATCGTAAGTAATGTCCCTGCTGTGATGTTACTCATTCCCTCTCTACCAGAAGCCACACAAAACTCAGTCGCCTGGTATTCCCTGGCTGTTTCATCCACTCTGGCAGGAAATCTGATTCTGATTGGCAGTATTGCCAACCTGATTGTAGTGGAACAGGCCAAAAATCTGGGAATCACCATCAGCTTTTATGATCATGCCAAAGTTGGGATTCCTACTACATTACTGACAATTTTTGTCTTTTTTTTATGGCTGTTTATTGCCGGATAAAAATTCTCGTTCCAGCCAGGGCCACACTACGGAAAAATCCAAAAACATATCCAAAAGAGGAAATGATTCGGATTTTCCTTTAACAAATTCCCCACTGGAATCCAGAACCCTTGAGAACTGTGAGTCAAATACAGTGCGAAACGGCCTGGATTCCCGCGCCATTCCATAGATATTGGTCTCAAGAGTCCTGTGGTAGTTTTGAGCTTCCACGGGTAAAGCTATTCCCACAAATTCTGCATAGTCTTTAAGAAATTTTAATACCCTCTGTCCGTCAAATTCATAAAATCTGGGAAAAACTGGCACATCCCAGGATGGGTCTACAGAAACAGACGGGGAACGACTAGAGCCTACCAGCCCCCGCCTTAAATAATATTGAGCCCCTTTTTCAAGCAAAGGCAAATGTTCCTTAACCCCAAAAAGTTTACACTCCAGTAACATAGCCTCCAGCATAGGCAGGGTAGAAATTAAGGAAGATTTTGGGAAATCTCTGGTATAGGCCGCCTCATCACAGTTATAACCCCCATCTTCCATCTGATATTGTCTGCACCAGTCAGAAAACCAGTGAATTACAGGGCGATCCGGCTTCAGACTAAGAGTAAACATTTTTATGGCCGATCCAAGGGCACACTGACAAACAATCTGCATAACCGGATCTACAGAAGGTGGTACTTCTTCAATACGCAGGGGGAAAAAATGCAGGTAATGCCGATTAAATACTTCAAGAAACTGGTTGGTAAAATCCCTGGGAACCAGATCTATCATATCCATTTCCATCAAAAGATGCATTCTCCACCAGGGTGAATGCCACTTAGGCCAATAGGGATCCCTGTTTAACATGGTCTTGGCTTCTGAAGAGCTAAGCCACTCTGCTGTACTTTTTGCAGATTCAAAAATTCTATCATCCTGGCATTTATGCATAGGAAGATTCTAACAGGCCTTCACAAAATCTGATAGATTGAATGTTTGGACAATAAGGAGAACGATCATGATAAAAACTCTATTCCTTGTAGCAATTCTTTTGATGCCGGTTCAGGCCAAAATTCAGGAGAGACTGGTGGAATACCAGCTTGGTGATGTAACCATGCAGGGTTTTATGGCCTGGGACGACAGTCACAAAAATAAACGCAGCGGAGTATTGATTGTACATGAGTGGATGGGCCTTAGCGAATATGTAAAGAGGCGGGCACGGCAGATGGCTTCTCTTGGTTTTGTTGCCTTTGCCCCTGATATTTACGGAAAAGGTGTCAGACCATCAACCCCAGAAGAAGCTGGTAAAACCTCAGGATATTACAAATCCAATCCCCTGATCCTAAGGGATCGCACTATTGCGGGATTAAAGCAGCTTATCAGCCATCCTCTGGTGGATGAAAAAAGTATTGCAGCCATTGGATACTGCTTTGGTGGTACCGCTGTTCTGGAGCTTGCCCGTTCTGGGGCCAATGTCAAAGCAATTGTAAGTTTTCATGGTGGATTAAAAGCACCTCTACCAGCAAAACCTGACACGATCCAAGGTGAAATTCTAGTATTACATGGGGGCATTGACCCGCATGTTCCCGACCCTGAAGTAACCGGATTTTTTGAAGAAATGCGCAATGCCAAAGCCAAATGGCAGTTTGTGGCCTATGGTTCTGCTGTACACAGTTTTACCAATAAGGGGGCAGGTTCAGACATTACAAAAGGAGCAGCCTACGATGCCGTAGCTGATAAAAGATCCTTTCATGATATGTTACGATTTTTCCGGGATGTTCTTTAGTCCAAAGGGTTGAGGTTCCCCAAAAAGATCCACTTTTTCACCAAGATGCCTTGGTTTGGCCCCAATCACTACCTCAAACAAAGCTTTAAAAAAAGCTGGTATCTCCCGTGCATAAAAATACCAGATACGGGGATAGTGATTGCGGTCAGCCTTGACCCCGACTGCATTCAAGCTCAGGGCCTGGGCTAAAAACAGGGCTCTTGGCAAGTGGAATTTCTGAGTAACAATCAATACCTCAGACACAGAAAAAACCTCCTTGGCCCGGTACACACTGGAATATGTATCAAACCCTGCATAATCCAGGTAAATATCCTGGGCAGGAACTCCACGGCCAATCAGGTAATGTTTCACAGGCACGACCTCATTGTAGTCATGACTTCGATTGTCCCCGCTAATCAGGACTTTTTCTATCTTACCGGATTCATAAAGTTCCAATGCAGTGTCTGCCCTGTCCCTCAAAACACCGCTCAGAGTCCCATCCGATTTAACACTAGCCCCCAATACCAGGGCAACTTTGCTCTTAGGAGAGTCGTTTGGAAGTACTATGTTTTTACTATATAAAACAAAAAACAGAGGAAGCAGAGACAAAAGTCCAACCACAATTAACAAAGCGCTTACAATAAATTTTTGAGCCATCAGATTCTTTGCTAAAGTTTAATATATTATAAAATCATTTCATGATCCTCATATCAGCCCTGTCTTTTGTACTATTTTGTCTAAACTCCCTGGTTGGTTATATTCTTTATCCTAAAGACCTTTGTTTTGGGGCTATGAACCAGCCTTTTCAAATCACTCTTGGAATCGTCAGCACATGCAGCCTTTTATTATTCATTGCCTGTTTTACAGCCGTTACACCTTTAATCGGAACACTGTTATATCTGGCATTGTTTGTATACTGCCTAAAATCAGGACTTCTGAAACAGTGGTGGTATAAAACCCAATCTGAACTGCCCTGGCTTTGTATTGCCTCAATCGCCTCTTCGATTGTTACCCTATTGCCGCTAAGCTGGTCTGATACACACTACTACCACTATCCTTTGCTTAAGTGGATTTCCAGTTATGGGATTGTTCAGGGAATTGGATTGATTGATCCCACCTACTCTCATTCAGCTGGATGGTTTGCCCTGTTTGCTCCTTTTGACACAGGTATATTTTCAGATCGACTTGGTACTGCTGGTGGAGCTTTGACCCTGGGATTGTTTCTCTATTCTGTGTGCCGCCTGCCTCACAGAATTCTTGGGATGGGGGCATTTTTAATCCTCACAATCCTTGGCATGACTCACAATATCTTTGCATCCTTAAGTCCCGACCCTTTTGCTCAATGGATCGGGCTTTTATGCATCTCCCTCTGGATCTATCCCAATAATCAAAGACAGATTCAGGAAAAAGTGATTCTAGTTCTTCTGGCCCTGTCTATATGTATTCGTGTCACCCTGCTTCCAGTGTTTTTATTATTTACCTTCTGGTACATCTTCAATCACAGGCTCAAAAACCCTGTCTTTTTGTTTTGGATTGTAATTCTTCTGATTCCAGCAGTTTATTCCACTTTCCTAAGCAGTGGGTGTCCTCTGTATCCCCTGCCCTGGTTTTGCGCTGATTGGGGAGTCAAAAGCAGCGGGGCTTATGCCATGCAAATGCATATCCGTGAGATTGTGATCTGGTGTGACAAGATACCAATTGATTCTGCTCCCGCATTGAGCTGGATTCCAGACTGGTTTTTTTGTGAATACAATCAAATACCCACAGGTCTTTTAATTCTAGGTATTGTAGTACTGCCCTATCGTAGAATGGAATCGAAGGATCTACAGGCACTGTTTTGCTCGCTTGTTATGGTTGTATTTATGCTTTTAACCGCTCCAGCCCTCCGATACGGAGCAATCTGGTTTATGGCCCCCTTCCTGATAGCTCTGCAATTGAGAATCAACATAAACTCATCAATCCTGACATACAAAACCTCAATAGCCCTGCTCATTTTAACTGTTTTTATGTTCTGGAATTTCCCGCCCCTGCATGAAAATCTGTTTCGTATTCAGAACCCCAAAATCAACAGCCTACCGTGGCTTGTTCCAAACAAGGCTCTGGACTTTCTTGAACCATCAGACCTCAGGGATTATCTGTGGAATTCTTTTAAAGTCAATTCCCCCTGGCTACACAATAATGCTCCTCGATGTTCTTCCCTCCCCCCTCCCTGTGCAAACCCGGAATCTCTCAATCACCTTCGCCCCATAAACCCAAATCACCTGATGGGATTTCAAAGTAAAGAGTAGAAAATGCTGATTCTTTTTATCTGCCTTCTCATCACCTCATTTTTGACAGGGCTGCTTGGATATCTCCTCAGCTGTCGCCTTAAAATCCACCTGGGATATAAGGAAATGAGTCTATGTATCTATTGCTGTCTGGGAACCCTGTTTTTCTGTGACCTGTTTTTGTTTTTGTCTCTATTTACAGCTATTAGCCCCTACTTTGTGCTGCCTTGCCTGGTTTTAGTACTTTTGGCCCTCGGCCGTTTACGGATTATCAGGATGTTTTGTCAGTATGGTACTTTGTTTCTAGGGAAGCTGCCGGATATCCTGATTGCCTGTCTCTTAGCCTCAACCTTGTGCTTGCCGGAGGTTGTCTGGGGGGATACTCACCTATACCACTACCCCATCACCCGCTGGCTGGCCGAATATGGAATTATCCCTGGGTTAGGAAATCTTCAGGAAGCCTATGCCAACTCCCATGGCTGGTTTGTCCTGACGGCATTTTGGGATCATGGGGTTCTTGAAGGAAGAATGGGGGCTTTTGGAGGATCCTTTGTAGTAACTCTTCTGATTTTTGGTCTTTGTTCGGCAATAAGGGGTCTTTCCCAAAAACACAATAATTTTGCCAACTCTGTGTTTTTAATCGCCGGAACCCTCGTATTTTTGGTGCTATCTACTTATCACAACATATTAAACTCCCTAAGTCCTGATCTAATGCCTCAGTTAATTATTCTTGTTTGTTCCTGGTTATGGCTTAACAGTAGCTTCGGGGACAGGTTTCGCAAGAATATGGCTTTGCTTCTGGCTGCATTTGTTTTAGGTATTCGTCTAAGTACAGCACCACTGCTTCTGATACTTGGCTTTTTTTACCTTATGAAAAACCCCCAGCACATTTATCGATGTTTGGGTTTGCTCCTATTGATTCTTATTCCTCCGGGACTTAGTACCTTTCTGAGTTCTGGATGCTTTTTTTTCCCGGTTCCCTGGTTTTGTCTTCCATCTCCCGCTTCCATTACAGAAGGTACAGCACAGCTAATGAGACTGCACATTCAGGAATACTCCCGCTGGTGTGGAAAAAAAATGCCCGTGGGTGCCCAGTTTCTGGACTGGGTTCCGTCCTGGCTTGAATGCGAATATGGTTCCTTGTTTCTCGTAAGCGGAATTACTTTTGCCTGGATTTTACTTCTATTTCTACTCTTAATACACAGGCCGAAATTACCTGGGCTCAAGGAGATAATTCTTATTCAAATTGCCGGAACCTGGTTTGTTTTATATAACGCACCAGCAACCCGTTATGGTGTGGCCTGGTTCTGTCTGGGCATGGCCTTGCCCATTGCAATGGTATGTAAAAATTATTTGCGGCCACCGCTTTTTTCTGTGGTTTTGTTATTGGGTTATTACTGGATGCAACACCCCATGCGGCATGAAATCAAAAATTTCGTATTTTGGGATCGATATCTGGCCCATACCCTCTTTGAAAAATCTGCAAAAGCATCTTCACAAGGAGATACCTTTTTGGCATACATTCTTAGTAACTGGGCCTGCACTATGGATAAGGGTCTTCATCAAGCCTGTTCTGACACTCTTTTTTATCTAGGAGAACTAAGGCCAGAGGATTTGTTGCGCATAAATTCAAAGGAAGAGGATTTGATTCGCAATTCCATTACATTGCCCCAAAGAAAAAATCTTCCTTTTATCCTTCCATTCAAAGCTAATGCATCTTTTAAAAACCTTATTGAGTTACAGGATTGGGAGGGTATTTCGGTTACTGTTCCTGACTCCATTAATATAGAAGGTCTATGCTCCTCGGCACGGCCTCCCTGCATCCACAAATACAGACTGTCAGAAATCCAGCTATTAAAGCCTGAATTGGGTGTGGTCGGGGGTTTTAAGCGAGCTGGTTTCACTCCCTGAGGTGTATTATAGGCCCCCGTGATTGAACTTTTAAAACAACATCCTGTGCCGATTGTATATGGATTCTGGCTGAGATTTTTTTCGGCTTACGGTCAGACCTACTTTGTGGCCCTTTTCAGCTTATGGGTAGAGAACCAGTTTGAGCTAAACGCCTTTTATTTTGGAGGCCTTTATTCCCTGGCCACACTACTATCTGCCTTTGTTCTTATGGGTTTTGGGCCTTTTAGTGATCGGATTTCCATACACAGGCTGGGCTGGATTGGGATTGTTGGTATCAGTTCTTCCTGTCTGATTATGGGATTAAGCCCAAACTGGATGGTATTGGGAATTGGTCTTCTTGGTCTTCGATTTTTCAGCATCGGCCTTCTGCTTCATACTTCAGTTCTTTATCTCAGCTCCCGGTTTTTGCGTTCTCGAGGCAAAGCCCTGGCTTTAAGCGGGCTAGGTCATACTATGGGTGAGGCATTTTTTCCCTGGGTGATTATTATTCTGATGGAGAGATTCAGCCCTGAAACAACCTGGATTACCCTGGCCATTATTGTACTTATTGTACTTGGAGGTACTCATTGGAGACTGCGGCCCATTCAACTAAAATCCCTGTTACCCGATGAAGACACTTTTATAGAGTCCAAATCCCGACTGCAAAAAGACTGGACTAGAGAAGAGGTTATCAAGGATATCAATTTCTGGCTTTTACTTCCCGGAACTCTGGCCCCGGCTCTGGTTCTGACTGGTATGTTTTTTCATATAAAGGCGTTTTTTCTTCAGGCTGACTGGGCATTGACAGAACTGGCCTGGTGTATGACCCTTTTTGCTATAGCAAGACTGTTCTGCTCCCTGATTATGGGGCCTCTAATTGATCGCTTTACTGCGCTGAATCTTTTGCCCCTCTATCTCTCCCCATTACTTTTTGGATTCCTGTCCCTGATTCTTATCCCAGAGATTTTAGGTATGCAGTTGTTTATGTTTTTTTGTGGAGCCTGTGTTGGGTTCAGTACATCTATGGTTCCCGCATTTTTGGCTGAAAGTTATGGATTGCAACACCTGGGGGCAATCCGGTCCCTGTCCAGTGCCATGGCCGTCATTGCCACTTCCATAACCCCTGTATTGATGGGATGGTTCATTTCCAAAAGCTACGGTCTTGCATTTTTATCTCAATGTTGTATTGTATATACAGCCTTGGCAATGCTTTTGAATCTTAGATCCTATTTTGGATACAAAAGACGACTACTTTAAGAGAATTCCCTTAACAGAAAGTGCTGATTTATTAAAGTGCAACTGAAACAGTTTGTCCTCTGCCATCAGAACAAATCGAAAACCAAGCTCAAAACTGTCCGCCGGTGTCACTTCGACTCGAGCCTCTTTTTGCAGTTGACCTAAGGGGTTCACTTTTAAAACAAAGTGTTTGGCATGACCATGTTTTTTCCCACTGATTCTTTCAAGATACACATTGCCTAAAACATCAAGACCAATGATTCTAAGGGAGACAAACTCATCGCCCTCATGAAAGGGTGGACGATAAAACACTCTTTTGTCTGCGGACATGGAAACTAATTCAAGCTGTGCCCTGTCCTTGGATTCTGTGAGGCACAAAACCTCATTTGGGGAAAACGCCTCAATCTGCAATGACTCAGGATAGTTGATTTTACCTAGAAGGTTTCCTAGTCGCGAATAAATCAAAGCCTTTTGAGCCAGAAGATCAGATACAAAATAGAATCCCTGATACCTCTTCAAATCATTTGGATAAAGCATTTCCTGATTCACCAGATTTTGAGAATGAAAAATTTTGATATGGTTATTGGCAGGATCCAGAAGAATCATCCCCTGGTTTTTGCGGCTCAGTAAAAAATAACGGGAACCCAGGCTTAGTTGTATGGCCTGGATTGGATGATAGGGAGTTAATTCTTCAAGATCCAAAGAGATTTCATGCAGTAACACCCCAAACACATCAAACACCATGATTTTTTTTTGAATGGGATCCAGAACATGTAGTTGACCCGCCTCAGAAAGCATGGAATAAGGAAGCCCTATATCAAAGGACTCCTGGTTTTTATCACTGCTGGATAACTTTCCAAGACCATCCCCAAAAGGAATCTCCCAGGCAAAACTAATACCAATCAGTCCCACCCATAAAAACAGGGTTCTGAGAACAGAGAGGCCAGGTATCAAATTGTTTCCCCTCTGCGATTCTGTTTGCCTAAAACTTCAGCCGGACTGATTCTGGTTCCGTTTCTTCTTAACTCAAGGTGCAGGTGATCTCCTGTAGAACCTCCAGTTGAATTTACCTGACCAACAGATTCCCCTACCCGAACCCTTTGATTCACTCTGGATTCCCCGTTGGCACCGTTGTAATTATGCATATGTGCAAACAGGGACTCGTAACCATTGTCATATCGAACCTTCACGGTTTTTCCATAACCTGAGATCCAGCCCACATGAATAATTTTACCATTAGCCATTGCCTTAATTGGAGTTCCTCGCCGAGCCCCAATATCTAAGCCACCGTGCATTCTTTGGGTTCTGTGTATCGGATGGGTTCTCATTCCATAGGGTGATGTAACAGATCCGCTAAGAGGCTTCACTAAACTCTGGGATGAGCCATCTGCAACAACCTGAGGCGCAGGCTCTGGTCTTGGGGTTACTTCTGGATCCGGTCTAGGTGTTGGAGTGGGTACGGTCTGTGTACTGGCTGTCATCTGCTCCAAAAGATTTGAAGCATGTGTACCCCATACATCATTTTGAGTATAAACAGTCAAATTCTGAGTGCGCAGAGCCTTGCTGGCCTCCAGATTGGTTCTGGCCAAAGAGGCATTGTTCAGAAGAATATATTGTTTTCCCAGAAAATACAGGGACTTGGCACATTTTCTTTCTGAGACAGTAACGGCCTGATTCAGCTCGGCTAAAGCCTCCTGATGCTTGTTAAATCCGTTCAACTCCAATGCTTTCCCGATCAGATTATCAACAGCCCTTTCCTGATCATTGGCTAGATTGATCCTGTCAATTTCGCGATACAGCTTCTCGGATTCATCAGCAAACCTTGAGTTGTCTGGAAATTGTTCCAGGTGTCGGCCACGAAGATTTCTGGCCTCCGTAAGATGCTGATTACCTTGAGCCAGAAACTCCTCCTGCTGGGAGCGAAACTCAGGCAGTCTTGCCATACGGATTAACTGACGACCCAGATAATAACGGGCCTTGGCAGAACGATAACCGGTATTTCTATTCAGTTCCTTCAAAACATTTAAGGCCTCAGAAGGTTTATTGGTTTTATCAAGCTGATATGCCTGATCAATGGAAGAATCTACAGCTCGCTGATCGGTGGTGATTGTGGCCGGACTCTGAGATGGGGATTGACCGGTGGGAGAGTCTTCAATCTGAGCCATAATCGCCTCTTCTTCGGCCCCGGTTTCAGCCAAACTTCTGGCAATAAAATTGGCTTCGGCTGTAAAAGTTGCGGCCCGTTCTGGATCCGACTCTGAAGAAGCCTTGGATCTGAGAATTCCTTCCATCAGGCGCAGAACACGACGATCCCGAAAACTGGTCTGATGGGCCAGTCTTCGTACAATACCTTCTGCCTCGGTAAGATTTCCAGAAGCTGCCGCTGACTCCGCCTGTTCCAGCTCCTGCATCAATTCAGAAGACAAACTGGATCCGAACTGCCTCTGATAAAAATGTCTGGCTTTTAAGGCATAAACGGATTGGTCTCCCCTAAGTTCCATGGCCTTTTGCAGATAGATTCCTGCCATGCGGTTCATGGAGGACATCTGTGATCGGAATGCCGGTTCTCTTGACCAGTACATCAGAGCCCGACTGAATTCATACAATGCCTCGGCATCATTACCCTGGGTTATACGGACCTTATCCTGTAAATCCCTTAAAATTCTGTCTGGGGTTGGTCGTTGATTGGATGAGCCACTGATACGGGCCCAGTAGCTTCGGATTTCTGTCTCTGCTTCACTTTCCACACGGGTGCTTGTACCAGGATCCACTGCTACTCCTGAAAAAAAGTTTTCCTCAGTACTAGGAGAACCAAGCTCCAGTCCCTGAAAAAAGTTTTCCTCTGGAAACAGATTATCTGCACCAGACATCACAGTTAATAAAAAAAGCAGTAAAAGGCGAAGCATAAATCCTGACATAATTATCTCCAGTATAATCCGGGCTTTTAATTAGTACGCAAACTTTTTGAATATGTTGCCCTGATAAAAGCCCAGACCCCCGGATCAATTCACATTAGGGCGGATAGTTTTTGGTCCCCAGTTTGGCAAAATAGGAAGTTCAATTTTTGGTTTTTCGCCTTCCAGGCTACCCATAAAAGCCACAATATCAGCCACTTCCTCAGCACTGAGTTTAATACCCAACTGATTTTCTGCCATGATTTCCACGGCTTCTTCCAGGGTCCAAACCGCACCATTGTGAAGATAAGGGGCTGTCTGGGTGATGTTTCTTAAAATGGGAACTTTGGTCAGGCCATTTTCATTGCCTTTAAAATCTCCTACATTTTCATACTTGTATTTGCCCATCAGTGGAAATTTTTGAAACATGGTTCCACCAACCCCAACACCGGAATGGCAAGTAATACAACCCTTATCCATGAACAACTTAAGTCCCCTGGTCTCCTGCTCGTTCAAGGCAGACTGATTGCCTTCCAGATATTCATCAAAGGGGGCCCTGGTTACCAGAGTTCTTTCAAATGCTCCTATGGCTTTGCCAATGGTAGTCAGGCTGATTTCCTCATCACCAAACACTTTGGCAAACTCTTCCACATACTCAGGACTTGCCTTGATTCTATGGGCCACCATCATTTCTGTTGCAGCCATTTCTGGCTCTGCAACAATTGGTCCCATAGCCTGTTCTTCCAGATCTGCCGCCCTGCCATCCCAAAACTGTTTGAAGTTAAACACAGAATTGTACACAGTGGGAGAATTTAAATGGTGAGGATTTGCCATCCACTTATGGCCAATTGCTGCCCCGACTCCATCAACTCCACCCAAGGAAAGATTGTGACAGGTATTACAGCTGATCAGATTACTTTTAGACAAACGAGTATCAAAATAAAGTTTTTTACCCAAATCAACCTTTTCAGGAGTGATGGGGTTTTTCGGGTTGTCAATCAGCTTCATGAGCTCAGCCTGATCCAGAGGGATAGGTTTGAAAACGCCTCTTGCCCTTGTGAGCAGATCTGCTTCGGTAGCCATTGAACCTGCAACCAATGTCAGTGATAAAATTAAATTCTGTACTCGCATTTTTGTACTCCTGCCAGTAGTTTAATACTAGGTGTCCTGTTGGGTTTTATCATATCCTTGTGGGTTGCTGGTATGCAAGAATAGTTTAGAACTGTTCCAGACGAATCTAATGTTTTTAAACGCTCATACTCATAACTCTTCGGATAAAAACCCCTTAAAAGTTCTTTGTTTAAATGCCAGAGATCCTCTGGTAAATGACTCCTACTTCTGTCTTGGTCTACATCCCTATAACCTAACGCCTGACTTTAACTCGGATCTTGATTTGATTCGTTCAAACCTTTCTCACCCAAGGCTTGTCGGACTTGGAGAAACTGGTCTGGATAAAACATGCCAGACACCCTGGAATCTACAAATCAGTGCCTATCAGGCATTTTTGGAATTGGCCAAAACCACGGATTACCCCCTGATCCTACATAGCGTTCGCTCCCATTCATTGTGTGTAAAACTTGCCTTGCAGACAGGGATCGGGCAACCCATTCTGATTCATGGATTTTATGGGAGTAAGGAGGAAGCTTTGTCACTCACTTCTGCTGGGATCTATCTTGGATTTGGGACTTCATTGTTTAGTAACTCAAAAAAAACACTGACGGCTTTTCAGAAGATTCCCAAAGAGTACATACTTCTGGAAACTGACGATCAAGAGGCAAAATCGATTGAGGATATCTATTTAAGGGCAGCCAGTCTTCTGCAAATGGATCTGCAAGCCCTGATTCTTCAGATTCATGCGAATTTTTTCCGATTTTATGGCAAACTGATTCCATGCAGGAAGACTGGTTAATTCGCGAAAGAATGTTGATAGGGGATCTGGCTGTGAAAACTCTGAATAACAGCCATGTTCTAGTTGTTGGTCTGGGTGGGGTCGGTGGTTTTGCGGCTGAGTGCCTATGCAGGGCAGGGGTTGGACACCTCACCATCGTTGATGGGGATGAGGTAGAACCATCCAACAAAAACCGGCAGCTAGTCGCCCTGGACTCCAGCAAAGGAAAAAACAAGGCCATGGTGCTTCGTGACAGGTTGTTGGACATAAATTCCCAGCTGATCGTTCACTGTATCCCAGATTACCTTAACGAAGAAGCCATGGATTCTCTGATTGCTCCCGGTCGTTTTGACTATGTGCTTGACTGCATTGACACCCTGTCCCCTAAGGTAAGCCTGATCTCTGCCTGTATAAAAGCATCTTTGCCTCTTGTCTCGGCAATGGGGGCCGGTGGCAAAGTAGATCCGGAAAAAATCCGTATCTGTGATATCAGCAAATCCTATCAATGTACCCTTGCAAAGACTTTAAGAAAGCGGTTGCATCAACAAAATATCCGAACTGGTTTCTGGGTAGTTTTTTCCCCCGAAGAAGTTGATAAATCCAAGGTTTTAGAAACAGATGGCAGCCGCAACAAAAAGTCTGTGATCGGTACTATCTCGTGGATGCCCCCACTTTTTGGAGCGTACTGTGCCTCTAAAGCAATTCGTGACCTCATCGAGCTAAAAAATAATTAGCCTTATTGTACTAGGAAGAGCCTCAGAACCCTTGACTGTCTGTTTTTGTGCGATTAAGCTCATTTAGTAATGAAAACGATGATAAATCTTTTGGGTTTTTCCAGAAACCTTGGTCTGGCTGGACTGATTCTGGTACCAAAGACAATTGCTCATAACCATCCCACAGGTCGGGTGCATCACCTGCTTTTGGATATTTCCAATGCCATGAATGCAGAGGCCACTACCGGTGCCACAAAAAAGCTTGATTCTCCTTTATCCACCCCCTCGATTGTTAAGGTTTACACTCAAAGGGACATTCAAAAATTTGATTCTGTCTATGACCTTTTAAAAACAGCCCCCGGGGTACATATTGAGGAAGGACATCTAGGCAGACAATATATCAATATCAGATCGATTCAGAATCAGATCTACAACAACAAGGTTTTACTGGTTATCAACGGTATCAAATTGAACGACCCTACCGGTCCAAACTTTAATCTGGATGCTATTCCCAAAGAAAGTATCAAGAGACTGGAGCTGGTTCGCGGTCCTGGATCTGTCCTTTATGGATCCAATGCCTACTCCGGAGTTATCAATATTGAAACCTTTGATGGTAGGGGTTACGAAAGTAATTTTGTCAATTTTGCTTTGGGCAGCTCCGGTGTATTTGGAACCAGTGTAGGATACTTTGAAAGAGACGAGCAGAATCTGCATTTTTTTTCCTTGCGGGTGTTTTCTGAGGATGGAACAGATAGAGCCAAACCTGGTGATTATCAGTATCACAGCAATCAAAGGAATGGGTTTGACAATCTGTTAAATGGGCGGGGTGTGGTTCGCTCCTATCCTGGTCAGGCCTCAGACTTTCGTCTGGACTACGACAATGTTTCCTTTCTTGGGGTTTCACAATTTCGGGATTTAAAGCTTAGTTATGGGACTTATCGAGTACAAAGAAACGCCTCCTATCAGGAAGATGCCAGAATCCCATTCTGGGGTGGAATTTTTGAAAGGGCCACTCCTGGCAGTCCCTTTTTCCGCGACCCAACCCTTTTTAATATACCTATGTCCTTTCATGAACCAGGAAGGGTCCGTTCAGAGAATCAGATTCGACAAAACTGGCTAGGCCTTGAATACACACACAGATTTTCGGATAAGACCAGAGTCAAAACACTGTTTAAGACCTCAGATTCCTCTGAAAGAGTCCGTGAATTTGACCTCTACCTGTTTAATCTGGATTCAGACTCCAAAGCACACGAGTTTGAGGTTCAGGCAGAAAAACAGGTCAATGACAGATTGAATCTGATCCTGGGATACAATCAGGAAAACATCTCCTTTGGACAAAAGACCTTCGGCTCTAATGTGAACTGGGCATCCAGTGTGTTCACGCAAACCCCTCTGCCATCCAATGAGTTTTTCAGCCTTATCCCTGGATCCCTTCGCATGGAAGGAATTTATATTCAGGGAATTTTCAAAGCCTCGGATAAAATCAGCATACTCGCAGCCAACCGCCGCAATTCACATGAAATTGTCGGCAATGGATATACTCCCAAATATGCCGTTACCTTTGCCTTAAACGAGGACGAGTTTCTTAAGGTCATCTGGGGCAAGGGATTTCGATATCCTAACCCATTTGAGTTGTTCAGTAATATCCCGACTGTAGCCTTTCGTGGGTCAGTTCAATTGAGGGAAGAGTGTATTGAATCCTGGGAATACAACTGGTCCAAGTCAATGAAACGGGGTGACAGACAAATTTCAGTTACCCGCTATGATATGCGCCTTACAAATCTCTTAAGGGCCTCGGTAAATACCTACACTAACCGTAGCGGGGTCATCCATTCCTCCGGATGGGAGTTGGAATGGAATGAAAAAATCAACCATAAGTTACAGTGGTATACCAATCTTAACTTTATGAACTATCAGGATATTGCAACGGCCGCAAATCCTATGCCGGGAACCATGAATTTTAATGGATCCCTGGGTTTGGATTACAAAATCAGAGACAATCTCAGATTGTACACTACAACCCGCTATCTGGGAGAACGGGTTGATGATCTGGGGATCATTCCCGCAAATCAGCCCCCAGCCACAATTCATGATTTTGGCCTGGTGTATAAACACAGCCGTTCCCGTGAGCTGCGACTGGATGTGCTCAACCTTCTTGATGAAGATTACCGTACACTCAATTACACAGTCAGCAACCACAAAATGCTAACCCCACCCCGGGGCCGACGAATTCAAATCAGTTACAAAATCGGATTTTAATCATGTATGGAGTCATTCTTTTTATTCACCTGCTTTCGGCCACAATCTGGACGGGGGGCCATCTGGTTCTGGCACTGACCATATTGCCAAGGGCCCTTAAGTCCCAAACCATTGAAGAAATCCAGCAATTTGAAAAAAACTACGAACTCATCGGAATTCCTTCCCTTGTCATTCAAATCCTAAGTGGTTTATGGCTTGCCCACCATTATATTCCCGATCTGAATCACTGGTTTCTGTTTTCCGATCCTCTTGCAAGGCTTGTTCTTCTAAAACTTGGGCTTTTGGGAATTACCATGTGTTTTGCTCTGGATGCCAGGTTAAGAGTTATTCCCAATCTTAGCGTAAAGAATCTTAACAGTCTGGCCTGGCACATTATCCCAGTCACTATCATTTCTGTTTTATTTGTTTTTGTTGGGGTCTCCTTTCGCACCGGCTGGCTCTATTAAAGGCCGTTGGTCTTGGATCACAACAATCTGTCACGGCCTGTTTGATTTTGGCAGATGTTAATCCAACAGCATAGGGGCTAATAAAATGCATCTGTCACGCTCCCATTATTGCAGATTTATCTTGACAGGATTTTGGACACCATTTTCCAATCCGTACCAACCCCTTTAAAAGTATAGATTTTAGTGCCCCATTTCTCTCTGCTTGTGCCCGATCTGAGACAAGACTTTCAAAAATTGCAAAATCTCGGAACTTGCCCACTCTTGCCGCCTTAAAACAAGCCCAAAAACCCCGTGGTAGCATAAATTTATGCAAAATCTACATCAAAAAATCACCCAAACCGTCATAGAGTATAGAAAACAGGAAGGACTCTTAATTGAACTCACTCAGGAGGCCGATTTCA
>JACFNL010000098.1 GCA_019454875.1 Candidatus Cloacimonadota bacterium | reverse complement strand
AATCCGATTGAGTTTTGTTGAGATTCCCGTGATCCCCTGTTAAAATAGTGGGCTTCACGGGGCTTTATGTCTTTGTGGCAGTTGGTAGATGCGCGGATGTGGTGGAATTGGTAGACACGCCAGACTTAGGATCTGGTGCCGTACGGTGTAAGAGTTCGAGTCTCTTCATCCGCATTAAAGTATTCAAACAGTGTGAACAGGTGTTCAGAGATTTTGCAGGTGGTAATTCATGGCTAAAGTTAAGCTAAATATCGTGAAAAAAGAACTGGAAGGCTCCCGAATTCAATTGGATGTGTCAGCTCCTGCGGAAAGCGTAAAGGAAGCATCTAAGAGTGTCGCCAAACAAATTCTCAGACACATGAGTATTCCCGGATTCAGAAAAGATAAAACTCCTTTGGCCCTGGTCAAAAGACAGGTGGGCGCAGATCGCTTTATGGAGTATGTTCAGTCAGAACTGTTGCCCTTCACATATTATGAGGCCGTAGATCAGGAAGGGATTCAACCTATTTCTGAGGTTCAGTATGGAGAAAAATCCCTGACTGATTCTGAATTTAAGTTTCAGGCATCTTTTGCGGTTGCTCCCTCGTTTCAACTGGGAGACTACAAAAATCTGAAGGTGGAGACCCCAGAGGTTGAGGCAGTTACTGATGACTCTGTGAATAGTTTCCTTGAGCAGCTCAGAAATAAACATTCCGTTAAATCAGATGTGAGTGAGGGCGAGGAAATCAAGAATGGTGATTTGGTTTCTCTGTTGATTCGCGGAAAAATCGGTGAGGAAGAATCTCCTTTTCTGAAGCATTACAATGTTTCGACTCTGGTGGGAGAGAATCAGCTGTACCCTGATTTTGACAAGCATCTGGTTGGGCACAAAAAGCTGGACCGTTTTGAAGTGGATCACACATTTGGAGAGGACTATTTTAACAAGGCCTTATCAGGAAAAACCGCTAAAATTGAAATCAAGGTGCTGACCCATAAAACGGTAACTCTTCCCGAAATGGATTCGGACTTTTTGAAGAGTCTTGGTGGATTTGAAACCGTAGAAGATTTAAAGCAGGCTATTCGCAAGGAAATTGAAAGCTCCAACAAAGAAGCAGCCCGTAAGAAGTTAAGATCCAATCTGCAGGACAGCCTGTATTCAATTATTCAATGTGATGTTCCAGCTGGACTTGTTCGCGAACTCAGCGAGGCAAAACTTCATGATTTAAAACTTGATCTGGAGCAGAAAAAAAGTACCTTTGAAGATTTTTTGACTTCTCAGGGAAAAACTGAGGAAGAGTATACCCTTGAGGTAGACAAAGCTTCCGAGAAAGAATTGAAGCTTAGTTTTGCCCTTACTCGAATTGCGGACCAGGAAGGACTAACGGTTGAGGAAAATGAAGTATCCTGGAGAATTCGTTATACGGCCATGGTTTTGAGAAAAGAAGTTCACGAAATATTGGAATTTGTGGAAAGTCTTGGCAGACGAGTGTTAATTCGGGCTGAGATTAAACAGGAAAAGGCTCTTCACTTTCTTGAAAACCTTTACTTTCCTGCCGAAACGGAAAGTGCAGCGGGAGAGGAAGCTTCCGCTGAAGCGTAAAGGAGATACTTGTGCCTTTGATTCCAATGGTTGTTGAGTCTTCGAGTCGTGGAGAGAGATCCTATGATCTCTACTCCAGATTATTGAAGGACAGAATCGTATTTTTGGGTAGCCAGATCTATGACGAGGTTGCCAATATCATCATCGCTCAGCTTTTGTTTCTGGAAGCTGAGGATTGTGACAAGGATATTCAGTTCTATATCAATTCTCCGGGAGGCTCTGTTTCAGCAGGCCTTGCGATTATTGATACCATGCAGTATGTAAAACCCCAGATCACAACAATATGTCTGGGCCAGGCTGCGAGTATGGCGGCTACCATTCTGGCTGCGGGCCAGAAGGGGAAACGCTACGCTCTCCCGCATAGTACAGTCATGATTCATCAACCCTTAGGTGGTGCGGCTGGCCAGGCCACTGATGTTGAAATCCGGGCCACTGAAATACTTCGTATCAAATCTTTGATGAATCAGATGATGGCAGGTTATACCGGTCAGCCCCTTGATAAGGTCACTGAGGATTCAGACAGAGATTATTACATGACCGCCAAAGAAGCCCTTGAATATGGAATTGTGGATAAGGTTATGGAGAGAAACCCATCATGAGCATGTTCACATCCAAGGGAAACGAGAACCTGAGATGTTCCTTTTGTGGAAAATCTCAGGATCAGGTCAAAAAGCTTATTGCTGGGCCTGATGTATACATTTGTGATGCCTGTGTGGAACTCTGTAATGAAATTATTATGGAGGAACTTGAGGAGGATGCTGCGCCTATTGTGGGTGGCAGACTATTAAAGCCCATGCAGATTCATGAGGAACTGAGCCGATATCTGGTCGGTCAGGAAAGAACCAAGCGCACCATTGCAGTGGCAGTGTACAATCACTTCAAACGCATCAATGGAATTAAATCCGGAGATGATGTTGAGATTCAGAAGTCAAACATACTGTTATTGGGTCCGACTGGAAGTGGCAAGACCCTTTTGGCTAAGACTTTGGCCAAAATTCTGGATGTGCCATTCAGCATTGCCGATGCCACTTCATTAACTGAGGCTGGTTATGTAGGGGATGATGTTGAATCGATTCTTTTAAAATTGATTCACGATGCTGATTTTAATCTACCTAAGGCAGAAAGAGGCATCGTCTACATTGACGAGATTGATAAGATTGCCCGTAAGGGTGAAAATACATCCATCACCCGTGATGTTTCCGGTGAAGGGGTTCAGCAATCTTTGCTCAAGCTGATTGAAGGTACGGTTGCCAATATCCCGCCAAAAGGTGGACGCAAACATCCTCATCAGGAACTGATACAGCTTGATACCACAAATATTCTGTTTATCTGCGGTGGGGCTTTTGAAGGTCTTGACAAGATAATCCGCGAGAGAAGAAATGCTTCCAATCTTGGTTTTGGGGCAAAAATTACCAGTAAGGAGTCTTTTGAGGGACGGAATCTGTTGCAGGATGTCTCCACAGAAGATCTGGTCAAGTTTGGGGTAATTCCTGAGTTTATTGGCCGCTTACCAGTCGTTTGTTCCCTGGATCCCTTAAATGTGGAAACATTAAAGATGATTCTGACCCAGCCTAAAAATGCCTTGGTAAAACAATACCAGAAGCTTTTTGAAATGGAAGGGGCGAAACTGGAATTTGATGACTCTGCACTGGATGAAATAGCCAGAATTGCTTTTAAGGACAAGACAGGAGCTCGGTCTTTAAGGGCTGTTATGGAGCGGTTAATGCTGGATTTAATGTATGAACTTCCTACATTAGTAGAAACCAAAAAAGAATTTCGTATCACACGCGAAATGGTGGATGGTCTTGACTCCAGCAGTTTGACTGAGCTTGTTGATTTGAAAAAAATTGCATAGCTGCTGATTTATCATGATTGTAAATTACCCCGTACAAATACGGGGTAATTTTTTTTATTTATATTGCAATTTGCTGACACTGAATGGTTAGACATGATCTATACTGACCGAACTTTTTGGAAATGGAGATATGATGAATAGAGCGGGCTCGCTGGATCTGCAATCGGAAAACAGAAGAATGTTAATGGCAATACCTAGACTGGTAATTTATGTCTGTGTCGGGTTGATACTATTTTTAATGCCTATCTATATCGATTTAGAGATCAAACATGTTTTTAATGCTGCCAAAGAATTACTTTTTGGCAAAATCATGTGTGTGGCTCTGGTAGCCTGGGTCATTGATCTTGCGTTTCGTGGAAAAATTGAGATTCCTAAAAACCGGGCTTCCCTGTTTTTTCTGTTCTGGATAAGCTGGCTGGCCTTGTCCCTATTATGGTCCACTTCTTTTTCTTTGTCGATTCGGGAGTTTGGAACCCAGTTCGGTTGTTTTGCCCTGTTTGTGATAATCATTACCACGGTTCGCAGTCAGAAGGTTATTGAGTTTTTTGTCACCTGTTCCATTGTCTCGGCCTCTATAGCTACAGTGTATGGCCTGTTTCAGTATTATGATGTTGATGACAAATATTTTCCCATTCAACAAAGAGCAGTACAGATGCAGACCCCATTTGGACAGATTACAGTTCAACCTGGGCAGTCAGGCATCAGCCACCTTTTGGGTGGGGGTCAGAGCATGGCCATCTTTTTTCATAAGTTATTGTTGCCCCAAAAGCCTGATGAAACATGGAAAGATTATTCATTTATGGGTCACAGAAACTACTTTTCCGGGTATCTGACCCTAATTATTCCCTTGGTACTGGTCAGACTTTTAAGAAAGCTTCAGATCCTGTTACCCATACTGTTTGCCGCATTTGGATATCGTGAAAAGAAGGATAAGTATTCCGTAAACGAGAAGGGCTTTCATCCAGCCTGGGATACAATCCTTATGTTTTTTTACATGCTGAATCTTCTGGCCATGATCAATGCGGTGATTTTGACACAGACCAGGGGTGCCATTCTGGGTATGACGGTATCCGGGTGTTTTTTACTTTTATGTTCATTGCTCTTATGCAATCAGCATCAGAACTCAAAGGTTTTAATGGCCGTTTTTGGAGGATTGGCAGTTCCGATAATACCAATTGTTTATATGTTTATGTCTAAGGACCAGTCTGTGTTTGGTCTGATTGTTGTAATATGTGCCCTGGTTTTTCTAGGGCTTTTGTTTGCCTTCAGGCACATCATTTCCCGCCCCATTCTTATAATTACCTTTTTATGTATTGTGGGTGGAGTATATGAGGTTATGACAGATAAAGCTGGTGAAGGTGGGGCCATTCGCGGTCACATCGATACCATGGACAGGATTGCCGGTACAGCTAAATGGGATGGTTCGGCCCATCAAAGAACTTTGATTTATTCAACGACCCTGCGCATTATCACCGACAATCTGCCTACCCTGTTTTTTGGCAAGGGTCATGGAACCTTCGGTATTCATTATATGCACTATCAGGTACAGCTGTTTTTAGATACTGAGGTCTCAGGCCGGTTTTTATGGGATACCAATAAATCGATTTATGCTCATAATGAATACATTCATTTCTGGTCGGAAACCGGTCTGGTTGGCTTGTCCCTGCTTTTGATTTTCTGGGCTTTTTACATAACAAGAGTGCTTCAGGGAATCAAAAGAATTCATCGTTATGAATACCAGGAAAATCCAATGAAACTGTTGACCTGCATGGCACTTCTCGCAGGCACTATTGCTACTCTGACTCATAATGTTTTTGCATTTGATTTGCACCTTATGTACTCCATGGTTACTTTTTATTCCTGGATTCCCTGTGCTTTGATTCTTTCGGGTATTCGTTTTCACGAATACAGCTTTGATTCCTGCCGCAGGACCCTGATGCTTCTCATCGTATTGTTTCTTGGCCTGAGCTGGTATATGGCTTTTGGATTTTCAAACTTCTACATGGATCAGCCAGCCTTTCGTATGATTGCATTTCTTTTGTCAGGATTGACCCTGGGGTATGCATTCTGGCTTATCCTGGCAGCGGGAAATATAGAGGCCAGTGGCAATAAGGTCAGGATCAGGGCTGCTGTGGTGTCCGCGGGATGTCTTTTGTCCTTTGTGCTCTTTTTAAGATTTGATGATTTGTATCAGTCGAATTATTTCTGGCGTTCGGCCTTTGCCAAGTTTTCGCAAAAGGATTGGAAAGGTGCCTTTGATGACTATCAAAGAGCTTTGCAAAGAGATTCAAGTCTTGGGGAGCTGTTATTTGATTTCGGACGGGCAATGATGGATTCCAATAATAACCCCAGGATTTCCAAGGGAGAGGTAGATTCATTCAATATTTCTACTATCCGCCGTAATCTGAACTATAAAACCATGTATAAAACCGATTCCATGCCAGAGGCACATAAGGACATTCCTGACACGGAAGAATTAAGAGATCAGGACTTAACCAATAACTTTATTGCCATCTCGGCTTTTCTTGAGGCCACCCATAATTTTACCGATCCGGCCAATTTTCATAATATTGCCCTGTGCTTTTACAAGGAAGGTCAGAGTCGCAACGATCCGGTTTTACTTAAAAAATCAGAGGAATATTATCAGAAGGCAATTGATTTGAATCCGATTTATGCTCAGTCCTTGAGCAATCTGGGTTACATTAAAGCTTTGCGAGGAGAAATTGCTGAGGCAAAATCCATGCTGGAAAGAGCGGAAAAGCTACCGGATGGACAGACCGCTACAACTTTTGTGGGTCTGGCTTTGATTTATTACCAGGAAAGAGATTATCCAAAAACTCTGGAAATGTATAAAAGACTTGAGAAGATTAACCCAGGTCTTGAATCCACGGTCAAAATTGCAACTCTGCATAAGCAGATGGTAATGGATGAGCTTAGCCTAAGAAGCCAGAATCCATCGGAAACAACAAGTTCCAAGCTGACAGATGCGGAACTCTTGGAGCATATGATTCAGGCAGAAGATGCCTTTATTCGTGCCTCAGAGTCTTCTGAATCCGATCCGAACACCAAGGATCGTTTATTGCTTGAGGCTATGCAGATTCGCATCCAAAGGCTTCGTGGTCCGGCTTCTGATCCTGGTACAGCCGCCTCTGCACTGCCTGAACTGGCTTTGGCTATGGTACAGATGGGTTCCATCCGCATTGAATTTCAGGAAAGAGACAGATACCTGCAACAGGGTAAAGGGATCCTGCTTCAGGTTATCAGCCAAAATCCGACCAACATAGAATTCCGTCTGGCTCTGGCTAAGGCTTATGAGTTAAGTGGTGAGGTGGACAAGTTAAAAGAAGCGTATATGAACGCTTTAAGGCTTATGAGTCCAAATCATCCAGAATACAGTTCGATTCGTAGAAAACTGGAAATGTTAAAATAAGATCAGGGCCGGGGATTCAAAATCCCCGGCTTTTTTCTTCAGGACTTCAAAGCACAGTCCACAAATGCTTTTACATTTTCAATGGGGGTGTTTGGTAGAAGACCATGCCCAAGATTAAGAATGTAGCGGCCCCGTTTTTTGCCAAAATCCAGAAGTTTTAGAGTTCTTTGAATCACTAGCTCTTTGGAACCATAAAGACAGGAAGGATCAAGATTACCCTGAATGGCTATCGAATCGGGAATTTTTAAGCAGTAGTCTTCTAAAGACATACGCCAATCCAGAGATAAACAATCGGGTTTAAGGGATAACATTTCTGGCATTAAATGGGAGCCCCCATTGCAATAAAGAATCAGGGGCAGCTGATTCTCTTTTGCCACAGCAATTATTTTTTCGGTAGAGGGGCAGACAAAGTCACGGTAATCTTCTCTGGAGAGATGTCCGGCCCAGGTATCAAATAGTTGTACGGCATCAGCACCGGCTTTTTTTTGTTCCAAAATGTAAGCAATGACCAGATCTGCCAATCGATCCATCAGTTTAAGAAACCCGCTTTTATCCCGATACATCCAGGCCTTGACATGCTCAAAATCTTTGCTGGTTTTGCCTTCAATAGCATAGGAGGCCAATGTGTAAGGTGCCCCTGTAAAACCAAGGATGGTTTTACCCTGGGTTTCAGGGTGTGCCTTTAAGGTGGAGAGGATTTCCAGAATATGGGGAACCCTGGCCTTTACATCAATGTCTTGAATACGGTCCAGGTCTTTAAATGACCTGAGAGGATGGGCAAAAACTGGTCCTGGGTTAAAATCAAGCTCCAGCCCCATAGCTTCCAGGGGCACTAAAATATCACTAAAACAGATAACCCCATCCATATTATAGCGACGAATGGGCTGGAGACTGGCTTCTACGGCGGCCTCAGTCGTTTTACACAGCTCAAGAAATGTATACTTTTGTTTTAGGGCCAGATATTCCGGGAGGTGTCGGCCTGCCTGACGCATCAGCCATACGGGAACACGGGAAGCTCTACCTTCCATTGCTTCAAGAATTAGTTTGTGCGAAGATGCCATATATAAATCCCTTTCCGTTAGGGTCGGAAGTATATCATGCCTATAAAGTCCATTCAGTTCTTTGCTCCGGCCAGTCCCGTTTCTGATGATGCGGGCCAGTGGATTCGTGATTTGTTTCCCACACTTTTGATTCGACCAGCTCCCCGAGCAGAGCTTCACAACGGATTACATGGGAATGATGAAACAAGGGCCAGCGAGCTTGATTTTTTAAAAAATCCCCATCCAGATACCCTGTATATGGGGGGGCGTGGGGGTTATGGCAGTATGCGCTGTTTGAATCAGTGGCTTAAGCAGGGTAGAATTTCTGATTCCAAAGCCTTTGTTTGCGGATTTTCTGATTTGACGGTATTTTTAAACTACCTTCCCCGTTATGGGATTTCCTGCTGGCATGGACCTTTGGGAATGTTTCCTAAAAATCCACCACCTCCCGATGGAAGATTAGTCCAAAGCTTCCGATCACTGATTGAAAATCGTGGTTTTTCTTATCCCATTTCCCAGGGGCATAAATTTAAAGGAAGGGTAATCGGAGGGAACCTCACGGTATTTTTAAGTCTCTTAGGAACGAGATTTGAGCCGGAATGGGAAGGAAAGATTCTACTTCTTGAGGATGTTTCAGAATCCACTTATCGTCTGGATAGAATGTTGACCCAGATTCTTTCCCATAAGAAGTTTAAAAGTTTGTCGGGAGTTCTTTTAGGTCAGTTTACTGCCTGTTCACCTCAGAAGGGAGATGGATTTAATGCATCTCTTCAGGATGTGTGTGCAGATTTTGTGTGCAAATCAAGCGTTTCGGTGGTAGAAGATGTTGCTACTGGTCACATTGAGGATTTGTTGGTAATTCCTATGGATCGGGAAGTTACAGTTATGGATGGGAGTATCTGTTGGGACGCAATACCAGAAAGAGGCTGAAGGGCCAGACTGCCAAAGTACAGTTTGGCAAAATGAACTGGAAAGGAATGTTTGCTGCTTCTTTGGAAGGTGAGTCGCTTTCTGTGACAGGTGGATTTCCTGATGCAGAGGCAGAAGTTTTAATAACCCGTATCGAGGGTAAAAAGCTAAGAGGTCGCAAGGTCGAGTTTTTTGAGCCGGTTTCAGAATCCGTCATTGCCGCCCCATGCCCCGTATTTTTGCAATGTGGGGGCTGTAAACTTCAGCATGTGGAATATAAAAGGCAGCTAGAGTTAAAAACCGATCTGTTAGTTCCCGTACTTGATTCGATTGCAAAAAGACAGGGCTTTATGCCTGAATTAAAATCCACGGTGTCATCGCCTCGGATTTTTACCTATAGAAACAAAATGGAGCTGACCTTTTCTGAACTCAGGGAAGGCAGATTTTTTGGAATGCATGCTGATGGCAGCTTTGGAACCGTCATAGATACCGACTTTTGTCACTTAGCTCTTGAGCCCATGCATAAGGTCATAAAAGCTGTATCCGAGTGGTATAAAAATGGCACGGTGCCTGGTTACAACCCTTATCGTAACTCCGGGGTCTTAAGGCATCTTGTTTTGCGGGCCTCAGAATATGAAAACAAGGTGTTAGTAAACTTTGTAGCCACGGAATGGTGTAATGAGATTTTAGATATTACAGAGGTTATTTCTGGATTTCCCGAGGTTTCCGGAGTGTTTTTTACTAAAAATTCTTCCCTGTCTGATGCAGTGATTTATGCAGAGTTTCAGATTTTGAAGGGTGAGAACCGTCTGCGCGAAAGATTGGGAAATTTTGTTTTTGATATATCCATTCAATCTTTTTTTCAGGTGAATTCCGGTAGTGCAGTGAGGCTGTACCAGGAAATTTCAGATATGCTTTTTGAGTATAAAGCTACAGCTGGTACCGTGTTGGATTTATATTGTGGTGCTGGAAGCATAGGAATTTATCTTAGTCCCCTGTTTGAAAAAGTCATAGGGGTGGAAGAAGTTTCGGAAGCTATAACTGACGCTAAAAAGAATGCTTCCTTGAACCAGATTTTAAATACACAATATCTGAACCGCAAGGTGGAATCCTTAGAGGAGGATGAACTAAAAGCCTGGGGTGCGCAAACCATCATTCTGGATCCGCCCCGTAGCGGGTGTCATCCTAAAGCCAGAAAATCGATTGCTAATCTAAAAGTTAAACATCTGATTTTTGTTTCCTGCAACCCAAGAATCCTGCCCGAGAATCTTGGGGATTTTTTGGATGCAGGTTATGAGGTCATAGAGGTAAGGCCAGTGGATCTGTTTCCTCAGACCCCGCATCTGGAGGCCGTTTTGTATTTGCGACTTAAGGAATAAACTTCAGGACTTCGGCAATTTGATCCACCGGTGTACCGGAAAACTGAGAGTCCAGATCGGAGGCAATGCGGATCTGCTCATTGGATTTGGTTCTGTTCCCCTGTACAAAATAGGCATAGGCAAGCATGGCATGAGCCTCGGCATTAGACACACCAACCTTGTTCACATCATTGTAGACAAAGTTGGCATTGCCAGTATCGAGACCTTCAAGCAGTGTGACAGCTTCCTGAATGTCTTCTTTGCTGCCCTTAGATATCAGGGCTCCGGCCAGACCAACTATAGCATCATTCTGTTTAGGATTGAGTTGCAGGGCCTGACGGAACTGATCAATTCCAGCTTGTGAGCCACTGAGCTTAACATGACACCAGCCCAGTCCAGCCCGGATTTCAGATTTTTCTACAGCCGAGGCATCGGCAGCCAGAGCATTTTCAAAGGCAGCTTTGGAAGCACTGTAGGAGCCGTCCTTAAACAGACCCCAGGAGGTTTTGATTTCCTGGGCAACACCGGATAGGGGCAAGCCCAGATCTCCATTCGCCCCGTCGAGGGTATCTCCACCGGGAGCAGCACCACAACCTATCATCAACAGGGATACCAGGATGCAAAGAGTTCTCAGAACAATAAGCATTACCTTCTCCTTCACTTTAAAACCGCAAATTTAAGATCTTTTTTATGTGTGCGCCCATTCTCTGTAACCTTGAGTCTTAGAAAATAGACACCGTTTTTAACTTCACCACCACGACGGTTCCGCAAGTCCCAGGTGTAGGTATCTCTAACCCCACCCAGATTCAGACTCTGGCTGTAAACCAGCCTTGAAGAACTATCGTATACATACATTTCGGCTGAATCTGGTATAAAGTTTGTATTCAACTCAAAATTCATCTGATTTCTTACCGGATTTGGATAAATACCTGGCTGAAACTGGAAAACTCGAGAAATATTGGCCTGAATCAGGGAAGAATGAATCTGGTTTCCGATTCTATCGCTTGAGATCAAATGCCCTTCAACCCGATTGACAGACTGTGGTATCTGAACCTGGTACAGTTGTGATTTTTCATCCAGTTGCCCAATATATCGCTCACTGCCATTTTGGAAGTAGGTGTTTTGCCAATCCACTCCAGAGCCAAAGTCCTCGACTAGAAACTCGAGTTTGTCCCGATCCTTTATGCCTAACATCTCAATTCGCGGTGAAACAGGATCCTTAAATAGGGCCATAGGCCCAAGGTGGCTGGAACTGGCTTGAAATGAGTTGTCACCAGTCCATTGCAACTTGCTTACAAAAGCCCATTCACCATCAACCAGGGTAAATAACCCGGCGTTTGTAGGCAATTGTGAGGGGGATACAGATGAGAGTGACCCTTGGATCTGCGAAGATTTGTTCAGACTTAACGGGTGTAGGAGGGATGGTAGTTCCTCGATCAGTTCAAGCTCTGCCTGCCTTGGTGTTACGGTGGATTCTGCCGGAATAAGAACTACTCTTTGATCCGAGGAAACGGCATCTTTAGGAATATCTATGGTTAATTTATCCATGCCTAAAATGGAGGATTTGGAGGCATAAACCGAGGAAATGGGAATATGCTGCACGATGGTATTGGTGTTTCCAAATTTGTCCTGACCGCTGATTTTTAAGGAAAAGGAATTGTTGGACATACTCGACAG
>JACFNL010000004.1:42187-82442 GCA_019454875.1 Candidatus Cloacimonadota bacterium | reverse complement strand
CTGCCAGGAGATTGAGGATCTGAGAACAAGACTTTACGCTCTTAGACATCAGTTTCAGAAGGAACTTGGATCTTTGGCTTCCCAGTGGGCCGAAAAAGATCTGGATTTCCTGCCCCAAAATGCCACTCAACAAACAAACCTTATGTCTCTGAAACAAAATCTGGTGAATGCTCTGCGCATTGTAATGTACCCCTGTTTTTTTATCCTTTATGTATCTGCGGCCAAACTTTTAACCAATCCCCATGCCATACCACTGCCTCACACCATGTTACTCATTACAATCTGTGTATTGTTACCCGTGGTGGCACTACGGTTTCTAAAAAGAACCAGCCAGACAGAATCAGAAATTGAAGTCTTAAATCTCTATCTGAAGTCTGTCTCCGAGGGAATGGATCCAATTCAGTCATTTTTGACTCTTCGTCAGAAGCTTAGCTTTCTGGAAACTACCCATATCCTGAATCTATGGCATCAGGAAATGCTAAAAAGACAAAAATCGGTTGATTCCGCAAAAATGCTTCTCAAATTAAAGGCCCTGTGCAATCAAAAACAACCTGACAAAAATGAGATTCAGGAGATTGCCAACCTGACACTTATGTCCACCTGCAATGTGGGGTACCTGGGCTGGGACACAAAACTTGATGAGCCTATCCTGTCAGGGCTGGCATTGGCCACAAAACCAGAACTGATGGATCAGATCCTGGCCATGCTTTACCGAATCAATCGATCAACTGAACCTCACGGCCCACTACAGCAGTAGGCTCCTCTATAAGTTTTGTAGAAGTTCCATATTTCTCCCAGGGCTCACTGCCCCAGAATGTCTTTTTTCTACGCAATACTTCCACAGTCACCGCAGTTTTCTGGTAATAACCCTTAAAGCGGATAAACACCTTACGGTGGTATTTAAATGTACTATGGTACCCAAAATACAGCTTGGAGTCCCAAAGCCACTCAAACATACTCTTTAATTGCAGGGTTGAAATTATTTTGCGGATCGGTTCTAAAAAATCTGCTGCAATATCTACGGAGTGAGTTTTATTTTCAAAAAAAGTCTGACGGATAATGGATTCGTATTTGTCTACCACTTCCCGTCGGATTTCTTGTCCGTAAATATATTCATACTGGGCCAGGGGCTGATAGGAACGAAACAGGGCTCTAGGAGTCACTGAAGGCAGAACAATCTCATCTCCAGCCAGAATGCGGGTATTTAGCATCACAATCAGGTCTCTGACTACAGGTCTGAGCGCTTCCCGAATTACCTCATCACTTTTTTCATAAAAAGAAGCAAACTCAACAACCTGATTTTCTTCTATCAGGTGATTTGCCAGGATTTCCGCACTGGTTTTGTACTGCTCCTGAAGTTCAAATCTTTCTGAGGGGCTGATTGGCTTTAGTTCGTAAAAGGAATTGGAAAACAGAAAGTAGGCCGAAACCACTCTATGGGCAGATACATCTAGCGGGGAGCCTTCTACTTCCTTGCGATAGTCTTCGGTCTCAATTACCTCTATCGCATGATTCAAGGAAAATATGCTGATAAACAGCCAAAGTACAATGTTCATCAAAGCCTCCTGCAAGCCCGGAATTATTATAGTGACAAACTAACAGGTGTCAACTGTCCAGGCAGGCAGGAGGTCAAACCTCAAAAAAACTTATTCGGTTTGAGCTACTGGTTCTACGGCCAGTACCACATCCATATCTACTTCAAAGTTGTCATAAATCAACTTGTCGCCCAGTCCCTTAAAGAATGAGCCTGAGCCATAGCGGATTTCATACTTGGTTCGATCAATTACCAAATCAGCATCAAATTCAAGATTACCATCCTTGGATTCCAGCTCGGCTTCAAAAATCAGGGGATGAGTAATACCTTTGATTGTGAGATCGGTGTTAAACACCCACTTGTCCCCAGCTTTGGGAATGGCCTCATTCACCTTGAGAGTGGCTGTGGGATGATCTTTTACTGAAAAAAAGTCATCAGAAAATAGATGGTCGATCAATTTTTTATTCCATTCAGGGGACTTCAAATCTTCACAGGTCATAGTGGATAAATCCACCTCAAAATAACCGTCTACAATTTTATCCCCGTCTTTTTTTAACCATCCTTTGGAAAGCTGAACTTTTCCATGGTGACTTCCGGAAACCTTTTTTCCTTCCCATTCCAAATCGTGCTTGATTGCATTAAACATTTGCTCCTGTGCAAATACCCCAGATGCAAATGTAAACACAGCTAACGAACAAAACATATTGCGAATCGACATGCTGATCCTCCTAATGACTTACATATCCAGCCGCGAGAATACCACTGCTGATTTGCTTAACCCAAGACCGTTCCAAAAAAATATCCCCCCTGGGGTCCAGTCAGGAGGGATATTCAAGGTTTTCAGATTAAAAATTATGATTTAAGCCAAAAGGCCTTTCATTTTCTCAAGCGAAAAACTGCCTTTGCTGAACAAATCGCGAGGAGAAAATTCCAGCTTGTCCTGGCCGGATAAAATTCCCTTAAACGCATCCTGTACCTGACCAAAGGACTGATTCACAAAATCATTTAACTCATCCTTGGAAAACTGGCCATTTCCCTGTACCTGAAGCTTAAAACTCAGGGAAAAGGACTGGGAGCTGTAAAACTGGGCCTTGGCAGGATTTTTACCAGCTTCTACTTCATCAGAAACATCTTCTTCAGCCTTGGGTTTAAAAAGTTTATCAAGCCCTTTCATAACCAGATCGTAAGTGTTATCTACACCTTTATCTACTTCTGTAGGCATTTTACCCAGAATTTTACGGGCCTGACGAAATCCTTCTTTGACTGCGTTGGTCTGTAGCTCGGCAAATCGGGCTAACTGCTCTTCAGTTTCCACAGGCTCCTTGCCAAATTTTCTGGCAAAACCAAGTGCCTGTCTTACAAAATCCACAATTCGTTTGGCTGTGTTTTCTGGTGAAAATGGATCCGAAGACTCGGTGGATTCTTCTTCCGATGCTCTTTCAGACTCCCGGCGCAGGCTACTTTCGAGCTTGCCTGTGGCAGAAACTGAAATAGAAATCTCCATGTCGAATGCCTTGACGATTTGTGAGCGGGACTCCCCCTCTAAAATCTGCATGCTACGGGTGTATCCAAGTTTAAAATCAAAGGAGTCCTGACTGGAAAGAGACAAAGACTTTGCCGCATCAGAATCCATATTTTGCAAGAGGCGGGATTCCTGGGTACTTCTCTTTTCCAGGGACATACTCAATGAATCTTGAAACTTAGTTAACTTACTGACCATGACTGACCTCCAACTGCAACTACTTTGGTTGCGTGGTATTTGTTTCCATTTCCAGAAGGATTATCGACAATTCTTTGAACCATTCCAAACAGGAAATATCGTATACTACAGCAAAATAAGAACCAAAATCTCAAAATTTCTCAGATTTACAGCTAAATTACACCAGATGCAAATAATTACAAATTCATACAATAGCGGGCAAATCTGCACAACAAAACAAGATCAACCAGCAATAGAAAAAAAACGGGCAGCAGAACATCCACACGGTACTGAGGCATACTTTTCAAAATCCAATCCAGCATTTTTTCATAGCTATTGGTTCGGCTTAACATAAATCTGCCCTGCAAACCAGGCTCCTCAGGATTCATGTAATCCGGATCCACTGAAAAAATCTTTTCAAACCGTGAGGACAGAATTTTTACAGTCTGATCGTTATACTCCCCTCTTGGCAAAGCAAACCAGGGCAAGGTCTTCATACCTAACCGTTTCATTTCCTCATCGGTTTGATCAAGTTCCTTCATCAAAACCGAAACATCTGTGTAAATTTCATGCAATAGGGATCTGTCCAGATAGGCGTGAGAGGCAAACCAGTGATAATCCAGTCCAGAAACCGGCTGCATGTCCTTAAGTGAAGTGCCCATCACAAAAAACAGGGAAGGCCAGTTCTTATCCCTTAAATAGGGAATTACCCAGTTAAAATGATCTTCTGTGGAATCATCAAAACTTAAAAGGATCTGACACTTAAAAGGATTCCAGGGCTTATCTGGACTATAGGGAGTGCAGCCAGCATCACGAAGGTTATTTAAAATATTGATAAAATCGTTTTGGCTCAGGTTTAGATAACCGTAGGAGTCCGCATCTTTTAAAATCCTGTGAAAGCTTAAAACCGGGACTCTAGGAGTGCCTAAAACTTCAAAAAGCCATCCTAGAAGCAGGACATGAAACAAAAGAATCAGGAAATTCTCACGATTCATAATGCCTTTGCCTGCTTCCAGCGATTCAAATCCTCAACCGTATCAATGTCGTAACTTTGGGGTAACTCATAAAAGCTGTATCCAAGCTCAATAAGCCTGGTAATACTTTCCGAATACAGCTTCTCCGTAGAAAATGGCATGGACAAAAACAGTTCGGGTACAGGTCGCGAAAGCCCAATTAATGTATAACCCCCATCCAGGGCTGGCTGAATCACAACATCCACATCCCCTAGTCTTGCTAAAACTTCGTCTAACAGTACAGAAGTTATGAAGGGACAGTCAGAACCTATCAGCACAATTTTTTTGAACTTCTGCCACTCTGTATTCAGAACATTTAAAATCCTGTTTTGCAGATCATCACCACTTTGAGCCACAGTCTTGAGCCCATACTGATAAAAGTAGTCAAAACCTCCATCGATACATAGTAGCGTTTCCACTGAATTTAGCTTCAAAAGTTCTCTTACATTGATATCAACAAGTTCCTGATAAACTTCTTTGGCCTTATGCACCCCGATATCCTCAGCCAATCTGGTTTTAACCGGTCTGCTTATGGGATTTTTAGCCATCAGAATTACCAAGGAATCACAGTCCATCAGGTACCTCTTCAAGAATTGTATTCCTTACCTGAGAACGAAACTCCTCATCAGCCCAGACAGAACTGTTAAACTCATCCTTTAACTCATCAAGCCTTCCCATACGCAAGTAGCAGGCTAGCTGCAAAACAAATATACGATCATAAAATGGGTTGATCCGACGGTATTGGAGGTTGGATAAAAGCACAGATTTAGCAATTGGAATCAAAACATCACACTTGTCTTCTTCCCGCAATCTTCTCAAATAACTCTCAGCATACTTCTCACCATAAGGATCCAAATGATGGGCTTTGGCAAAATACACGGTTGCCAGTTCTTCTTTTTTGGCCTTTTGCAATATGCGCCCTGCCAGCCAGGGAAGTTCTGCCTCTTTGGGCAGAATCTCGCGTAAAAGGGAGTTGTATCGCAGGTTCTGAATCAGTGCTTTGGAATCTACCTCTCTCTTCTCCAGATGGTTTAGAGTTACTGCCTGATAATAACCCAAATCCAGGCCAATCACGGCAGGAAGGCCAGAGAACCACTGGTATGGCTCCTTATAAGCTTTTTCATTAAGGATAAGAGTTGGACGCAGAATCTCAAGACAGCCATAAGGCAAAAACAAAACCAGAAACCAGAAATTCCAGGGCACAGTTACTAAAGATGCCCTATGTTTTGCCATGCCAATACCTAACAACAATACCAGAACCACGCTCTGATTCATCAAGGAAAAGGAGTGTCCAACCATCGAGTTCAAAACACAAAACACATACAGGGGCAAGACCGTTTTACTGTGTCGTTTCCAAAGGATTACACCCAGTATAAAAATTGCCAGAACCAGAGGAACTACGCCGATTGCCCCCTGCTCACAAAAGACTTCCAGAATATGATTGTGAGCATACCCAGGATAATAACCACCAAGGCTTCTGAATTCGGGATACACCAGATGGAAACTGCCCGGCCCACTACCCCAGATAAAATTGGCCCCGATGTATTCAAATATCCCAGACAGCAGTTCAACCCTCTGATTTACACCCAGATCCTCAAGCACCAGGGTACGGCTCCGTCCGGTGATCATCATCCCACCTGCCAGAAGCACTAAAAGTATAAGATGCAGACCCGTTCGCTTTAGTACCCACAATACAAAAAGAGAAGCCATTGCAGCCAGCAATGCCCCTCGGGACTGGGTTAAAATGATGCCGAAACCTAAAAAAATGGAAACAGGCCATATCCACAATTTTTCAGAAAACTGCTGAAAGGCAATCAGGGATAAAAGCATCAGCCCTAAAAATGTACCTAATACATTCGGATCGGGCTGAAGTCCAAAAGCCCGTTTGACGGGATCGGCAATACCGGGGGTGCTAGCCCAGGATAAGGGCATTGGCGTACTGTCAAAAAATACCTGCCAGACACCACCAAAAACCTGTAAAAGTGCAGCAACCAGACATACCCCGTAAAGCAGGCCCCGCTCCGCTTTTGAGCTGGAAAACCTCAGGTACATAAACAATAGATACATAGCTAAAAGCTTAAAAAACACCTGCATGGAACGCAGATGATAAGGGCTTAATAATGCCTGAATGAGAGTGATGCCTAAATAGAGACAAAGGCAGGTATTAAAGGCATGTTCCAGAGAAAAAGAAGTTTTTGATCGATACAACCGGAAAAAAGCTGCTGGCCAGGTAGGGTGTAAACTGAGCCAGACAAAAAGTAACCCCAGAAACACATAGAGAGACAATTCCCCCTGAAAAATCTGAAAGGCAAACAGTGCTATTGCTAAAAGCAATGAGAACAATGAATTTTTAGATGTTTTCAATGACCTTGGGCAATCTGAAATAGCGATGGATTTTGGTAGGTGCTTCCTGTAAAACCTTTTCTGAGGGCAAAGAAGGCGAAACTACATCTTCACGAAAGACATTGGCCTGGGGAGTTATAAAAAATGTGGGCTCTACCCCATCAGTATTCACTTCCTCAAGACTTTTTGCATAATCAAGCATAGCTTCCAGATCACCCTGAAAGCTAGCAATTTCTTCCTCAGCCACGGACAACTTGGACAATTCAAACAGGCGGCGAACCGTTTCGACTTCAATACTCATCTTAGTCCTCTTTCCTTCGGGGAAACCCAAGTTTTCTTCCTTCAACAGCAATGGCCTGGATTTTTTTCTGTTGAATTTCATCCAGAACCAGTTTGGTACTTTCATCTGCCATACTCATCAACCTGACCAGATCCTGATCCACCCTTGATAAGCGGGCTGCCAGAATTCTACTGATACTAAAGGCTATTTTGTACGCCAGAATGGATCCAAAATCAAGCAGTTTGGCATAATCTTCCTTGTGCAGTGTCAATAACCTGGTTCTTTCTCTGGCAATGGCTGAAGCAGTTCTTAGGGCATCTCCATCAAACAGGATGGCAATCTCTCCAAAGGCCGTATATGGCTGAAAGCGGGCCAAGGTCTTAAATGAACCTTCTTCAGCCTGTTTGATAATATCTACCGTGCCCTCAAGAATTACAAACAAGGTAGTGCCTGGAGTTCCCTCCTTAAATATCAGTTCATTTTCCTTATATATGGCAATATCCGTAATTTGCAGAAGAGTTTCGGCCTCTTCGACTGACATATTGGAAAACAGAGGAATAGATACAATTCTCTCCCCGGTTAACTTGATATCCTTAATCACAACACTACCTCCATCAAGCGTATAGAACTCAAAACATCTTATCATTTTGCTTAAGGATCAGGAAAAAGAATCAGCTCTGATAACTATATTTGAGCCTGCCCCTACATACATCTCCTCATTTAAACTCAGTTTCATAACAAGACAAGGAGTTTAAAAATGACAAGAGGATTTAACAAAGTAATGTTGATGGGAAATGTAACTCGTGACCTGGAGCTAAAAAACACAAACAACGGAACCCCCGTGTGCAGTTTTGATATTGCAGTGAATGATTCATTTCAAAAGGATGCCAGCCCCACATTCATGCGAATTGTTACATTCAAGAATCAGGCCGAAAGCTGTGCTCGATTTCTTAAGAAGGGTAAACCAGTTATGGTGGAGGGAAGGATTCAGACCAGCACATGGGTAGATCAGGCTGGAGTGCAACAGAAACGCCATGAAGTTGTTGCGCGAGTAGTCAAGTTTCTGGGGAATCGCGAGGATAACAACTCAGCACTTGCAGTATAAAACCGGATACCATCGGCAGGTTTTTAAATGAATAATGTTTAAAAACCTGCCATAAAGCAAGCTCAAGCTACTTGCCCCTTGGAGCAAGGACAGTTATCCTGCCAGTGATGGAGGAAAACCATGTTCATCAGTTCGCACTTTGACGGTGGAAGTATTGAAGTCCTTGAATGTCAGTCAGCCCCCGACATTTTCTTAAAACTACGATCAGATACCAACTGCGATTTTATGCAATGGTTCTATTTCAGGCTGGCCGGAGCAAGGGACAGGGATTGCCGTCTGCAATTTCTAAACGCATCCAGTGCTACATACCCTTTAGGATTTCAGAATTACAGGGCTGTAGCTTCCTACGATGGGCAGAACTGGTTTCGGGTTAACACCACCTACAATGGTCAGGTGATGGCAATTCATCATAAGCCTTTACACGACTCCATATTTTTTGCCTATTTTGCCCCCTTCTCTCTGGAAAGGCACCTGCACTTGATTGGACAGGCCCAAAAATTCTCCCATGTTCGCCATGAGGTATTAGGGCAGACCGTTCAAGGCAGAGACATTGATTTACTGATTGTCGGTGACGAGGATCGGGCTGCCATGAGAATCTGGGTTATTGCCAGACAACACCCAGGTGAAACCATGGCTGAGTGGTTTATGCAAGGCATGATCGAAAGACTGACTGATCTTTCGGATTCTGTATCCAAGTCTCTTTTGCAGCCTGCCGTGTTTTATATGGTTCCCAACATGAATCCGGATGGTGCCTTTCATGGAAATCTGCGAGCCAATTTTGCCGGAAAAAATCTTAATCGTGAATGGTTGGAACCTAATATGGACAACAGTCCTGAAGTTTTTCTGGTCCGTCAGAAAATGATGAGTACCGGGGTGGATCTGTTTTTGGACATTCATGGAGATGAGGGTCTTCCCTACTGCTTTTTTGCTGGCAGTGAGGGTACACCGGGTTACTCGCAGAGGATCTGTGAGCTTGAGTCCGAATTTTCCTACCATCTGGAGAAAATATGCCCGGATTTTCAAACAACAGAAGGATATGAAAAGAGTAAACCGGGAGAGGGAAATCTGAGTATGGCAACCAACTGGGTGGCCGAACACTTTGGATGCCTTTCTTTGACTTTGGAGATGCCATTTAAGGACAATCTGAATCTGCCTGATTCAGTCAATGGATGGAGTCCTCAAAGATCCATAAAATTAGGCCAGGCCATGCTGCAGCCGATTGCGATGACTCTGGGTAAGTTGCGCTAGACTTTTCCATTCCTTCAAGATGGATTGTAAATTATCCTCCTTCTGTTTAAGCGATACCCTGATTTCCTTCTGTCTGTCTCTGGTATGTCTTAAACTTTCCATCTCCTGCCTTAAAACTTCTGTGTGTCTTTGTAAATCCTGAGCCAGTTTTTTCCAGATTGCCTCTGCTGCTGGCAAAAATCTTTGTCTTAAGGACAGTTCCACGGCTGCAAAACAGTCCGTCAACAGGTGATTCAACTCCTCAATGATGGCCTCCATCTTTTCCCGTTTTTTGTTTTGAGAATACAGGGCAGCCTGCCAGGATTTGGAATTTTTTAAATCCGGCATACGCGTAAAAAGCCTGTCCAATTCCTGATGCGTGAATAAAAGCCAGTCATTAACCATTTCCTGCACTGCAGAATCTAATACCTTACGAATGGTATCCAGAGGAAAATCAAGCTCAGTATGTACAGTTTCTGCCAGAAGTTTACACAGGGACAGGGTGCTTTCCCTGATTTTTCCAATTGCATTCACAATGTGGGACTGAATCTCGGGTTTGTGTTTTTCCAAAGCATAACGAAGGATCCAGACTAATTCTGTACCAGTTCGGCTCAGGCTGGATTTGTCAGCAACAGACTTTGTAAGCAAAGACAGAATCAACTGCCTTTCAAGGCCTATATTTGTGGATAGCTCCTGCATATGCTCGGAAAATTCCTGTTCCAGACCTTCAGAAAAAGCCATAAATGAATGTTTTAAGTGATCCTGCTTCTCATTGAGATTCTCAAGTTTTTTGCTGATTTCTTCCTCGGAGCGACCACAACCATCAAGCCTTGAATTTAATCCGGATAATTTTAACTCCAAGGTCATTATCCCGCTTCTTAGGCCGTACAGGAGCCTGTGGTAAAGATCCTGATTTAGGGATGGATCCAACAGTAGTTTTTGCAAAAAATCCAGAAATGTCCCTAAGCCTGTTTTGTCATTGACGGAGCTAAGCGTCACTTCGGAACAGATAAATTGAGCTGTCCTCAATTCCAGAACCCAGTCCAGAAGTTCCTGAGTTGAATCCACCTGATCCACCTTGTGAAGAGTAAACAGAATGCGCTCCGCTCCCATATGGCCTAGATGTTCCCTGACAAAGTCCAGTTCATAAGAAGCAAGCGGTTTGCCAGCATAACTTACAAATAAACAGCGATCCGCCTTTAAGAGAAGGTGTTTCCAGTTCTGATACCAAAAAACATCTTTAGAAACAGATAAAGGTGATTCTATGACAGTAATAGATCGAAGTCGTTCATCCCGTAACGAGATTTCTGTCACAGGGATTCCTAGTTCTTCCCTCTTTTGTACTAAAGTCTTAATCCCATAATTCAGTATTAGAATGCCATGCTTTTCATCCACAGGCAAAACCGTAGACAGTTCGGGAAACAAAGCCTTAAGAATTGTGGATTTACCAGACCTTTCACCCCCGGTAACCAGAAGGACTGAGGGACGGTTCCTAGCCCGCAGTTCCTCTAAAAACTCATCCTTAAGAATGGTGTGATCGCGAGACGGCAATAAAGATGCCTTGCCTATAAGCTCTAATATATCCTCATTATGCACAGGCCTGTTCTCCTAAATAGGATCGAATTTTGGTAACTGCATTTCTGATCGACTCATTTTTCCCTGTAAATTGTCCTAGACTATAGGACAGTTCCCAAGACAAAACTTCCATAACTGTCTGCCCCAGAAACCGCCCCATCTGCTCTGCTGTGAGATTTTTTAGCTGCTCTGCGCCTAGTTGCTTTCGTAGTGGAAGCTCCTGATTAAGCATGGAATTGATACGGGACACCTTGTTTCTTAAGGCAGAGTCTCTGGATTGCAGGGTATCACTAAAAAGGATTTGCAGGATGCGTGAATTTTTAAGAAGTTTTGACAGGCAGTTTTGCAGATGGGTTAGAAAACATGGTTCTGCTTTAAACTCCCTGCTCACCTTTTTTAACTCCTTGCCGATCTGCTCTTTAAACAATAGTCTGCATAATTGATCTCCGGATTTTGCCTGATTAAAAAAATCCTGTACCCTGGGCTGAAGACTACTAATGAACTGGTTCACAAATCTGCGATTTATGTCCTGCTCCTGATTGGGTTTTAGTGATTCCACGGCATTTTTTAAGGTAGAATTTCTTAAAGCAGAGTACTCGGCCCAGGCTCTTAACCTTTTGAAACGAAGAATCTCCAGTCTCTCCATGGAAAGTTTTCGGAAAAGGGAGTACAAAGGTTCATTACTCAATTCCTGACTGGAGGACAATCGGGAAGAGTAGATTAAAGTCTTCTCAAACCAGTCAGGAAAACTGCTTTTAATCTCATCTTTGAGGGCATTTAACTGATCTGAACCTAAAAGATCAGACCAGCTCAGAACCAGATACCAACGCAGTTTTGGGTTACAACTCCTTCTTTTGTAAAGACTGTTGAGGCTATGTTTTAAACCAGTTCTATCACTGGAGTTGACTACTAGAATAACAGCATCAGATTCCACAAGTTCTGAGGGTAACCAGGTATCTTCCAGATTCTTCAGAAAAGGGTTGGAAAGGCCCGGAGTATCCAGTAATGAAACACCTTTTAGCAGTGGATGTGGCTTACAAACCTGAAATGAATCGGCACTTGCCTTTGTTTTTACAGGTTTAATCTGAACCTGATGATGATAATCCTTAAAAGAAATTTCCTGATCCTTTGTCAGGAATTTAATCCTCTCCCCATAAACAAATTTCGTAAATCCAAAAGTGTTTGGTTTGACCCCGACTGGGCAGAGAACCTCCCCAAGCAGGGTATTCACAAAACTGGACTTTCCCGAGTTAAACTCTCCTAGAATTAATACCTTCAAATCCAGTAGATTGCGGCTGTATTCCATCTCCTGCATCAAAAGTCTTCGGGCCCGATCTGCTAAGGACCCAAACATCTTTGTTAAAGAGGGATCATTTTGAAATTCCCCGGTAACTTCTTTGAGAAAAGCGAGATCCTGAAGTAAATTGTCTGTAAATTCCTGGCTCATAAAAGCTGATTCGGACAAATTCTGGCAAAAAATCAGAATAACAGCCCTACTGGGCAAAAATTTGCTTCAATCCAGTTCAAATTTAGCCAGTTCCAGGCTGACTTTGTTCTCCTGAGACTGACGCAATCTGGCCTTCCAGTGAACCTCAACTACTATGCGGATACCACGAGGGCGGTTCTCATCTGGCCCATAGACCCGAATACGACGAGTATATGCTGAAAACTGCTCTGCTGGCTCATAGGAATAGGCTGAATCCCCAACTTTAAGACTCTTTACGGGTTGTTCCAGGGACTCAAACCCGCCCTCAACACTACGAAAATCCAAAAAACCCTTGGCAATTGATGGGATTACCAGAAGTTCACGGTATGCCAGTGACTGCATCCACTCGGCGGCTTCGGTACAAAGACCGTATGCAATGGATTCTTCCTCAACGCTGGCCATGGTTTTGTTGGCCCCAGACATCATGTCAAAAATGGGGATAACTGCCAAAGCAAGAATGGCAGAGGCTACCATAATTTCAATTAAGGTAAATCCCTGTTTAGATTTCATTCTGTGTCATCCATTGGTGCATAGACTGGTGCATATTCAGCAGGAATCCTCAAAACAGCTGCTGCCTCTGTCATGGGCCGGATATCTGCCATAAATTTAAGCCTGTATCCCAATCTTGTGCCATCACTCACTTCCTTACTGTACAGGCGAGCCAATTCTGTTCTGGATTCATAACGAAAGTCCAGGGACTGTTTGCCTTCCAGAATGACTCCCTTGGATAGTGAGAACATATGCTGGGCCATAAACCTTAACAGGCCAGCATAAGGCATAGCCTTAGTGGCTGCCACCTTGGCCTGAAATCTGCCCGATATGGTTGCCACATCCCCATTCACTTCCTTAAGCTGCCAGTTACCTTCCAGTTTGATTCTGTCGCTTCCGGCAATGGGTAACGAAGCCCAATATTCGGAAGCCCACTGGCTGCCAATTTTGATTTTTTTCTCGGGAAGAACCAGATTCATTTCCATAACATCCAGGGGATCAAAATCAGGGTTTATTGATTTTTTCACAACTCCTCTGTTCTGGTGAACCAGATAATTATAGTCAAGAAGTGAGGACAGATATTCAGGGATATCCACCTTTTTTCCGTTTAAAAGATACTCCTCCACTGTGAACAGGCGATGAGCATTAAATCCTGAAGCATCGGCTTCCAAAAAATACTGGTCGCGTAAAACCCCGGCCACATCCTCCTGATAGCTGCGAATCTGTTCCGGTAATACCAAATTGGCATCTACCTTGGACATCACATAATAATAGGTCGTGTGCGGGGTATTCTGAGCAAATTTTAAAAGATACTCCTCGGAATAACCTTGAAAAACCAGAACTAAAACCAAACAAATATGTCTCATCTTGCCCCCTGAGAAGGCTGATTTAAAAATACAGCCTCCAGTTCCTGTCTAGCCTCACGACCCACTGCATTTATCTGACTGCCATCCCTTAAAGACTCACTGTATGCCTCAAGCGGAACCTCTGCTAAAGGAACAATTTCCACCCCATCCAGAGGTTCGATAGTCTCAGACGACAATTCAACAATCCCTCTTTCTACACGAACCTTCTCTGTCCTGTATCCCGAAACCCAGAATACAAGAAGCAAAACAATCAGGGTTCCTAAAAGAAAAGAAACAACTATATTTCTGTTCTCAATGATCCATTCCCTGATTTCCTGAAGATCCATGCCTCAGTCCTTCTTTTCCTTCTGTAAATTATGAATTTTATAGAACTGGATGGGAACCCCCACGGAGAGAGCGGCATACTGTCTTGAAAAGACCTCATCATATACAATCGTTGAACCAATGGGAATCTGATTCAAGTCCAGATCATCGGTAGCCACACCACCTTTTATATTGACTGGAGAAGAAGCAATCCATTTATTCTGTGATGTCTTGGCATCAAAACCAAGGACAGAAATATGCGCCTCAATAGGCTCGACAGTCTGAACACTTAAAGCTGGGGAACGCGAACTTTTCACGGGCAGGTTTCGGGCAACAATTGCCATACAGCTAGCCGATTCGGGCTGCACTCTTTTTAATGAGGAACCGGACTCAAAAGTGACACCACCCACAGCCAGTAACACACCACATCCATCATATACATATTCACCCCGAAACACGAGATGATCATAAACAACACTAACCCCATCCAGTTTGATATAAATTTTGCCGTCTGTTGTCTTTAAGGCATGACTTGCCAGGTAATCTAAAAAGGCACCCCTATCACTGATACCATAAATATAGGCAAAATTTTCAGCCACCGTAAAACCCACATGTTTGTTAGCTAACTCCACATTATTGGATTTGCCTTCCACTCCGTAAAACACAGGAAGCCAGGCCTTTTCCTTATGTGTGTACAATTCTGCAGCAAGGCGAATATCGTAAAAGCTGAATTTGGACTCGGTTTCACTGGCTTCTTCCCCACCAAGCATCTTGCCATTATAAAGATTCTCGCCTAAAAACCCAAAAAGACGCACAGCCTTACCCTCGATAGCCACAGGGTTTCCTAAGGGTGAGTCAATCGAGATAGACAGGGAAGGATAGGCAATTCCGGCTGGGTAGGAACGCATACTCAATACATTATTGGGATAACTTCTAAAATTACTGATCAACCACTGTCTGAGAATCTCACGGGCCGTTTGTTTCTGTTCTTCATTCAGATTGGCAAAAACAAAATTCTGACCAGGATAAGTCTCCTGCATTACCCGGCTAAGATTCGGATCCTGTAAAAGATTATCCAGAACAAATTCAAGGCGATCCTTGTTTTCTGCCTGGTTGTCCTCAAAAAACCTGGCATCCCGAAACTCATTTTCATAAAAGCCTGCCGGATTCCTTTCTCCATAGACCCCACTTTTGCTAAGCCACAAAGCCTCAAGCCCTGAGGTCTGTGCTGGTTGGAGAACATGGGGACTATCCTTATCTCCTAACCATACCCGTCCAAAAACCGAGGAATGAGAGTTTGGCAATGGGTTCACAAGGTTTAATCTGGTGAAATCAGAATTGCTCCCAGAATGAGTGGGGGGCGGGTTCTTCACCATGAGCATGTATTCCTGGGAAACATCATTGCCTAAGACCTTAACCCTTCTAAATTCCCTGCGACCAACAACCTGCCTGGTGATACCACTTTCCTGTTTTGCACCAATGCCGAGTGGAACCCGCATGGTGACCACAACTTCCATGACCCCATGAATTTCACCTGAGGCCAGTCTGCTGTTGGAAGCCTTTTCAAAGGGAATTGTGCGAATCAGGATTTCAATGTCCTTAGGAGACACTCCCATCTGTTGAATAAACTCAGCCTTTTCTTTGAGGAGAGTGTATTCCTCTGCCCGTACATCCATCAGAAGTTTTTTGCCTTTTTGCGATTCCAGGGTAGTTTCAAACCAGGCACCACCTCCAATTTTTGTCTCTCTTGGATCTCTTGATCGGACTTTTAGAATATGAAAGGTTTCATCAAGGATGGATTCGGCCAGAAAAAAAGCAGACTCACCCCAGAAGATTCTTCGGGACATACTTTTGGATTGAGATGAGGAGTATAGATAGATAGCAGCAAATACCCCAATGATTCCTATGAGGGAAAAGGCCACAAAAATGACAACACCACGGCGAAAATATCTGTTTTGATTAGTCATGAGGACAACAAGTGTGTCCCATTATAACCAAGTCACTCCTGCTTAGCTACATTCCAAAGCCCGGAAAACTCAAGACTGCCCCGTTTTAAAACAACCGATTGCAATTTTGTGCGGCGCAGATCCAGTTCACTAAGAATTCTTGACTCAAGCTCCTGTTTTCTGTTCAGTAGTTCCGTGCTCAAATGCTCAAGCACTGCCTTAGGAATCATAATATTGCCTGGCTTTAGTCTAACGATGGAAAACGGGGAAAACTCCTTTTCCACCCAGCCAATTTTTAGCTCCATATCAAGATTGATATACTGCAATGAATCATAAATCTGATAAAAAATCTCAGGCTGACTGGTAGGAAGATAAGGTCTTAAAGACTGGGCCGGGATTGATGCCATCAGACTTAAACCCCCTTCATGAAATTGAAGATTGTAGTGCCTGACACCATAGTTAGCCAGTTCACTCATGACAAAAACCATCAATTCCCGATCGGTAAAACTTCCAGCAAAGGGTTTCCCCACAGTGTTCTGATCCTGAAATACCTCTACAAGGGCCGTCTGTTTTTTGACAAAGGAATCATAGGTATCCGAATCAAAAGCTACCTCGTCAATCTCCAATGCCTCAGGGGAATGCAAGGGTGATAACACAAGGGATGATACTGTTCTAGTGAGGCCAGGATAGCGTTTGTACCAGAAACCCGGATCTTCCTGATACTGAAGATAAAGCCAGAAAACTGCTCCTGCAACCACCATCAGGCCAGCCACCGTTACCGCTACAATTGTGGCCAGACATCCCATACAGCCTAATGTATTTTTTTTGGACATACTCATTCCCCGCAATGCTCACGGTTGATTTCGGCATAGGACTTCTTGAGATATAGGGGTTTTACCTCATTAGTCAGAAGGTTCTCTTTTAAAAGCTCCTTTAGATACACGGGTTCCTTAGGGGATAAATCCACAAACTGGGGTTTTAAAAAGCGTTTGTCCCCAAAATAGAGACAAACAGAACCCTCTGAATCGCTAAATGGCCCAAGCTTCATATCCCAAACACCATTTTTGCGTCTGGCCTGAAAATAATCTCCCTGAAAGGCATTGAGTAAAAGCAATTCATTCTCTACGGGGCGGCCTAAAAGCACCTGCATCCAGTCAAATGTGGTGTAGGACATCAGCTTTGCCCCAAAAAGTGCCATAGATCCAGCAATCACCGATCCGGTCTTGATTCCGGTAAAAGAACCTGGTCCTCGATTGAATGCCACCATCTGTAGCTCTGACGGCTTTAAACCTGCCCCTTCCCAGATGTTTTTCAGGCAGCCTTCAATATCATCAATTCCGGTGTCAATCTCTGAGGAAGTAAAAACCCGATTTTTAGTCTGAAGCCAAAAAACGGGTTTTTTTGCCAGTGTGTCCAAAATCAGAATCACAACTCAGACCGCAGAGTTTTCCTGGCGAATTTCATCACGGATTTGTTTGAGTTCAGACTGGGATAACCCAAAAGCCCGATTGATAAACTCAAGATAATTCTCCTGGCGCACTGTGGGCTTGATACAGAGTTTCAAACCCTGCTTCAACACATACCTTCGATCATCCTGGCTCATGGCCTTGATATCTTTAATGGCAATAGGAGTGACCTCTTTTTTGGAAAGATCTTCTCTGTAACCCTTCTTTACATCCTCAGAGTATCCATACATTTCCATCATCTCTTCCAGCATTTCCAGAGAGGAGGCCATCTGTTCCCCCATTTTGGCGAGATTGATCATCATTTGCACGGTAGCTCTTTGAGTAATATCAAGGTTCACTGCCCCCTGCCCATGTTTTCTCATGAATTCCTGGCGGTTGTGAAAATACTCAATTCCTAACTTGCCCGCCTGTCTAGTACCTAAAAAGTTGACACCACCACTGAGGGCAATACCTAACCCAGGGATCAAGGCAAAAAGTTTTTTACGGAAAAACCTCAGTCCTAGCTGTACTCCAGCACGGATCAAAACCTTTCGTGCCAGCACATCTACCTGTCGTTTCTGCAAATCCTGAATGGTTTCCCGGGCAAAAGAAGGCTCTTTAGGATCCCGTGCCATAAACAACAAAAGATGAATCACATCTTTTTTTCTTTGTTCCAGATCCCCGTCCGGTTCAAACAAAAACGAAAACTTGAGAAACATGCCCATTTCTTCACGAAGGGTCAGACAAAAGTCCCCGGCCAGAGAGGCTACCATAACCCCCCAGCCAAATCCCGGTATCAGATCAGGCAGGGCCGCACTGCCACCAATTACAGCAGTTCGTGTAGATGTATCCTTAATCACCTCATGGCAAAGGGCCATCTCGTTCAGGTTAGGAAATTTCTCCCTTAACTTCTGAACATCTCTTCCTGTATCTTCAATAGTATCAAATACCTTGAGGAATACATCCTCGACCCGCTTTTCAAGCTCTTTTTCAATCTCATCCCAGGGGACTTTAAATCGATTCAGCATAAACCCACCTACCTCAGGCCAGAGAATAACAGGTTTGCAACAGTTCTGTCTGATTTTTCACATTAACCTTTTTCAAAATACGGCTCATATGGTTTTTATGGGTGTTGCGTTTGATATTCATGGCATCTATGATTTCATCTGTGCTCATGCCCTTGTACAAAAGGGCAACAACCTCAAATTCCCTCTCTGTCAGATGGAATTTATCCTGCAAACCCTTGGATAAAATCTTGCGCCTACGGCCGGCAGAAGCAGTATTCATAACATCCGCTGTTTTCTGGTATCGAATCAGAACTTCTAAAACCCGCTTAAGATCATCCGAGGAAAAAGGTTTTTTCAAAAAGTCCACAAACCCTTCCCGCAAAGCTTCTTCCCTAAACCCTTCTTTCTCAAATCCAGTCAGAAGAAGCACAGGAATCCTACTTAACAGAGAATCTTTACGCATGGCCCGCAATATCTCAATCCCATCAAGACCGGGGAGCTGGTAATCCACAATCACTACATTGGGTCTGATGCGTTTTACATCTTTGAGACCCTGGGTGCCATCTGCACAATCAAAAACCTCATAACCCAACGAAACCAGAGACATTTTTAAGCTCAGTCTCACGGAATCATCATCCTCAATTAAAACTACCAGGGGTTTATCTTCGCTTTCCATCAATGCAGTCCTCCATATGGAACAGTTTCAGGATCCATGAGTATCAGATAATCATAAATTTCAGGATGCAGCTCCATGACCATACTTAAAAAGTCTTCCGGCTCGTGAAGCTGTGTAGCCACATCGCTAAACGCCTGCAGCAAAGCATCAACCAGGATTGGAGACACCAGGCCACAGACCTGCAGACGAATCAGGTTTCTGGCAGTATCACTTCCGACAAGGCCTTCTTCCTCAAGGCTCAGGCTTCTTAGGGACTCTTTGGCACTGTATGTCTCTGGCCAGCTGCCCTGAGTCAGAAGGTTCTGAAGCATTAAAAGAGTCTCTTCAATCTCTGAATCTTCCAGATGTCTTGAACGCAAAAGCTTTACAAACTCATCCACTTTGCGCCCTGCAATCAGAACCTCGGTTACAAACAAATCTAAAACTTCCAAAAATGGTTGAATATCCATGCACTGATTTTAGGCTGAGTCCGTTTGATAATCAAGTGTGAATCCACACTCAGTGATTCTACTCGGCACCCAAAGGATGGACATTTGTGATGATTTTCATTTTCCAGTCGTCTTCTGTACCGGAAATACCGTCAAATCCGTAGATTCTTGGAAGATAACAAAGATTTTTACCCTCTCGCAGGGCAAATTCTGTGGAATCCAGACTCATACCATCGGGCAGACTGTCAAAATTCCAGTCTGATTTGGGTATGGTAGTCAAAATCCAGGCCACCTGATTTTGAGTACATCCCAGCAATAGCAAAGGATACAGTCTATCGTCTGGTGTATGAAAACTGGCATCAGCTCCTGCGGATCTCAAAAGATGGGCATAACCATCCAGATAAAAACTCCTGCCCCAGCCATCCTTGGGAAAATCCTTGGGTAACTCAGAGGGATAATGCCCCGGCTTTTTCTGATTCATCAGAATGACTCCGAGGGCCTTGGATGCCTGCTTATCGCAAATGGAATCCCCCTGTAAAATTAAAAGCCTGTTTTTGATAAATCCAGTCAAAAGCAGTAGCCCAACTACAACCAGAAGGGTTCGTTGCAGCATTTTATGATCGAGGCGTTTTAGTGAATTCTCCATGGGGCCAACTGCACAAACCAGTCTAAAGGGATGCGACTCATTCTATAGTTGCTGATACGAAAATAGGCCACGGATTTCACTTTAGCACCACAGGGGACAGAACAGAATCCGGTCTTTTAGCCTGTTCCTGTTTCATTTGAATGGAAAGTACCTTTCTACGGGTCTTATCCCTTTCCTCCTGCATAATGCGGCTTGTAGACATAAGGGAAATCAGAATGGCAACAATTCCAATGGCAACATATCCGAGTATACTTTGTTTCATACAAAGTATAACGGCAAAACCTGTAGGCTCAGTTTATAATTCTTATGAGGATTTCCTGACTGCATTTCTGCCACAGACCAGGTAAAATCTGCTCCTGACAGGAATCAGGGTTGGGATAAGGCTTGATGACTAGCGGTTTCATCATTTCCCTGGCCAGTTGAAACAAGGGTGAATCCTCGCCAGTCCTGGCATACAAATCCAAAAACCCTGATTCTTCATCTTCAAGAAGGATCAGATATTCCGAGGGGACTTTATTAAACCTGCACAGAGATTCATCGGAAAAATCCTGACAGGATACAGGAAAAATTTCCCTCTGATTGTGTAACACAATTTTTGGCCTTAGATCAGGATTATCGCTTTGGTACAACAATCTGGCTTCGGATCCGGACACACTCAGGGCCAGAATTCTGAAATCATTGGGTCTTTTTTCCTCAGGCTTTGGCAAGGGATTTGGCGCGGCAACAAACAACTCCCTGGCACCAGCATTCAAAAACTCTCTGGCCACTTCAGACGATTTCAGAATCCAGATGTTTTCATCATTTTTCTGAAATGCGGATTTACTCCAGTTGGCCGAACCTGTGATGACAACTTCTCTATCGATCAATGCCAGTTTATGGTGCATAAGACCAGACTGATTGTCTGTTCTAAACTGAAAATGATGTTTTTTCAGCCATTCCCTTAAGGGGATTTTTAAACCATTGTCAGAAACTTTAGCTCCAGCTGCCATATCGTCCAACAGAATTTCTACCCTCAGTCCTTTTCTATGTTTCATTAAAAGAATCTTTAAAATTTCAGGATGAGTCAAAGAAAACATGGCTATGAGAATTTCCTGTTCTGCTTCATACAAAGCCTTTTTGATTCTGAAAAAACAGACAGGATTAGGGGCCAGACAGAATGACACTTCCGTAGTCCCCAAAGGCATAACTTCTGGTGCCTTTTGCGTCTTATCCCTACCCTTGATTCCACCAGAAATCAAATGTTTAAGCTCCTGATCCACCATTTTAAAAACCGATTCATCCCGTATCATCAAAACATGATTCTGAGATTTTAACAGCCCATGCGAAGTTGCATTCACGGAACCACTAAACACAAAATCAGGGCTTACCGTAACCAGCTTGTTATGGGACTTTCCCGAACCCTTGCCAAGGAAACGATCCGTAACGACCTCCACTCCCGCCCCCATCAGAATCTCAAGAGCTTCAAAAGGAGCATAATCCCGTTTTCCAGAACTGTCCTTTATGGTTTTGATATTATCCTGTTCCAGTAAAACGGACACATCACAACCCTTTTGCCTGGCATTGGACAAGGCCAAAACCAGTGGCCTGTAGGTCAATTCATAAAAACTGGCCTGAATGCGGCAGTTCTCACCATGAGATTCGTTGATAACCTGAAGCAGGGGCAAATCAAGACCCTGACTAAAAGGTGGTGAGTTAAAGCGAAATTCAATGTTTACAGCCCATGAAAATGACAGAAGCAGAAATAACAGCCCAAAATGCATCAGGATTTTCGTCCAAACTCCAACACATCTGTGGGACACTCAACAATACAGGCCGAACAGCCTACACACTGAACATCATCCATTGGTTTGCCTTTCTGGGCGTATTCCATCACTGAAATTCCCTGATGGCAGGTCTTGGAGCAGACACCACAGGAAATACACCTCTCCTTTCTGGAAAGGATGGCAAACCGTGAAAACCGTGCAAAAATATGCATCATAGCCGCTAATGGACAAAAAAGACGACACCAGAAACGGCCACCAAAATAAGCATAAAGACCAATTCCCAGAACGGAAGACAGAAGAAAATCCACTCCCCAGACATAAGCCATAAACAGATAATATCTAATAACCACAATTGGGTAAGGTAATTCATAACCAAACCAGGAAGGAACATGGGCCAGGGTCAATAGGCCCATAAAACCCAAAACAATTTGTCCACAAAACTCGAGATTTTTCCAGAAGGGCCCATGGGGAGTTCTGGTGCGTAAAGAATCACCTACGGTCTCGGCCAAAGCCCCACAGGAACAGATCCAGCCGCAATATGCTCCCTTGCCATAGCGCAGAACCAATAGAGGAATAACAATAAAACTCTGGCAAAATCCGTAAATCAACCAGAACCAGCTTGGGGAGTCCATCATCCAGTTAAAGGGAAACAAGGGCCATGCCAGAATCAACCCATAACTTCTCCAGGCATTATCCCCTGTGACCAAAACCCCATGCTCAAGCATGAGGACTTGTTCACGAATAAACTGAGGCAGTAAGGAATGATAATCAAGCCAGGGAAACAGAAGAGTGGGCAAAATAAACAAAGGAAACACCTGAATTAACACCAAAGACAAAGTCTGGGCCCTGATATAAGGTGTTGGGGTGCGCTTCACGCGAAAATAACCAAACACGATTACCAGAAGCGAATATAAAAAACCATAAATAAAGGGTGCAGATATATGCATCCACTCCGGTAAAAATCCCATATCCCATACTTGGTACTCAGGTAAAATGGCAGCTTTTTTCCACAGATAAAACAGGGTGAAAAATAGAAGAACCAGAATCAGACCCACAATACGGACAGGAGACCAATCCGTATTCATACGAATCCCTGAGTCTTTCAAAAACTGGGTGGGGTAAGCCCTGCCAATCTGGATGAGCACAGAATCTATGGGTAAATCAGATGCGCCCTTAAACTCAACTAGGGTGTCTGTAATTTTTGTAACCTTAGTAGCCGGTAAAAGTGTGACCAAACCTTTCTGAACCAACAGATCAAGGCTTACGCGATTGGCCTCGCTAACCTTCGTGAACTCTAAACCGCGCCAGGAAAGAAAAACGATTGCCCCGGATTCAGCACAGGCTATGGCTGCTTCCACGGCTGAGTTCCCCCCTCCTACAATCAAAAGCCGCTTCCCACAATAAACCATTGGATCAATCAAACGGGAGCTGACATGCAAAAGATTTTCACCAGGAACCCCTAGTCGTCGAACATCCCCCGATCTTCCCATTGCCAGAATGACAACTCGAGAATAGATTTCAGTTTTTTCAAGCTTTACCTCAAGTACCGAACCCTGTTTATGTACCCCTCTGGCCCTGTCAGACAGAATTTTTAAGCCTTGGGCCTGGGCCAGTAGTCCCTGTAACAAATCTTCTTTAATTTCTCCCTCAAGGTTTAAATCACTTTCATTTTTTATATCTTCAGGATTTAAAAAAATCGGCTTTCCCTTGGGAAAATCCGCAATAGTCGCAAAGGGGCTGGAAGACTCCACAATGACGGCCTGTATCTGATTACGGCTAGCAGCCAGAGCCGCAGAAATGCCCGCAGCCCCTGCCCCAATAATAAGCAGTTCATAAGGCTGTTCCCTGGTACCCTGACCCTGTCTTGATGGTTTGAGAGTTTTGTTCTGAACCAGATTATCCACAAGGTTTGTACCCTGTTTACTGGCAAACTTCAAAAGAGGAATTCCACTTAAATCACCAGCTACAAAAACATTGGGTATACTGGTCTGATTGTTTTTATCAAGCACGGGAAAAGGTTCAATATCAGATGCCGGGGCTTGATTACGAAGCCAGAAAAAATAGCGGGAAACTAAGGACTGATCAACCATTTAAGGCATGGGTATGAAAGGGTAAGGATCGATACAGATACTCGTCCACCCAGTACCATTCATGGGAAGACTCTGGATGAAGCACGGGGGAGGCCGCATAATTGGTAACCCCCCTACGCCGCATTTTTTTTTGAAACTCAACTACTCTTGGGGCATTGGCCTGTATGGATTGATCATTGGATGCCACAATATAAAGATACACAGGCAAATCGGCATGATCAATCAGATCCAGGGGATTTACAGAGCGAAACCAGTCCGGTTCTGGATTATCTCCATATACATAGGGAAAATCCTGAAAGGTTACATCCGATGGGGTGTTGGGGTTTAAAAGACGATGATCCCTTTCATAATCCATAAGCACTGCATCAAAGGAACCAACAGAAAGATAACGGGCCGGATTGGCAAATGCATAAGTCAAAGCCGTTGCCCCTCCCAGAGAAAATCCATCAAGAGCTACACGGCGAATATCAAGTTTTGGCCATAAGGACTTAAGGTAGGGTAACAATCCCTGCTCAAAAATCTGTCTGGTCAAAAAAGCACTCTGGGAACGACGAAATGCCGGAGCGTAAACGCTGTCAGCAAAATAGTATTCCCCGCTCTGAAGACAGGCAGTGGCCGGAAACAAAAAGGCTGCTGGTTTAAGAAAACCTTTTTGAATCAGATCCGTGATTACCGTAAATACGGATCTTCGTCCCCGGGAATTATCCTCGCGGGTGTTAAACCACTCATCCGGCCAGGCTCGAAAAAGACTAATCAAGGGGAGCTGTTGCTCCTCAAGAAAGGCATCTGGAATATAAATTACAAAGGGAATTCCCTCAAAAGTGCCACGGGTAATCATGTGGATAGTCTATCACAGGCCCAGGCAATTGCCAGCAGATGATCATAAACCCGATAGACTCTGCCCTCATGCCACCTTCCCGAAAAAAAACTGCGGCAGGAACCTCGCACCACCTCTTCACCAAACTCACAGTCCTTGACCGCCCCAAGCCCTATGCCTTCCGATTTCAAAAAGGCCTCCTTCATGACAAACCAGATCATAGGAACCAAAAGGTTCGCCTCTTCATTTACGGCCCGCAAACGACTTACAGTTTCAAATTCTTTGTCTGTCAGGAAAAAACGACAGGCTCCTGGCTGCAAAAGCCTAATGCCCTCCAAATCAATACCTACGGGAATACCGGAACAAACCGATCCGGCCCACAGGCGGGAATGAGTGATAGAACAATAAAGCTCAGGGGCCTCAGAATAACGGGGTGGCCCTTCTTTAGATACCACCATCTGATTGCGCATCCAGACAGCAGGAATTGAGTTACCCAGTAGCAAAAAATCATCTTCCTTAGACATAAACTGATGTTTCCACAGTGACACTTTGGCACATAGTTTGCCAGCAAGTTTCTCTGTCACCCGCTTGGCGATTCGGCAATTTGCAACCTCGGTGGCCTCCAGATGTCCATACCAGGAGGCAAAATTCTGCCTCCCCAGTTCAGCACTAATCCTCAAAGGCATGATGGACAAAGAAATCCCACCCAAATCTGGCATTTGGGCAAGGCAAAATTTTTTTAACTCAGTTAACATTGGATCATTTTAAGACGGAAACCAGAATTGTGCACAGTATTTGACATTATTTTTGATTCCGGCCAAAATCAGTCATGCATAAAAATATTCTAATTCTAAACTTTGGTGGACCCCAGAATGCCAGTGAGGTTCAACCCTTTCTCAAAGAACTTTTTTCAGACACTGTGGGTATCAAGTTCGGGATTCCAGGGTTTCTGCAAAAACTCCTGGCCCGGTTTATCTCATGGAGAAGAAGCCCAGGCATTATTGAGAAATATCAGGAAATCGGCGGTGGTTCACCACTGGTTCCCATGACATCAAAGCTTATAGAACTTTTGTCAGAAAAGCTGCCTGGATACCGGTTTTTTACCGCCATGCGCTATACCCCACCCTTTGCAGAAGATACACTTAGGGAAATGAAGGATTTAGGGGTTCATGAAGCTATGGTGCTGCCTCTTTATCCCCATTATTCTATCGCCACTGTGGAAACCAGTATGGATTCATTAAAACAGGCTATGAAAAAACTCAATTATTATCCGGTTTTGCGTCCTCTTTGCTCCTGGTACGAATTTGATGACTATATCGGGGCCATGGTGCATCAGGTTCGTTTGGGTCTTCAAAAGTTCGATAAAAAGCCCCTGCTTCTGTTTTCAGCCCACGGGGTTCCTGTGTCCTACATTGAAGAAGGCGACCCTTATTTTGAACATGTAGAACATAGCGTCCGTCTCATCCTGGACAAACTGGAGTGGGACGGGGAACACAAACTGGCCTGGCAATCACGGGTTGGTCCCGTCAAATGGCTGGAGCCTTCCATGGATGACATGCTTTTACAATTAGGCAAGGAGCAGAAACATCAGGTTCTAGTCATCCCGGTTAGCTTTGTAGGAGATCATATTGAGACCCTGCATGAAATCGATATCGAATATGCTCATCTTGCCAAGGAAGCGGGCATCACTGAATTCAAACGCATGCCATCTTTAAACACGGAACCAGTTTTTGTAGATTGTCTCAAAAACCTGATTGAGACAAAATACGATATCCACAAATGTTCCTTAAAAGTATGCCGCTGTTTTCTGTATCAAAAATTATCCCACAGCAATTAAATCTGTGTGCATCAGGCCACTTTTTTTGGTGATCTTGTCCAATGCTTTTCTGGCAGTAACCCGCACATCACGATTCGGATCCTTCATGGCCTCGCGAAGACTCATAGCCGCCCCCAAATCACCTATTTCTCCAAGGGCTGCTGCGGCTTTTTCGCGGACTTCAAAATCACGATCCATCAGAAGCTGCACTAAAGGAATCACAGCGGATTTGTCGCGATAGTTTCCAAGGACTGTAGCTGCATTGGCTCTTAGAAGCTTGTAGCGGCTCGTAAGTGACTGAATCAGAAGTTGAGTCAGGCGGCGATCTTCAATCAGACCTAAAAGCTCAATTGCATGGGATTGCAACTTCTCATCAGTTTCATGTAAAGCATCCAAAAACTTGCGAAATGCCTTTTCCTTAAAGGCTTTTAATACTTCGACTGCCTCATTACGAATCCAGCTGTTTTCATCACCCATCATGCCAATCAAAGGCAGGGTGGCATCAATGCTGCCAATCTGACCTAAGGAGCGGATACATACCTGCCGAACCCTTGGATCCACATCTTTTAAGGTCTCTATCAGAGGCTTTATGGCCTTTGGTGAAGCAATTGCTCCCAAAGACTCGGCAATAACCTGCCGTACTGAAACACTTTCATCCCCGATGTGACCTATCAGAATATCAACCACTCGAACATCGCTGATATGAGCCAAAGCCCTCGCAGCTTCCATCCTCACACCTTCACTTCTATCTTCCATGGCCGAACCAAGAAGATTGATAGATTCCTGGGATACAAATCCTGCTAAAACCTCTACGGCCTTACGGCGCACACGATCCGAAACATCACGGATACACTGCGATAATGGTGGAACTGCCTGATTGGAACCAATTCTTTGCATGGCAACCACAGTTTCAAACCGTACATCCTCATCCATGTCCGTGACCATCTTGCCTAATTTGGCCAAAGCCCTGACATCCCTTAAATAACCCATTACAACCACGATACGGGAGCGAACCATAGGATTGGCAGTATTAACAGCCTGAAGTAATGAATCCAGAAGGTCTTTGCCAGAATACTTGCACAAGGCCTCAGCAATTGCCACAGTATCAATTTTTAAATCCGGCTTTTTCAAAAGCTCAATCAAGGCGTTTACTGAATGTTTGGAGTTGATTTCACCAAGAGCAAATATATACCAGCGCAGATTTTCAGGCTTGCAACGAAGCATAGCCTCAAGGATTGCCGTAACCCGATTAGGAAACTCAAGACGGCCCAGAAGTTCGGCCCCGGCTCTTTGTACGCCGGAAAGAACCTGAGTGGATACTTCCGCAATGGTCTTGTCAGGGAAATAATGAAAATACTGCAAGTCCTTGACTTCAAAGGTATTTTCCAAAATATCGAGTGCCAGGGTGATACAGCGTTCATCCTTCACAACACCCAAGGCATGGGCAATGGAATACCGAAGCCAGGCATATCCACTTTTTAACAGGGAGCCAATCGGCTCTTCTTTCATCAGATGGGTGTCAATAGCAATCAGGGCATCACAGATAATATCCACCAGATCGGACTCGGAGCGTTCCAGTAATCTCAATAAGGGATTTACTGCCCGCACATCACCAATCTGCCCCAGAATGCGTACCAGTTTTTTCTGACAGGCCGAAGACATATCCAGAAGAATATGGACTATAGGCATCACGGATTTAGACCCAATGGACAAAAGCCCACGAACAGCCTGATCCGATACAGCATTGTCTCGATCCTTCACAAACTGCAAAAGTGGCACAATACAGTCTTCACTGCCAATGTTGCCCAATGCCTCAGAAACTGCCAGCCTTACGGTACGATCGGGATCCATTTCCAAACGGTTCAAATGAGGTACTGAATGGGAAAAACCAATCTGTCCTATAGCCTCTACCGCTTCTTTACGGATAGTAATATCCCCATCCATCATCAGCTTGTACAGAGCCTGTAAACCTTTTTGACTGCCTATGGCCCCTAACGCTCGGGTAATGGCCAGCCTTAAGCTCTGATGGCCTTCTTCCAGAAGAAGAACCAAAGTATCAAGAGAGTTTTCCGATCCAATTAGACCAAGAGTCTTAATTCCCTCTTCCTGAAGTTTTAAACTGCCTTTAAGAATCTGATCCCGAACCTCAACAATTGCTCTGGAATCGCCTATCTGACCCAGAGCCCGAATAATAACCCGGGTAAATTCTTCATCTTCACTTGGAAGAAGATTCAGTAAACTTAATACCGCCTGGGCATGACCAATTTCTCCAAGAGCAGTGACTAAATATTTCTGAGTTTCCAGATCCACTTCGGAAAGTTTGGTCAACAAAGCATTCACAGAAGATTCATCACGAATTTTACCCAGGGCACAGGCCGCTTCCCTGACAATTTCCCGATCCGCATCAGATAAAAAGCGAATCAGAACCCCTTTGGCCCTGACATCTGCAATCTGGCCCAGAGAACGGGCAATAACAACCTTTAAATCCCTGTCAGCACTGGAAACCAGCTGCAAAAGAGAATCCAGAGCCTGCACGGAACCAATCAGGCCCAGGGCCTCAACAGACATATATCTGAGGTTTTCATCTTCTTCTTCCAAAAGATCAAGCAATGGAACCAATGCTCTTTCTGAACCAATCTGCCCCAGACTTTGAACCAGAATATAACGGAAATTCTGGGCCGCTGTCGGAAGCATTCGAACCATGGGATCAACCGCTTCCTGTACCTGCATTTCACCAAGAATTTTGGCAGCGGTTTCACGAATATCCAGATTTCGATCACCTAAAAGTTCGAGAAAGCGGGGAACCAGGGCCTCATCATAGGTCTGGGCCATTTTCTGAACGGCCCGATACCTCTCATCCTCATCCTCAGATTCCGACAGAGTTCTTAAATAATCGCCTCCAAAATCAGTGCGAATCAGCTTGGGTTCATCCTTTAACACAGGATCAATAGTTTCACCAAACCGGGAAATCAGGCTTGTGATCTTTTCTTCCGATTCCCCAAAATCGGCAAAATCATCATCAGACTCGGATTCATCATCAAAGCTGTCTTCAGCCTTCTTTAACTCAGTTTCAAATTCATCCTCATCAAAATCATCGCTATCTGAGGTAGAACCCTTGGAGGCTATTGGGGCTGATTCTTCTTCATCATCAAAATCAAAATCATCCTCGTCATCCTTGGATGCCACCAAAGCTGAATCATCCTCATCATCAAAGCCAAAATCGTCCTCGTCATCGTCCTCATCTTTTGATGCTGCCGGGGCCGAATCATCTTCGTCGTCAAAGCCAAAATCATCCTCATCATCCTTAGATGCCACCAAAGCTGAATCATCCTCATCATTAAAGCCAAAATCGTCATCATCTGTGTCTTCTTTGGCCTGAAATGATTCCTCTTCAGACTCGGATTCAGGATCGGCATCAGCCAGAAGCTCTCCGTCAAGAAATTCGTCCTCTTCTTCTACCTTAGGTGCCTTGCTTTTGGATTTGGCCTCACCAAACAGGTTATCAAGATCCTCATCAACCGCTTCCAGATCCAGATCGGCAAATGTATCCACAGAAGCCGGTGATTTGGTCGCAGGTTTATCATCATCCAGACCAAACAAATCATCATCGTCATCTTCCAAATCAGGCTTGGCAGCTTTCGTCGGAGATACTGCCGTTTTGGCAGGAGGTGCACCAAACAAATCATCTAAATCATCGTCTTCATCCTGATCTGCCTTGGATTCTTTGGGTTTGTCCAGATTGCTTAGATTAGAAAAAAGTTCATCTTCATCATCCCCGGAATCAGCCAAAAAGCTGTCCATTGAGTCCTCTTCAGCCTTGGGGGTTTCTGCCTCTGAACCAAGTAAAAATGCTCCGTCCTCATCACTTTCTGGCAGACTGAACAAATCATCACCCTCAGAGTCAAAAAAATCATCCCCTGACGAATCTTCGATTTTCTTTTTGGACTCCATAGACTCTAAAACACTTTCATCCACGGCAAACAGATCTTCAAGCTGTTGCGTTCTTGCCTGTTTTCCTGGTTCTTCTTCCACAGAAAACAAATCATCCAGAAGTTCGGAACCATCGGTTTCCATAACCCCCTGAGGGATATCAGGCGCATCTTCCAAAAGCTGATTATAGTCAAATCCACCAGAGCTATCCGCATCCAGTAAAAAGTCATCAGAAGGCTGTCCATCTGGCTCAAAAAAGGAGTCGGTGGAATTGGCCTCAGAATTCAGCGGTGCTGAACACTGGGTGCAGAATTTGCTATTTTTTTTATTTTCGTATCCACATTCCGGACAGAGCATAATGAGATCCCCTCACAATGGCACAGGCAATTGGGTATACTGTCCCCGTGTTACCATCGGAGCCGGATGCGATCGTATTAACAAAATACCCTAAAAATCAAGGATTTATGATCCATAAGATAAAATGTGGGCAGCCTCCAAAAGCTGTTCCTTGGTGTTCACGCCCAGAAATTCCTCAAACCTTCCCATTTTGAAAGCTTCGACCTGTAATTTTTTACGGATTCCCACTTCGATAATGTCGGTTAAATAATATTCTCCCTGGGAATTGTAACAACTCAGTTCGGAGAGGAGCTGAAATAGAAGCGGGAGTCTTACAGCATAAATTCCTGTATTGATTTCCCGTACCAGAAGTTCCTTATCCGAGCAGTCCCTATGCTCACGAATGGCTGTGAGAACACCATAACCATCCCTAAGAATACGGCCATAACCCGAAGGGTCTTTTGCATCCGCACCTAATACAGCCACATCGTATTCCATGGCTTCCCGTAAAAACTGAGTCAGGGTCTGTGGATTCAAACAGGGTGTGTCTCCACAAAGGATTAAGGCCATTCCATGCTCTTTACCAAGAATAGGCTGAGTCATTCGTACTGCATGTCCCGTGCCTAACTGCTCGGACTGCACAGCAAACTGTAGATTCGGAGCTGCAAACTGAGCCTCCACCAGTTCCTTTTTATGACCAACCACAACCACATGTTCACGGATACCCGAGGCTTCGGCAGCCTCCAGAACCCAGCGCAGAAGTGGTTTATTATGAACCTCATGCAAAACCTTGGGCAAATCGGATTGCATGCGTTTTCCAAGGCCTGCTGCCAGAATTATGCTGACCAACATCGTTACTCCACGGTCACAGACTTGGCCAGATTTCGGGGTTGATCCACATCAAGGCCCTTTAAATCAGACACAAAATAGGCAAACAGCTGCAAGGGAATCACATTTAAGAGTGGACTTAAAACCTCAATAGTTCTTTGGGTAATCAATGAATCATCAACGACTGAGGCAGAATGCGTAGACCCTTCGGTTAAAACCCCAATCACCAGACAGTCCCTGGCTCGAGCCTCCTGGATGTTGCTTAAAACCTTCTCATAAACACTGGATTCACTTAAAATTGCCACTACAGGACAATCTCGATCCAAAAGGGCAATAGGCCCGTGTTTCATTTCACCAGAAGCATAACCTTCAGCATGAATATAGGAAAGCTCCTTAAGCTTTAATGCCCCTTCCAGAGCGGTTGGATAGTTGTAATCACGGCCAAGATAGAGAAAATTTCTGTAGTTCTGATACTTCTGAGCCACCTGTAAAACATCTTCTTTGTGTTTTAACTGCTCCTCAATTTTACCGGGAATCAACTTCAGTTCATGAATAAATTCCCTGCGGCTGTCTGAGCTCAGAGTATTTCGGATCTCGCTTAGATATAAGGCAAAAAGTTCAAACCCAACCACCATTGCCAGATAGGCCTTGGTGGATGCCACCCCAATTTCAGGGCCTGCATGTATATAGAGTGTGCCATCCACGCGACGGGTAAGACTTGAGCCTTTGACATTTACGATTGCCATTGTAGTGGCACCTCTGGCCCGGGCAAGTTCAATGGCCGCAAGGGTATCTGCTGTCTCGCCGGATTGGGAAACAGCAATCACCAGCGTTTTTTCATTAATCACCGGATCCCGATACCGAAACTCAGAGGCCAGTTCCGCATCTACAGGAATACGACACAATCTCTCCAGGACATACTTACCAACAAGGCCAGAATAATAAGCTGTACCACAGGCTGTAATCACAATTCTGTCGATTTTGGAAAACTGTTCGGGGGAAATCTGGAAATCCGGCAGAAGTACCTTGCCACGAGCCTCATCAAGTCGCCCCCCTAAAGTGTTTCTGACAACATCAGGCTGTTCGTGGATCTCCTTTAGCATAAAATGCCTGTAACCGCCTTTTTCAGCAGCTACCGGATTCCAGTCAAGAACCTCTTTCTGAATTGGCAGAGGCTCACCAGAATTTAAGGAAAAAAGATGTACAGAAGTCGGATCGATATATCCATACTCCAGATCATTCAAATAAGTGACCGTTCTGGTGTAGGAAAGCATTGCCGCTGGATCCGAGCCTAAAAACATACCTTCATTTTCTGAGTGGCCTACAATCAAAGGGCAGTTTTTGCGGGCAAAAAAGATACGGTCCGGGTAATTCACATGCAGCACAGCCAATGCATAGGCCCCCTCAAGGCGTAAAACTGCCTGCCTGAAGGACACAAGAAAATCAGGATTTTCCATGTCAGCCAGAAGGTGGGCAATAATCTCTGTATCGGTTTGAGAGTCAAAACGATGGCCTTTGGCTGAAAGTTCACCCTTTAAGTCCAGATAGTTTTCGATAATCCCGTTGTGAACAACGACGATTCTTCTGGCATTGTCCACATGGGGATGGGCATTTTCTTCTGTGGGTTTTCCGTGTGTGGCCCAACGGGTGTGTCCAATGGCCACAGACTCCGACCCCATACCTTTTTCCAATACAGATCGAATCAGTCTGAGTTTGCCACTGCCACGATTCACTAATAGTCCACTACCTTTAATAGTAGCCAGACCCGCTGAATCGTATCCTCGGTACTCAAGGCGTTCCAAACCATCCAGAACCACTTTAGACGCGGCAAAGACTGACCCGGTATACCCGATAATTCCGCACATTAAAACCTCACCAGTTCCTGAAAGGATTTAAATCTGGCTTCAACCATTTCACGGTTAGCCTTGGACAGGACTTCGACCCCGACTCCCTGCACATTAAAAGATCCCATTACATTTCCGTAAGCCACGGCCCGCCTGAGGCTTTCCTTGGTAATTTCCTTGCTTTCTGCAAGAGATCCTACAAATCCACCGGCAAAAGAATCACCGGCACCAGTTGGATCAATCACTTTGCCCACAGGAAATCCCGGCACACTGAACACATCATCCTTCGAAATTAAAAGAGCCCCATGCTCGCCCCGTTTCATAATCACAGCCTTTGGGCCAAGCTCCAAAACCTTGCGTCCGGCATCTAAAAGATTATCCGATCCGGTGAATAAACGGGCCTCTCCATCATTAAAAATCAAGACATCAATCTTGGAGAGCACTTCCCGAAGCTGGGCCTGCGCTGTCTGAATCCAAAGATTCATAGTATCTAAAATCTTGAGTCTGGCAGTTACCTTCTGGGCTACATCATTTTGCAGGGCAGGATGAATGTTACCCAGAAATAAAAATTCAGGATTGGCACTGGACTGACTTAATTCAGGCCGAAAGTTCTCAAAGACATTAAGCTGTGTATCCAGAGTTAAAGCCTGATCCATCTGATCATGCTCGTAACGACCTTTCCAGCGAAAGGTTTTGCCAGCTTCAACTTTTAAACCATCAATGTTTACTCCGCGATCTTGAAAATACTGAATATGTTCGCGGGGAAAATCCTGACCAACCACCCCAACTATTGCCAGGTCTTTGCAAAACAGGGAACAGGATGTGGCGAAATGTGAGGCAGAACCTCCAAGAACCTCTTGAAACTCTCCGCTAGGCACAATCAAACTGTCCAGAGCAATGGAACCAATGGCTGTTACTGACATAAAAACCTCCAGGCCAAAGAAGCGCGGATTATAACCTAGAATAACCCCATACCACAAATCGTATTACCATGATATCCTGCGACTTCTTAAGCGGAACCACCATGGCCATAATTGTTGTACGATTTCAGAAGATGATTTTTAAGCTTTTTGCTGCCTTTTTGTTCCTGATTTTTTTCAGCATGGTGCCTCTGGGATGGTACTCGATATCGGTTCAGGAAAAACTGGTCCAGTCCTATGTGCAAAAAACCAATGATGCCTTTGTGAGGTTTATTGGGTTTCAGGTTTTTACCATCATCGCCAAAACCAAATCTGTTCTGGATATATATTCCCGTCTGGGTGAAATTCAGGATCTGGATGAAGAAAGAGCTTCAAAAACCCTGATTGAGCTTGTGGAAAATGACATGCTTTTTACGGGAGCGGGCATTTATTCCGCAAGAAAGGTTCTCATTGCCCATACAGAAAATTTTCAACCACCAGCCAATCTTGAACATCTGTTTTCCCAGACTCTGTTACATCAGTATGGAATCTCCTTGTTTGAAAACATTGAAGAGGAGCTTCAGTCTGTCAGCACCTCCCACCGGGGAGCTGCCGAATTTCGTACTCTGATCCGCAATCAGGGACAGGTATTAGGGGCCCTGATTGTTCAGCTTAATATGGACTATTTCCAAAGATCCCTGGACGAAATCAAGGATTTTTTTGAAAACACCAATGAATACGCTTCCATCTATATCCTGGATGAGACTCAAAGAATTATTGCTTCCTCCAAGGATTCAACCCTGGAGGCCGGCAAGGTGTTTCCACCGCATTTACTACTGGATCACAACCTGTATCTGAAGGATTTGCAGGATTATTACCGATCCAAAGATACCCCGCCCTGGAAAGTCCTGTTTCTTCCCAAAGGCAGTGCCTATGAAAACATCAAGGAATATAAGCGGAATTTCCGTTACTTTCTGATCTTCTATCTTGTGGTAGCAGCTATCCTCGGCTGGTGGATCGCCAAAAAAATCACTACACCCTTAAGAAAACTGGTGGAGTCCAGTGAAAAAATTTCCCGGGGCAACCTGGAAATGCGTATCACCCCGGAAACCAACGACGAAATTGGTGAGCTTGCCACCAAATTTGATGTGATGAGGGTAAACCTCAGGGACTACCAGAATCACTTGAAGAAAAAGATCCTTGAGCTTCAGACCCTGTATCAGGTGGGAACCATCGTTTCCAAGGAACTGGACTTTCGTACCCTTCTAAAGACCATTCTGGATACTGTGGTTGATGTTATGGCTGCGGATAAGGGCTCTATTCTTCTGCATGATCCAAAAACCCAGACCTTAAAGATTGCCATGGCCAAGGGACTCAAGCGCGAAGTAGTTCAGAAAACCAGTCTGGCCGTGGGGGAGAGCGTAGCCGGTCATGTTTTTCAGACCCAGCAACCTATGTTGGTTATGGATACCACAAAAAGCCCCGAGTTTCAGAAGATTAAAAAGGAACAAGTCAGCCCTGGAACCATGCTTTCCGTTCCACTTATCAGCAATGAAAGACCCCTTGGTGTTTTAAACATCTCCAAATCCATGGCCTACAGTTTTAACGATCAGGATTTAAAACTGTTTCAGGCTATTGCCAACCTTTGTGCCACTGCCATTGATAATGCCAGACTCTATAAACTTGCCATTACTGACGAATTGACCGGCCTGTTCATCCGGCGGTTTTTCTTCCAGCATTTAGAACAGCTTCTGCAAAGCTCCAACCGCCCATTTTCAATTATCATTCTGGATATTGATCATTTCAAAATATTTAACGATACCCACGGGCATTCGGTAGGCGATGAGGTATTGATTCATGTAGCAAATCTTTTGCATCAGGCCATTCGTGATCACGATATTCCCTGTCGCCTTGGTGGGGAAGAGTTCTGTATTATCTGTCCTAATCAGACTGCCACAGATGCCGAGATCCCTGCGAATCGTATCCGCAGCATGATAGAATCCACCCCGTTAATATCTCTTGGTGGCAAGGAGCTAAAAATCACCGTATCATTAGGAGTCTCTGAGATTGGACCGGATCGAAGTATTACCAAACTTTATGAAAATGCGGACAAAGCCCTTTATGCCAGCAAGGATGGGGGGCGAAATCGCGTGACACTCTACTCGGATATCCAGAGTCTGAATCAGGAATGACATGAGTTTTGCTAACAAGATTACAGTTCTGATTTTGAATTTTTTGATCCTTGGTGGGTTTTACCTGCTTGCCAGCACCTTTCTGGCTGAAGATTTGAAGTTTGAATTTTTGAAGTTTTTTGTATTTTTTCTGCCCTTCTATTTTATTCTGGACGGGATCAAGACCTATTTTTCCACCCGTTATGAGCAGAGGGTTCTTATCTACCTGCGCAAACTTGCACTGGCCGATGGCAAGGATGTGGAAGAAATAAAAGAAAATGACCCCCTGCATGACTTCTACCTGCACTTTCTGGCCGTATTGGACAAACTTCTAAAGCCTGCGGAAAGACCAAATCAAATCAGGGATTTGCCCATCCCTTCCATACATAGAATCCTCGCAGACCCTAACAAACGGTTTCGACAGAAGGCATCAGATTACCTTCAGGCCATCAAATTGATGACTCCAAATTCAGAACTTTTTTTGTTTGGGGTCAGTAAAGACAGAATCCATCTAATCGAATTTGAAGGTACAGAAGAAATTTCCAGGGCAAAACTGACCCAGATGGCTAACTGGTCCATGCCTTTTTCATGGAGATCTGATTTTTCCGGACGGTGTTATAGTGACGGGCAACCGATTTTAACCAATGAGCTAAAAAGCGACCCGAATCTGGGACAGTTTTTGTCAGAATCCAATCCCAACCTGCCTATATATGGGGCCATTTTTCCCTTAGGCGTTGCAGGAGACATGCGAGGCTTTTTGTGGATCCGTGATGGGGCCCAGGCCCTGGAAACCATGGAAATTCAAAAAGAACAATATCTGTTTGCCACCAGACTTCTGTATGACCATCTTCAGACCCGCTCCCAGTTTCTAAGTTTTGACAAACCCAACTTTGAAGATGTCTATCTGCATTTTGAATCCCAGTCCCGACTTATGATTCAAATGGCCAGAACCCAGAAAGTCCCGGTGTCCATGATCTTGTTTTTCCTCAAGGTATCTGATACCCAAAAAATGGGACCAGCTCTGGACAGGCTCATTGATCTCATTCAGACGCATTTACCCCCCATGTCCACAATTACCAGAGAGTTTAATCTCATCAACTGCTGTGTATATGGACCACAAAGAGATGTAGTACTATTGCAGACTGCCAGAGTGGTACACTCTATGGCCCACTGGCTAAACACGGGTCATGACAGTGAAAAAACCTTCACCCTGCCGCCTAAACCTGCGATTGGTGAAATGTACACAGGCATGGTGCATCGTATTCCTGAACAGTTAACCTTTGACAATCTTCTGGACAAGGCAAGAGAAGCGCTCAAGACTGCTATTGCAGCCGGGCCCAACCTGATTCGCAGCATTTAGAGGTTTATTATGGCCGGATTTTATGTGACAACCCCAATTTATTATGTGAATGGTGACCCGCATATCGGAACTGCATTCACAACTTTAATAGCCGATACCCTGGCCCGTTTCAGAAGAAGTCTTGGTGAAGAAGTAAGATTCACCACAGGAACCGATGAACATGCCCTGAAGGTCTACGAATTAGCCCTTCAGAATAACAGAACCCCACTGGAACATACCGATATCTACTCCCGGCGGTTTATGGATGCCTGGGAAAAACTGGATATTCAGTATGATGACTTTATCCGCACCACCGAAGAACGGCATAAAGTAATGGTAACGGCCTGTGTTCAGAAACTGATGGACAAAGGAATTGTCTACAAGGGCCTCTATAAAGGCTGGTACTGCAAATGGGACGAGACTTTTTATCCTGAATCCAAAGTAGATCCTGAAAGAATCAAACCGGATGCAGCCCGTCCCCTGCAATATATTGAGGAAGAGAACTATTTTTTCCGTTTGTCTGCCTTTAATCAGGCACTACTAAATCATTATGCCACTCACCCGGATTTTGTTCTGCCCGGGTTTAGAAGAAATGAAATGATTGCCATTCTTGAGCAGGGCCTTGAGGACATTTCCATTTCCCGAATCGGGGGCAAATGGGGAATCCCCATGCCAAACGATGCCAATCATGTGATCTATGTCTGGATTGAGGCTTTGATGAACTATCTGACCTCAGCCGGGTATTTGCAGGATGAAACCCTTTACAAAACCTTTTGGCCAGCAGCCGTTCAGGTAGTTGGCAAGGACATCTTGAAGTTTCACGCCATTATCTGGCCAGCTATTCTGATGGCCTTAGAGCTTCCCCTGCCTGCTACAGTCCTCACCCACGGCTTTATTCTGGTGGATGGGCAGAAAATGAGCAAGAGCCTTGGAAATGTACAGGACCCTCTGGATCTGGCCAAAACCTTTGGTTCCGATGCTCTGCGATTTGCAATCTTAAGGGAAATTTCCATTGGACAGGATGGAAACTTTGATGCTCATATTTTAAGCAAACGCTATCACAGCGAATTGGGCAATGATTTGGGTAATCTGGTTCAGAGACTTTTAAGCATTGCTAAAAAACATTTAAACGGTGAAATTCAGAAACCACAGGTTTTAAGCCTTAATCTTAAAGACAGATTTGTGGAACAAATTGAGAAAGTTTACCTGAATCAGATGGACAAACTGGTTTTGAACGGGGCATTGGAAACACTCTGGGCCGAGGTTAAAAATCTGAATCGGGTGGTGGATGAACAAAAGCCCTGGGCTTTGGCAAAAGATGATAATAAAGAACCCCTGTCTCATCTTTTATGGGAACTGTTTGATGCAATCAGGGCTTTAAGCCATGCCTTATATCCATTTATTCCCAAGACTTCAGCTTTACTGCTTTCCATCCTTGACCAAGAACACAAACCGGCATTTTCAAGGGCTCGGATCGGTATGTTACCTGAGGTTATGAAGCTAGTAGACATTCCTATTCTGTTTCCAAGAATTGAAGAGGAACAGCCCAAAACCACCGTACCGGTAAAACCAAAACAGGATTGTATTTCCATTGAGGATTTCCAGAAAATCAAAATGGAACTGGTCACGGTACTTGAGGCAAAACATCATCCTGACGCTGAAAAACTTCTGGTATTAACCCTGTCTACATCAGGCGGCAAAAAACAGGTGGTTTCTGGTATTGCTGCACACTACAGGCCCGAAGATATACTTGGAAAACAGGTGGTTTTTGTTAAAAATCTACAGCCTGTGGAGTTACGGGGGGTTTCATCAGAAGGTATGATTCTGGCAGCCTCCAATAAAAAGGAACTCAGTTTAATCAGCGTAGACAAACCCATTCAGGAGGGAAGCAAGGTTTCATGAATTCTGAACTTCTTTTTGATACCCACTGCCACTTATATAACAGCCGTTATGATAAGGACAGGGACGAGGTTTTGAATGAATGCCATCAGAATATGGCCGGATGGATCAATATTGGTGCCGATCTCATAACCTCACAGTCTTGTCGTGATCTGAGTAGACAGTTCCCGGACAAGTCCAGATTTACTGCCGGAATTCATCCCCATGATACCGAAGAGGCCAAAGACACGGATCTTGATGAAATCGAGTCCTTGTTACAGGACCCTCTCTGTGTTGCAGCTGGAGAAATGGGACTGGATTACTTTTACAAACACAGTCAGCCAGAAAGACAAAAAGAACTGTTTAAGACCCAGCTTCAATTGGCAAAAAAATATAACCTCCCTTCTGTAATTCATGTCCGGGACGCATTTGATGACTTTTTTGAAGTCCTTGATTCTGTTGGTTATTACCGTGGG
>JACFNL010000004.1:40018-42177 GCA_019454875.1 Candidatus Cloacimonadota bacterium | reverse complement strand
ATTGTTTTACCGGAGGATTGGCCGAAGGTCTGGCTGTGGTTCAAAGGGGACTGATGGTTTCTTTTGGCGGTATGCTTACCTTTAACAATACTTTGGATATCCAGAATGCTGCGCGGGAAATTCCCATGCAATCCATTCTTCTGGAAACAGACAGCCCCTACCTGGCCCCTATCCCTCACCGGGGACGAAGAAACCATCCTAGATTTGTGGAATTTGCCGGTACTCGTCTGGCTGAATTAAAGGGACTTAGTCCAGAAATTGTGTTTTCACAGGCATTGGATAATGCCAGACAGCTTTTTAAACTGGAGTTTTTAAGCCAATGAGAATTTTGGGAATTTTGTTGTGCTTTCTTACTTTAAGCCCCTGTGTTTATGCCCAAAGTAGCGAGTTGTTGCGGCAGTTTCGCAAAATGCCCCGTGAAAAATCCTATTGGCAGCCACTTTTGGATGCCTTGATTTCAGAAGGTGAAAGACAAAAAGCCCTGGAAGTGGCCCAGGAAATTTTAAAAGTTGATGTTTTATATGCCTATGCCATGGGGAAACATGCCTATCTTCTTTTGGTGCATTCCAAAAAGGAGGAGGAGGCCAAAAAGGCTGCCCAAAGAACCTTAAACTACTTTAATGGTAATGTGGATGCCTTGCATACTTTGGCCTGGTACCACTATCTGAACAAGGATTATGAAGCATCTTATCGTCATTTCCGTGAGATCCGTGACAAGGAAATTATGGACTTTGAGTTGCAGTATCACTGGGGTTTATCTGCATGGAAAGCCGCAAAACCTGAAGAGGCAATGGCCAGATTCCGTATTGCCCTAAAACTTGAGCCAAACAATATCCCCTGCCTTTTAAGTGTTGCCCTGTTTCTTGAAGAAAGGCAAAGACCAAAACAGGCTGTGTCCATGTACAATAAGGCCTTGCAGCACTCGCCTGAAACCGGGCCACTTAGAGATTTTATCACAGACAAACTGCGCTCCCTTCTACCTTCCTACCAAAAACCTGAAGGAGTGGAATCTACCCTTGAGCCCATCTCGGACAATACGGACAGATTCAGAAATCTTCTAGCCCGTTACGGGCGAGCAGAAACCCTCGCTCCCCCAGAAAACAATCCCAAAACATTGCCCGCGATCCGAAAACCTCGACTTCCCAAAACCCAGTCCAACCCAATAACCAAAACAAGCACAACAGCAGGCACAATAGTATCCAACCCCTTTCATCAACCAATCCTGCAAAAGGTTTATGAGGAAAAGCGGGCTGAATCAGAAACCCTCGGCCAGGAACAGTATCATAATCTAGGAGAACTGTTTTTAAAGGAAGGCTTAAAACGGGAAGCCATTGCCGAGCTCGAAACTGCCATCAGTTTAAACCGATCCAATCCCACGGCTCGCTCTGCCAGGACTCTTCTGGACTCTGCCTACGAACTGCCGGAAATGTCCCTTGTTCAAAGAATAGATGCCCTGTTTAATATAGCTGAGGACTTTTACAGGCGCGGTTCAAAAATTCTCTCCCGTTATCTGTTTCAAAAGATACTGCTTCTGGATGAAAAACATCCCAGAGCCAGAAAAAATCTGGCCTATTTATATCTGGAACTGAATCAGCCCGTCAGTGCCCTGCCAATTCTGGATTCCCTGATTGAAGAATACCCGGAGTATCAGGAAGCCCTGATCCTTCATGGATACTGCATGGCAAGATTAAGAAGGTTTAAGGAGGCTTCAGACAGCCTGAGACGGGCTGCTGAATCAGGTGGTGGTCTAAGTTATTCCAATGAGTATGCAAGTCAGATTCAGGAGTTGATCCGTGCCTACGAAAAACCTCTTCCCGAACTGGACTAAAAATCAAAACCCATCTCACCCCAGCGGCTTTTATGGGGTGCAAATGGATGGCGATATTCTGGGAACCTTCTCAATCCATGGAAACTCTGGTGAAAACCTTGATTATACCAGTCGAGAATCCTGGCAGTTTTTAAGAGAAGAATTTCCCAAAGTTTCCTTTGTATCATTACATCAGACTCATTCCAACCTGATTCATGAGGTAGGAAAACCCATTGCCCCCTTTGTCAATCTTGGAGAAGGTGATGGTTTGACCACCACTGAGCCATTGGTTTCTCTGACTATCCGCACAGCCGACTGTATGCCAGTCTGGATTCGCGACAAAACCCGCATC
>JACFNL010000004.1:15785-40008 GCA_019454875.1 Candidatus Cloacimonadota bacterium | reverse complement strand
ATGTTGGTTATCAGGGTCTGGCCAAAGGCATACTACAAAAGGGACTGGCCTATCACTGTTCTTCGGATGTTACTGTCATGATGGGGCCACACATCCGTTCCTGCTGCCTGGAAATCCGTCAGGATATTCTGGATCTCTTTAGTGCCTACACTGGTCCGATGGAAGGTGGTATACTTCAGCGAAGCGGGAAAACCTGGCTGGATATGTCGCAAATTGTTAGAAACGCATTAAAACTTTATGGAATACATAACATCCTGGAACATCCGGAATGCACCTGTCATCAAGGCTGGTACAGCTATCGCCGTGACCGTACAGCCTTGCGCATGGGACATCTGGCGTATCGAGCATGGCCTTTGACTTTGTCCGCCTGACCGAGGATCTCGAGTCCAGTGACCCCGATATTTTAAGCCTGGCCTTAGGTACCCTGACCCGCTCGCCCATCAAGGAAAGCAAATTGAGTCGGGAAGCAGTTCTAAAACTATATGGAAACCTGCTTGAGCACTGCAATCATCCAGACAATGATTTGGCATTTCTGGCCCGAAAAGCCCGTGAGCATCTGTACCAGCAGATACCCTGGTTAAAAAGCCGCCGTGAGATGGAAGAGGCTTTTAAGCCCGAGGAACTGGTTTCTGAAGATTTTGAAAAACGCATGGGAGCAATCACCGCCCTTTTATCAAAAAATCGGACCGAAGCCTTGCGCATCCTTATCTGGCACTACCAAAGAGAAAGAAACCCAAGGGTACTGGCCTCCATGTCCTTAGGCCTGTCTGGGCTTGAAAATCACAAGGTAGTACGGTTTCTGGAAGTATTTTTGTATGCGGAAGAAGATCGATTGCGGGCCAATACCGTGGAAGCCATTGACAAACTAGGCAGCCGCGAGGAAATTATCACCCTCCTGCCCCCCCTGCTTAGTGATGTAAACAACCGGGTCAAAGCCAATGCCCTAAAAGCTGTAGGTCGATTTAAATCCAAAGAAATTCTGGGACATCTGGAGCAGATGGTGTCAAGCCCTGAGGTTGCCCGCCGTGCTTCCGCCCTTTTTGTTCTTGATAACATGCAGGGAGATGGGGTTCTTCGTCTTTTGTCCATTGCTGCTAACGATCCATTTGCAGACAACCGGCTCAAGGTTATTGATATCGTCTTAAAACACCAGTCCAAAGAAGTGGATATCATCTTAAAACGCCTGTCCCAGGATGAGGACATTGAGGTATCCGAAAAGGCTCTGAAAGCATTAAGAGATAAAGAAAGTGGCCAAAGTCAGGATTTCGATCTAGTAGACATATCCAAACTAGGTGCAAAAACTTTGACTCCAGCTGAAAACACAACCAGCACACCTGCCCTAACCGATCTGCCAACCCTTAGAGCCCAGACCCAGAATCTTGATCAAAAAATTGATTCAGAAATGCTTGCCTTAGGCCAGAATATCCGTAAGGCTGTAAAAAGCGGACTATATAAATCAGGCGGAGCAGAAGCAATTTTAGGTCTGGTTCATACGGCCGACAAGCTAGAAGTATCTCTGAGGGAGTTTGAAGAACAAAGATCTACTGGAATTAAACAGAAACTAGCCCTTTCGTTGGGAATGGGTGTACAGAATGAGCTTTTAGGATTTGAGTTACAGGGCAAATTTGAAGACAGCCAGATAGACATAGGTTATGAGGCCGTCAGACTAGCACTTAAGGATGGAGTTATTTTTGCCGGATTGATGGACAAGATTAAAAGAGTAGAGGAATTGTATGGACAAAGGCAGACTCTGGAAGAGCAGATCCAGGCCATCACCCAGGAGGACCCGCTTTTATGATCTCATTGGAAAGCTGTGCCGAGGATTTAAAAAGCCCTGATTACGAAACGGCCACCCTGGCTGTCTTTAAAATCCTTCACCTCAGGGTTTCCATCATCTCAGATCCTCAGAACTCACCTAAAATACTTTGGTGTTTATCTCGCCTAATCACCCATTCCGACACCGATATCATTGAACCGGTTGCCTGGGCAATGGATCATATCTGTGAGCTATTCCCACCTAGCCTTGAAGGTGCAGATCGGGCCAACCTGCTTAGAATGATCCAGCAGTCCGTATCTAATCCTGAAGAACTGGCTCAGAATCTTTTTTTAATGAATGCCTATGCCAAACCCGTAGACTCCTCCATGTCCAAAGCCTTTTTCAGCCATGAGAATCCTCGGGTGCAACTAGCCGCTGTTGGTCTTTTCTGTTCTACCTGCAAAAAAGAAGAACTGGATATGGCCTTACCCTATCTTGGTCATCCCCGTTCCTGGTTTCGTCGTCTCTGTATGTTCTACCTGAGGCGTTTTGGGGCCAAGGAACTATACAATGCCTTGGAAGCCCAGTTGAGCAATAAAGACATTTATCAGAGGCAAATGGTTCTGGATGCTCTGACTTACCTTCCCGTAAATGGTTCCACCGTAAGAATATTACTTTTGTGCTCCCGTGATCCCGTCGATGAGATTAGAATGAAGTCATTGGAAGTCATGGGAATGTATGCACATCAGTCCACCAGAATCCGCATCCAGGAAATGACAGATGATTTAAACATCGAAATATGTGAAAAGGCCGAATCTCTGCTAGCACTTTCCGTTTCCCCCAAAGTAACTGATTTAAATCCCGAAGATCCGATGGGCCTTCTGCATTAAAACTATGGCTGCTCCAATCATAAAAATTATCCGGGACTTAAAGGGTGACAATGAAAAAGTTATCATCCTGGCCCTGATGCATGTTCCCCGCCTTGCTGGTCCTTTGGAGTCACAGCATCTTGAGGAACTGCAACAGATAGTAAGGGAGCATGCAGATTCCGGGCATCCCGACATCTCCTTTCTTGGGCGCAAGGCTCTAAACTGGGTAAATCAGCAAGTCGGAGTTAAATCTAGTAAAGCACCTGCCCCAACCAGCAAGGAAGAAGCAAAACAGGAACCTGGTTTAGAGGATGAGAACCAGATTCTTTCGCGCCTGCGGGCCGTACAATCCTCAGATCGGGATCATAGCTGGATACAACCTCATTTAAATGGTGACAACGAAAGAATTATTGCCTCTGCCATTGAAGCCTACGCCAAAGCTGCTCCCATCAAGGATCAGATCCGTGATTTGAAAAAGTTTTTAGAGGTAGATAACAATCGTATCCGGGCCAATGCCATAATTGCCCTCGGCTCCATTGATGTTCAAATGATACTGCCATACCTCGAACCCATGTTAAATACTACCCGTATTTCCATGCGGGAGTCTGCTGTTTTTGCCATCAGCCAGATCCCCCCCCATCCATTTATCAAGGATCTGTTGCTTCGCTGTCTTCACGACCCCTATCGCGACATTCGTCTCAGAGCCCTAAAAGCCCTGAAAGACTACAAAAGCGATGATGTGGCAATGCAGCTAAAACGCCTGGCCAATGACATCGACATTGAAATCTGTGAGGTCGCCACTGCCCTGCTTTCCGAGATGGAAAATTATCAGAACCAGGAAACCCAGAGCGACTCATTAGACGATCTTTTTGATTTACCTGCCCCGATTTCCATCCAGCCCAAAAAACAAAGTTCAGAATCCGATTATGACGAGTTTATGGATGAAAGCGAGGCCTTTTTACCCGTCGATCCGATGGCTGATTCCATTGCCCTGCATGAAAACTACCTCGACAGTGAGGAGCCAGACAATCAGGACGCAGTCGTGGAAGAAGCAGACATTGTAGAGGCAAGTTTCCCGGAATCTGATTTTCCAGAAAATGATGCCGAAGTTATCCTGCCTCAGGCCTTGGCTCTCGAGCCACTGCCCACGGATTCTCAAACCCAGACAATTGAGGATTTTAAAGAACTCCCCCTCCATGAGCCAATTGAAGATTCAGGCATTCCTGATCTGTTTGCCTTAGACAATCCTTTGCCCACCCATGCTTCGGAACCAGAACCCCTTGTTTTGTCCGAACCCTCAGAAGACTGGAACACCGATAGCACTTCTCCTGCATTTGATGATTTTGAATCAGGCAAAGAACCCTCTGAAGATGATTTTTCCATCGATTTCCCACCCCATTCTGATTCTGTCATAGAGTTAAGAGACAAGCCCCAAACCGTGGCTGATACAGATTTTCCCTCTTTTTCAAAGCCATTACTTTTGGATCAACCACTTTTGGAACCAGCCCTTATAGAGCCGACCAGCCCTCCTGCAAGAAAACTTGACATAACCTCTGTAAACAAAAAAATTCAAGCCCAGGAAGACGAGGAAGAACAAAGGCAACAGGCCCTGATAGCCTTAAGTGCCTACTATCAGCGAGTCCGCCTTAAAAAAATTCCCTTTACTGAGGAATTAGACTTAAACCATTTGCCCAAACTACCCCCAGTTCCCGAAGATGAGTTGTTTTCACAGTACCTGCATCATGAAGGACATCCCTGCACCTGGCCCTGGTTAAACAAATTTCCTAATCCTCAGCCAAAATCTGAAACACCAACACTTGATTTAACACCTCAGACTCCAGTCCCGATTTCGTCAACAGCCCAGGTTGCCTCCGCTAAACCAGCAGTCAAATCTGAAAAACCCGAAAAACCTGAAGAGCTGGAACAAAAAGCCCAGGAACTGCTACGAGAAATCGGGGCCCATGTCTTTCAATGCCTGCAAAATGCTCCCATATCCAGTTTTTTAGTCCAAAAAGCCTTTGAAGCTGTACGGGCAGCTCAAACGAGCTTAAAAGACTATTACACAAGTCACGAACCCAGAACCAAAGCTGAGTTTCTGGAAGTACGCAAATTACAGATTAAGGTTCGCAACACCTTTGTTGAACTCGGAAAAATCTCCCTTCAGGAAGTCCGCCGCCAGAAATTCCAATTCCAGGACAGTCTGACCTACCAAAAACGCCTGCAGGATATTGTCAAACGCCTGCAGGAAATCAAATCCAACTCTCAATAATCTGTTTGCGCCAAATTTCTGCCAACTTCGATGCAAAACTATATTTTATCCAGATAAGACTGAACCAGTTCATCATATCCCTGGCCAAAATGAGATTTTATTCTTTGTTCTGTTTTTTCCCGACTTACATCTCCATCCAGATAAAACTGCAGGATGGTTTTTAGTGTGCCTTCCAGACCTTTGTATAAGCCTTGCTGGAGACCTTGCTCAAGACCTTGCTCAAGGCCCTTTTGGAGGCCCTTCTCAAGACCTTGCTTAAGACCTTCGTTTTTGGCTTGAGTCTCCCGGGAAATCTGATCGCGCAGGGCTTTTTCACGAGCTTCAATCAGATAACGCATCTCCTTGTTGGAGTTACATTTTTCATAGGCAGCGACAGCCTCAGCAATGCCTTCAATCTTTAACAGTTCTTCAAGATCAGTGTTTGGATGAGACATATAATCCTCTCCCTTGGCTATCAGTAATAACCATTTCTCCAGTAGAGTCCTTTGAGAAATTGGATCCCTTTCAGATAAAAAGGGCAACTGAATCATGTGAAACTCAAGATAATTCGGGAAATCCTTTAAGCTCTCAAGTTCTTTTAAGCGAAATATGGAATGCAGTTTGGCTGAATGCTCCCAAACCCAGTTCATCAAAGAAATGCTGATCACCGGACTCAATTTCTCGTAGCTTTCCCCGGACTTTAGCTGCTGGGAATGCATACGACAGGCATAATACAAGGCCCGTTTGGCATAACTTACATCCTTGGCTACCTGGATCTCAAGATTAAGGATCCTGCCGGATTCATCGCGGGCACGAATATCTAAAATACTCAGCTTTTCATCCAGAGCTTCCTGTAAATTAAATGGATTCTCCAGTGTCAGTTCCACAAGCTTTTTGTCCAGAACTGGCTCCAGGATTGCATTCAAAAATGCCTGTAATACCCGTATCTGTTCCTGAGTACCAAAAACATACTTAAATACCAAATCATTGGATAACGGAAGATAAGAATCCATATTAATTAGTCTAGCACGAAACCTGGCAATTCTACAGAATAGCCCATTCCTTACAGAACACTGGATCGAAGTTCAGAATCATGGATCGAGGTTCAGGAAAATGGGTACACTACGGGTAACAATAGCGATTGCTACGTCAACTGATTCTCACCAGACCTTCCTCAAATCTGAGTCCAGTTCCTGCCCTGTGAAAAAAATGTCTCATGAATCAGCTTGTGATGATCGTGGCAGAGTGTAACCAGATTCTCAATTGTGTCCTTTCCACCTCGACTTACTGGGGTAATGTGATGAATTTCTACCCGGTGTCTGGAATCACAACGCTTTTGACTCATTCCATAATAACAGCATTGCCCCCTATCCCTTCGATTGATGGCGTGAACAAGATGCATGGACAGATTTTTGCGCTCCTGTCTTGAAACAGGCTCAGAATCATGGTCATTTTTATCGGAACTTTTGGGAACAACTTCATCATCCTCTTTAACACTCGTTTTTCCTGCTGCTTTGCCTTGTTCCAAAGCTTCTTTCTTTTTAGCCCTGGTCTCGGCCCTTTCTGCTTTCTTGACAGGGTCTTTTCTTTCCAGGGTTTCATTGGCAGCTACTTCAATTACCTGAGTTAAGTTATCCAGTTTTAACACTTCCTGAAGTCTTAGAAGGGTTTGCATCAACTCAGGCGAAACATCTAAAGACAAGCGTTTCATACCCTCCCCGGCTGGTTTGACTACTTCCTTTTTTCTGGTATACGGCGAAACCTTGGCTACCTCATCAATCAGCTTTTTGTTGGTTTCTGATTTGGCCTTCTCAATCCAAAGCTTTTGATTCTCCTGATTAATCACTGGGCAGACATGCCTTAATTTACTGACCGATACAGCCCCTGACTGTATCGCCTCAGTCAGTGCTGGAATCTCTTTGGACTTTTTATACAGAGCCAGAAAATTATAGGCTTCGGCATCAGTTAGCCCAATTCCTTTGACACAATAACTAAACAGGGACGGATACTGCATGAGCATTAAAAAATCTTTGGTCTGATCGGCCTGGGCAATCAAATCAAGAATTTCGGCCTCATTATTTCTTAGGTTTTTGACCGCTTGAACCAGCTTTTGATGAATGATTAGATGTGTTTGCATACAGTTATTATAACCCCTGGTTTTTTGACCTACTGGGAGGCAATTTTTGGCAATAACCGAGGCTAAAGAGTAAAAAATCTATAACAGCACCGAATATTAAGCACCATATAGCCCTTTAACCGACTATCTGCTTCATTTTTGTGGCATATGCGACCTATCCACAATTCTGCAAATATTTTCTGTCAAGTTTTTTCCTGTCTTGAAACAGATAACTTTGTCTATTGGTGGCCTTGTGGCCTCACCGCATTCGCTTTACAATGTCAGCTACAGGGGTAAGGCAAATTACGGTGAGGAAACTGATATTCTGCAACTAGGATTGTAAGGTGCTAGAATCATATTACAATCACCAATGGATAGAATGGCTTCGGCTTCGATTTCAATCGAAGTAGAACCCACATATTTAATACTTAAGTAAAAATAAGGTGTAACGAGTGCCAGCAAAAATTTTTCGTGACAGTGGCTCAATTTCTTGTGAACAGATTCAAGCGCGGCTTCAATCTGCGATCCAAAATGGATCAGTGAGCTTTATCACAGAGTTACTAGCCATAGAGCACATGCTTCCGTTTCAGGATCAAGTTTTCATTGACAGCACATCTGATTTTTTAAACTGCCAGGGCCTCGATCTGCTTCACATTGCATCTGAGGCCGTTACCTCTGGACAAGATATTTTTCGTGTTGCCCATTTGGTAACTCTGATTTTTGCAAAGCTCAATGATATTGCTCCGTCATCATTGTTAGGATTTCTAACAATTTATGATGAAAAAACAAAAAATGACCTCATGAACGGGCAACTAGCAGAACCAATCAGAAAACGAGTAGCCTGCAACAAGGAGTGGGCATTTAATCTCGAAGAAGTCATTGTCACAAATGACTGCAAAGGCCTGTACCGCTATCTACTTCCGATTTATCTGGGACTTTCTGATGCGGACCGGTCCTGCGGCTTCAGCAAAATCCAATCGGCTTACTCATCCGAGGATCACGATATAAAGGCCGTCGGTTTACGCTGTCTTGGGCTTTTGGGAAGCTTGCCAGATCATTTTCGAGGAGAATCTTTTGCGGTACTGATTGAGGGGGTCGACAGCACCCATGAAACAATTGCGGCAAGTGCTGCTTTTTCATTGTCTCGTTTGTATCAGGAATGCCCCGAATTGGGCAGGAAGCGAATAGAGTTATCCAAGAGCCCATCTACTCATGTACGATTTGAAATCCTGAAGCAAATACACCTTAGACAGGAAATGCTTGATTCTGATGACATCCAGATCGTTAAAAATCTTTGTGCTTATGACTTAAAATATAGGGCCATCACCAATTCTCTTGATGCCATTATCCATTCTCTTGCGAACAAAGGCCATACTGAGATTGTGTTGGATATACTGACCGAATGGGTGACAGCACGGTCTCACGAAGAGATCAAACAATACGACTTCACAGATATGTTTCCCTGCTCAATTTCTGGACTACTTGAAAACCACACCCTATTGAACAGGATTATTACTGAATGGCTCAATTCAGAAGACCTTCGCTTTCATCTCGTCCTCGAAAAAATGTTTTTTTTCATAGGAACACACAATGTTACAAATGCCAGCCTAGATTTGGAGATTCTAAATTCATTCCAATATGATGATTTTGTTTACATTGTCAGAAAAATACTGGGATTTGTTCATAACTTTGAAATTTCAATTAACTTGATTCTCTCAGTTCTCGATCTTAGTCCACTCTCTCATGACACAGCCTGCCTCGTAAAATCAGTATTGACCGAGCATATTGGCACTAACCATCTGGTGCAAACCACAGAAAAATTGAATCAGGAACTTCTAAAAGCCACAGTGGGAACAATAAAAAATGCAGTTCTTAATGAAACAATTCTTGAACTTCAACAAAGAAGGAAAGAAATATCTGCCCTTGATCATTGCAATGAATTGATTCCTGATCCTGATCATCAAACTAAATTGGATAAAGCCCTTAGAGATAGCCTGAATATAGCATTTGCCAAAGCTCGGGAAAAATCTGTGCTTTTGGGATTGTTTTCAAGAGTAAATATCATAGAAGGCTCAGCTTTTTTTTCTTTTTTGAATGGAGAATACCGAGACCCTTCACCAATGCAGCAGTTTTCACATGAGTTAGTGTTTCCTAAAAATGACCTCATTGATGAAGTAGGTGCTTCATTGGAACGATTTAATTTTAGAATAGTAAAGAGAGGTGAGTGATGAGACTTCTCTTGCAAGAATATTTGGCTGTATTGAAGGAGGAAAAGGAACTTGAATCACTGGTTTCAAATTTGGTCACTTCCATGAGCCTGGATGTAGAGACATCTCCTCAAAAGGGAGTTAGGCAACATGGTGTAGATTTGCACGCTGTTGGCACTGACCCTGAGGACCATACTAAGAAAAACTTTCTGATAACCATCAAACAGGGTCATATAAACAGAACCGGGTGGAATGAAGGCAACCAGGGAGTTCGTAGCAGTCTTGATGAGATTATTGATGTCTACATTCCAACCAAGCTTCACCCAAGTTTGAAAGAGCTGCCATCCAAAATTATCTGGTGCTGCGGTGGAGAACTAAAGGCTGAAGTAACTGAGAATTGGAATGGATATTGCTCAAATAATCCCACTATTCAATTTGAATTATGGAACGGAAGCAGACTCTCTTCCCTGATTGAAAAATACTTGCTTGATGAAAATATCTTTGATGAAAAGGTCAAAACCAAGATGAGACGAACCCTAGTCGTTTTGTCCGACTACGGTTATGACTTCTCTCATTACAAAGAAATGCTTAATGATATTCTTTTTAATGATGTCTGGAATTCTCTGGCCGAAAATAAAATTGTAAAAGAAGCAGTTAAAACTTTATCCACCATTCCGGTCTGCCTAGGTATGATTCAAAAGTATTCTGAGGAAGCCAAAAACCTAAAGCATCCGCTTATCGCCTCAGAATTTACATTACTAAGGGTTTGGGATTTCATTCAAAAAAACAAACTGGAAGGCAATCGCACAATAGTAGGCATTTTTTGGGATTTGTATGAAATGTATCGAATCTCTGGGATTCATTACTTTAACAAAATCTACCCACACACAAAAATTGAACATGGAATTACTAGTCAATGCAACAACTCTATCCTGGCATCAAAAATCGTATTTGAGCAAATTGGAGTTTTAAGCACATTGGGACTGCTAGAATTATTCCGGGGGATGCTGACTTCAGAAAACACGACACAACAGGACACTGAGCGTATTGCAACGACACTTAAAAATGTAATCAACAATAATGGAATCTCAGGCTCTCCTTGTTTTGATGAGATGACCATAGACATTGCTCTTGCTGCTTATTTTCTAGCCACCCAGGGGGACTTTGTATTTATCAAAGAATGGTTTCTCGATATTATGCAGCGTTTTTTCCATTCATACAATATCATGGGGAAAGGATTTCCAGTTTCGAGTAACTCAATTGAAGTGTTGATAGAATTTGAAAAGCAGGGTATACATACCAAAGAAGATATGTCGTCTACCTCCTCATTGTTGGCTCTAATTGGTTATTGGTGCGTAATTCTTGATGATAATGAGCTTTATCCACAACTTGTGGACTTTGTAGAAACAAGCTTATCACATTGCACAATCCAAATGTGGTTTCCTGCAAAAGGTATCAAAGAGTCTTTATACAAAAAATATGCAGCCAATGAGTTTGGAAATACCGAGGCCCCTATTCATTTTCCGAAATCTATTGACGAGTTACGCCACCGTTTACTTAAATTAATTGATTTTTCGAAACAATCTGAGGATTTTGAGACCCGCTGGGATGATGTACCTCCTTTGTTACCGCTTATTGCCTCCAGGCATTTTAGAACTCCAGTGATACCATTCTTCTGGTTATGTTTCTTAACCATTATTGAAAAAACGAAGTCTAAGGTACCACCTACTGCCTCACAGTAAAACGATGGACCCGGGAGCGGTTGATTTCGGAGACAAAGAGGGATTTGTCGGCAAAGGTTATGGATAAGGGGCCGCTGAGGGTTTCGCTGCCGGCCTTGCTGATTTCCTGAGTGAGGGTGAATCCCAGACCTGGTTCGAGGGTGAAGATGCCGACCTGACCGGAAGTGTCGGCTATGGCTAGCATATTGTCCTGACAGGCCAGGGCAGTTGGGGTAGTGATTGGGTAGGATACCAGACTGTAGTTTAGAAGTGGCATGGATAAAAACGAAGCATTGTTGGTCATGAGTTTGGTACCGGTGGAAAAGGGCATAAATTGAACCATGTGGGCAGGGCTTGTGCCGACTATGGCAAGGCCAGTGCTTAGGGTACAGATTCCAATGGAGCCGGACTGCTGGGCTAAGTTGGACTGGGTGTTGACCCCGGTCTGGGGGCTTAACATCTGCACGCGATCGCTTCCGGGCAAATCTTCGACAAAAAAGTAGCGATCTTCTGTGTCCTTGGCATAACTGAAACCCTTGAGATTAAAAAAGCTGCTGACTGCCTGGGTAAACTGGGTATAAACAGGATTCTGGGCCTGAGTGCTTAGTGCAACAAGCCTCTGATCGTTGGTTAGTACTGCCGTAAATGATGTACTTTGAGTGATGGTCTGGCGGATTAGAGCAGTGGAGGTCATCAAAAACAGGGAATTGGTGCTGATGCTGAATTGCTCCAGGGACTGGGTGAAATACTGGGGATTTAAATAGTTCTGGGTGTTTTCGCTCACGGTCTTTTCTCTTTGAATAAAAAGTACGGAACTCAGACTGGATAAACCGGAACCCGACAAGTCTGAAATGATTTGTCGCCCCTGAATCTCACCAGCAGCACTGATGGAATCTATACCATCCAGTCTGGCATCCAGAACCATTGCCGAATCATAAGCTGTGCCTAAAAGCCGTGGTTCTACAAATCCACCGGCAGCATAAGGATTTTTCCCTAAATAGCCTTCCAAAACCCCATCCGTGGTGAATACAGAAATTCGCTGGGCCCTGGAATCAACAACATAGAGCTTCAAAAATGATGCGGCCCCAGGCGGTCGAAAACCTCGAATCGCATCAATGGACAAAAACTGTCCTGGTTTGTGGCCAAATCCACCAAAAGATGTGACAGTTACCGGGGTGCCCGATGCCATGGAAAATTTAAGGATTTTGTGAGAGGTTGTATCGGAGATATACATCACACTTCCGTTGACTTCCATTTCAATCACACCAGGGACAATGCCAGATCCTAGATTAAGGGGAGGCAGGGTTGAAAATCCAAAATTATTAACCCGATTGTTGTACTGGTACCTGTGAATCAAAGATGATTGAGGTTCCACAAGATGTACCGTTTCCAAAGAGATAACAGGATCATCTGCTGGTCCTAGTCCTCCTGTGTGTGCCTGAGTAATAACCATGCTGGATATTGTGGAGGTGGGGCCAGTACCTACCGATGCTGTGGATGCTGTTCGGCCACCTTCTGATGGATAGGAAGTTGGGGACAAATCACGGGCTGAGGATACATAACGGTAAAGCCTTGGTTCGGCAGGGTTAATTGAGGGTGTATAAACAAAGTTCACATGATTGTTGGCAGAAAATACATCCAATCTCTGGATGGGAGCAAATCGTACCAGGGTTCCTACAGGGTAGGTCAAGGTCAGGCTAGCTGTGACTCCTGTGCGATAAGGCAGGGAAGCCGTACCACCTTCCTGAGAACCATCAGGACGAAAGCGGGCCAGAGTGTTGGTGATCTCAATGGCTGTACGCGCAAACTGGCCATGTAAAGAAAATGATTCAAGGCTTAATGTCCCCTGTTTTCCCCAAAAGGAATCCACAGTAATCCAGGTGGTTAATGTGGAAAATCCACTCCCAGTAGCCGTGTCTCCCAAAAGAGTTCGGGAGACCTCTCCCTTGGAATCCAGGATTTCAATTCTGGAGCGAGCCCTGTCAGCCACAATAAAATTTGAATAGGAGTTACCCGTAAAACCGACAAAAAATGGTTCTGTGAACTGGGCTTCTGCCTTGATGGTCTGCTGGTACAAAGGCAGGATAGACAGGGAAATATTTTGTGTGGTCAGATTCCCAAATCCATCAGCAGCAGTCAAAGACAGAATCTGTGAACCAGAAGGCAGGGTTACGGTGGCGGTGAAGGAACGGGAAGACTGCTCCGGCAAAGTCACAAAGTTTCTCCAGACCGAAAGATTAAAGGGGCCACTGCCAAACGAGGCAGGAACCTGGGCAGCTAGAACTGATGTGACCTCAGACAGCTGATCCACGGCCTTACCACTCAAGATAAATTTTCCAGAAGTCAAAGTCATACCCGGCTGTATGGATAAATCAGAAAGCACTGGGCCTGCTGTGTCTTTCTGTAAATACAATACTTCCCGCTTGCGAATCGAGCGTTTGGTATGCGGAGAAAACAGGGTTTTTGAATTGTCCTGCAAATCAATTACTAAAGGCCAGTATCCGTCATCACTTAATCTGAGTTCAGCTAAAAATGGGACTCTTGTCTGTACGCCTAGAGAATCCACAGCCTCAGGCAGGGAAAATGTCTGCAAAACAGACACATTCCCAAGATTAGGGAAATTTACTGCCGGATCCGTAACACCATAAAGCTGTGCTCTACTGGCAACCGCAGGGTTGAATTGATTGCCACTGCTGGAATTCATGCGCATTCTAAAACCAACAAAGTTGTTCTGAACCACACCAAGATCAAATCCCGAGACATCGGACAATATGCCAGACAAAGTAACGCTACAGCTGGTAACCACACCGTTTACTGGTAATGAGCAGCTTGTGGCCCTGATAACATCAATCGCGCTTCTTGGGGCATCGGGATAATTTTGATCAATCGTTTTAGGCAAAAATCCAGGAGCTGAAACCGCGTTTAAAATCCCGGTCAGAATCAAGGACGGAGGTGTAATATCATTTAAATTAAATGTAACTAATGGAGATGTATCCGTATAAAACTGGGTGAATCCAAAAAAATCAGAAACCTGTCCTGTAATACGATTGCTTGTTCTTTCTGAAATAGGTAGAGTCACCCTGTAGGAACCATCGGTTGAGGTTGTAGCTGACTGGCACAAGAGGGAAGAACATAAAATAAATGTGGAAATACCCGACTCATCCAGAGCCGTAAGCCTCAGCGCGACATTACTGGTCTGCAACAGGGTGGAACCAGCACTTGAAGTAGGTTCAAGCAGGGCAACCAAAGGTGGGGAAACATCCAGTCTGTCCACAAAGATTCTGTAATTGTAAAGGCTTTTAAAAACATCATTGTACGAGGTGGCCCGGCTGTCATTGTTCTTTTTATCCAAAGCAGAAATGACAATTCTTAGGCTGGTTGACGAAGCCGAAAAAGGTACAGCTTCCTGATTCAGATCAATACTGCGTCTGAAGGTATGATCCACTCCATTAATGGTAAAGACATCAAAATTCTGATTGTTAAACCTCATTAAAGAAACACCGGAAATGTCGGTTAGAGTACCGGAAATCTCGATGGAGCCGGTAGTCAGTAGATCAATGGCTATACTTTGAGCCTGGGTGGGTGAAAATTCATACCGAATGGAATCCGGGGGCAAGGCCACCGTGACATAGGTTAGGGGAAACTGGGAATCAAGACTACGAAATGCAGGCACATTGCGACTGGAAAATACCGTAATGGAAGTGACCTTCAGAATGGGAGGCTGGGCATCGAGGGCTCTGAATTTCAGAATATACGGACTTTTGTTGCGATTGCCAAAGATATCTTCAGCATAGACATGCAGGCTATTTTCAATACCGGACTCCACCAAAACATCCTTGGCCTGCCAGTCCCCGAATCCAGACCCAAGATTGAGGGCAGCATAGGTGGTGGCTGAACCCTCTCTAAGGGATGCATTGGATACAATCACCGAAACAACGGTGGACAGATCCGAGGCCTTGCCAATCACATCAATACTGGTCTTTGTTGTTTCAGGATCGGTGGGCAATGGTGAAGAAAATGTAACCGTAGGTGGTTCATTATCCAGATTAAAAAGATTGCTTAAAACCGCTGTATCAAACTGTGTAGTTCTTAAAGACTCCCTGACTGCTGCCGTAATACGCACATTCTGCTGGGATTTTTCTCCTAACAGGCCACCCAGACCAAGATCAATTCTTGAATGCCAGTAAAGAACCAAAGGTTCGGTAACACAGCGATTTGCTGGGCGGCTAGGAAGATTGGTAAGAATTCCATCCAGGGGAAAAGTGGCAGAAGAATCAGAGCTGGTTGAAATTTTGGGCGCACTGGTGGTTGTCAGAAATGTTTCACCAGATGTGAAGGAAAATCGTAAGTCTACCGGATTGGATTCTTCATCACATACCTCAAACGAAACGGCTACCGTGGCACTAGTAACCGAAGGCAGGCTTTGAATTGTGATGGTAGGCAAGGCATTGGCTGGGCGGATCAAGGAAGTGTTTGTTACAGGTCCTGAGGCCACCTGCCTGATTGCAGGCAGGAGATAAAAATTCTCCAGTACAATCTCGTCTTCATAACCTGAGATGAAGGTAGTTAATGTCAAAGTCCTGACTGTAGTACCAATGACACTTCCTGAAAGCACATTCTTAACTTCCACATCTACCTTAAGCTCTGAATCCCCTTTTAATCCCTCAAGCACATAACTTCCATCATTTAGGGTCTGGGTAATCACGGGAGTCGCTGTGGGTGAGGTTCTGGCACTGATCAAAAACCGTGCTGCCGGTTCGATTGAGCCTGGTTCCCCTAGAAATACAAAACCTCGGGCTTTGCGATTGTTCGCACCGGAAGGAATGGTGCGCATCCAGTTCAAGGTTGTTATGGACAGAGGCTGTAATGAATTTTCAAGATTTATTAGTACGGCCGTCATAGTTGCAAATGCCGAACTTCTTCCAGACGCATTGAGAATATCTTTCCACATGGATTCCGAGGCCACCGGGCCAATCTGCATGTGCGACAGGTTGGATACACGGGGACTCTGCCCACCAATGGCTGGTAAGTCCCGAAAATATCCAAGACCTGTGCTCAAGGGAGTAACAATTCCCGGAACCATAGCCATCAGGGCACTGATTTGTGAGAGGTTCAGTAAAAGACTGGCCGGAAGGTTTACTGTAGTACTCAATAGGGAGTCTCTGTGCGATTTTAAGCTTAGAAAAGCTGCTTCTGTGAGCTCCATCTGTCTTTGGGCATAGGCTGAACCAAAGGTTCGGCTATTATTAATTTTAGCCTGAATCAAAAAACGGGTGCTGATTTCTGATAAGGGATCAGGATATACCACGGAAGGATCTAAAATACTGGCATTGGAAGCCTGAATCTGATGGTGTTTTAAGCGAAGCACAGAGGAATAGGCAGCCAGATACAATGGTTTTGAATCAATGATCGATTGCATGGCAGCTTCTCTGCTTCCAAGCAAGGGTACAGATGTTATGGTATTCAAAAGACTGCTTGCAACCGGCCTTAAGCCCCCATACTCCTGAGCCACTGCCACTAATTCCTGGGGTATTACCAGACCTCCTGAAGCCAGAGTGGTTTTGACTCTCTCCTCCGGTTGCCGTTTCTGAACAGTATTCTTTGCAATCAAAGCCACAGCCTGCTCCAGGGTAAGCATGCCCTTAGGTACCAGACCAGCCAGATGTTCAATCAGTTTTACAGTAACCCATGGATATCGTAGGCTGTCTCTAGCAATTAACGAGACTACCTCATCAAATGCCTGTCCCTGGCTTTTAAGCACACTCAGATTAACCGGACGAAAGGACAGAGTCTTTAAGGGTGGAGGAACGGCTGAATAATCTGCATTGGTAACCGTAGTCGCAAAACTCTCAAGCACTTGCTCGACTGTAGCCGTCAAAATCAGTTCCGGGGCTTTTGACAGTTCCAGATTCTCCCAGCGATGGGTACTGTAGACTCTTCCAGACAGATCGGATACAAAAAAACCCTGTCTTAAAAAAGCGGAAAAGAGCTGCATCACCCGAACACCGGTAGAAACCTCATTCACTGTTCCCTGATTGTTCTCAACCACAACCTGTCTTGTCTGCTCAGCCAGGCGCAAAAATTCCTGCACCTCGGAACTAGAACCTAGTTTTGTCTCCAGTGCCACCAGAAACTTCTTGCCCGAGGTTCTTGATGACAGACTCTGAGTCTCATCATGATCGGATGCAGTAAAGGGTAATATCGGGCTCAATTCCCGAATCAATGTATTTCTGCTCTCCCCAAGCTGAAAGGCCAAATCTATCAAATCCTGTTTCCATGGAGCGGTCTGAATCTCGGCAAGAGTTGACGATTTTGCAATTTTCTGGCCAATCTCTTCCTGAAAATACCGTACAATGGCATCGGATACGGAACTGATAGCCAAAGATTCAGCAACCCGTGATGATGACCCCACTGCATTTACAACTGTCGATAAAGCCGTGTTTCCAAATCGGGCCCGTATCACCAGTGTTTTAGTGAGTGCCTCGCTTTTAAGCTGGGATTGAAGGATGGCAAACTGTCCATCTGAAGAAGTAACAATCTGTTCCTGAGGAAGAAGCATGGAATTTGCGTACAAAAAGTCCTCAGCCAAAAATACATCTACTGAGGCCCCGCTGACCTTCTGGACACTAGTTCTCACCCCACCTATACTGCCAATAGAAAGAGATGGGTTTGCTCCAAACAGAACCTGACCCTGAAAATAGACAACAGCCTGAGCCGGGGTAGATCCATTGTTTCCAATGCCAGAAGCTGACTCCTGAAATCCACCGCCACCACCACAGCCAGTAAAAAAGGCTAGAGCCAAGCCAATCAGGGCAAGCAATGACCTATGCAAAATTCCTCCAGGTTTTATACCATACTTCGGAGTGAATCATAACAAACCGTAGCCTTTTTAAGGGGATTGCGTCCATCCCTCAAAGAGGTGTAACTTATTCTTTTGTATGAGCACCCGTCCAAATTGTTACCAGTGCCGATATTTTCGCATCACCTGGCAGTCCCAGTTCCCCTATGCCTGCGGCTATTTTGGTTTCAAAGGCAAGATGCTACCCTCGACTACTGTTAAACAGACCAATGGGGTCGAATGTGGTGCATTTATGGATAAAACCAACTCCAATCCCTCAACTCCCGCCAAAACTCCCCCCAAAGGCCCACCCCAACCTGGAACAATTCTTAAGTTGCCTGGTAAAAACCTGATTAAACCTCCTAAACGATAGATGATCTTTTGTCTTAAACCAGCTATATTTGGCAGCATTGGAAAGGACCGATCAAAGATGCTGACTCTGCCACTAGAAGCACAACAGATACAAAGAGTAAAAACCCTGGCCCGTGAAATTGCGGCTCAGGTACAGGATTTTATTGATCTTCACTCATCCGACAGTTCCGAAAGGACTGTCCTTAGGTTATACGGGGTGGATGGGGTAACTGAAGATGGAATCCCCCTGCCGAATCGACTTGTGGAACTGTTAAGGGAATCCCGTCTCATAGAATCTGGAATCAGCAGACCCTTTGCAAAAGCCATGATTAAGACTGGACTTGGTGCCTCAGAAACTGCCAAAGCACTGCATGAGGGAAAAGTCCGATTTTCGGAACTTGGTTCTATTCATCCTGAACTGGTTCAGAAAAAAGAACAGGAACTGTGTAAAAAAGCCATTGGCATTTTGGACAGAACCCGTTTGGTGAAACGCGAAAAAGCCCAGAAATTTGGCAATCCTGAATACCCGTGGAGGTATTTGATTGTTGCCTCAGGCAATATTTTTGAGGACAGAACCCAGGCTCGCTCTGCTGCCTTCAGTGGGGCTGATGTCATTGCTGTGATTCGTTCTACAGCCCAGTCCCTTCTGGATTATATTCCCTACGGAGCAACAACTGAAGGTTTTGGCGGTACCTATGCCACCCAGGAAAACTTTAGAATCATGCGTCAGGCACTCGATGAAGTAAGTCAGGATTTAAACCGCTACATTCGCCTTACCAATTATTCCTCAGGTCTTTGTATGGCTGAAATTGCGGCCTGTGCTGCCATTGAGGATCTTGATATGCTCTTAAACGATTCCATGTACGGGATTCTTTTTCGTGATATCAACATGAAAAGAACCTTTGTGGATCAGTATTTCTCGCGCATGATCTGTGGTAGGGCCAAAATTGTAATCAATACAGGAGAGGATAATTATCTGACCACATCCGATGCCATTGATAAAGCTTATACGGTCACAGCTTCACAACTAATCAACGAGGCTATGGGACACAATGCCCTTCTATCAGATAATCTTCTGGGGCTAGGCCATGCCTTTGAAATTAACCCGAAAATTAAAAATCAGCTATTATATGAAATATCCCATGCCCAATTGGCCAGGCAGTTGTTCCCCGATGCCCCCTTAAAGTACATGCCTGCCACCAAACATAAAAGTACGGACATTTTTTATTCCCATGTCATGGATACACTATTTAACCTTGTGACCATTGCCACCAGACAGGGTATTCATCTGGCTGGAATGGCCACTGAGGCAATCCACACCCCACTGATGCAGGACAGATACAAGTCTTTGGCCAATACCAATTATGTGTTTAATGCTGCCGCTGATTTTGGTAGTGAATTTCAGATCCGTCCCGATGGTTTTATTGCCAAAAGAGCCCAGGAAGTTCTTGATCAGGCCGAAGCCTGTCTCATCAAGGTTCATGAGGTTGGACTGATGCAGGCCATTTCCGAAGGTCAGTTTGCCGATACCTACCGCTCCCAGAATGGGGGCAAGGGTCTCTTAGGGGTTTTTACAAAATCCCAGGATTACTCCAACCCAATTCTGGCACAAATCAAGGCTGAAGGAATGATGGAATGAGTGACAATCTGATTAAACCCTATGGTGACACCTTAAACGATGGTCTGGTTCAGTTATCTTTTACCCTGCCTATCGAGGCTTCCGCCCGTGCCAGAAAAGCAGCCGAAGCCTATGTTGCCAAATTGAATTTTGAGGAAATCTCTGTAACCCATTACAAAAAAATTGCTGATGGTTTTACCTATTTTGTAGTGTACGCCAGGGCAATTCCCGTATTGGACTACAATTTGATTCAGGCTCAGGAAGTAGAATCCAAGGGTATGGATTTTTATGAAATCAACAAACAGATTGCTGAAAAATTTGGACGGAAGCTGACTGTGGTTGGTGCCACCATCGGAACCGATGCTCACACCGTAGGAATTGATGCCATCATGAATATGAAGGGCTGGGACGGAAACTACGGACTGGAACGCTATCCTGAACTGAATGCCTATAACATGGGAGCACAAATTCCCTGCGAAACCCTTTTAGCCAAAGCCATTGAGGTTAAGGCCGATGCTGTGCTGGTTTCCCAGACTGTGACCCAGAAAGATTCCCATATCCGTAATTTTACGGAGTTTATGGAACTGGTTGAGGCCGAAAATCTTCGTAAGAATTTTATTCTGTTAATCGGTGGTCCACGAATTACCAATGAAATGGCCATTGAAATGGGATACGACGCTGGTTTTGGTCCTGGGACCAAACCTTCGAATGTGGCCGAATATATTCTGAGCAGACTTATGGAAAAGCAGGGAATAAGCAGGTAGAATCAATCTGAGTCAATCCTTTTTGGCATAGGAGAGTTGTTCATGGAAGCAAAATTGCGCTTAAGAATGAGTGCCCATGATGTGCATTATGCAGGTAATCTTGTGGATGGTGCGCGGATTTTAGGTCTGTTTGGAGATGTGGCAACAGAACTTCTGATTCGTTATGATGGGGATGAGGGACTGTTTCGGGCCTATTCATCCGTTGAGTTTTTAGCCCCGGTATATGGTGGGGATTACCTTGAGGTTGTAGGCAGGATCGTAAAAGTTGGCAACACTTCCAGAAGCATGGAATTTGAATGCTGGAAGGTCATCAGCCCCTGCCCTGATATGGGAGAAACAGCCGCCGAGGTTTTAGATGAAGAAATTCTGGTCTGCAAAGCCAGCGGTACCTGTGTAGTTACCAAAGATAAACAAAGAATTGCCAGAGATTAAACTATGAACCAGCCCCTCATCATTTCCTGCCCAATTGTTGGAGCAGAACTCACTCGTGAAACCTATCCTAATCTTCCTCTGACACCTGAAGAACTAGCGATTGAAGCTGAGGCTTCTGTTAAAGCTGGTGCCAGTATTATTCATCTGCATGTGAGGGATGAAGAGGGAAAACCATCTCAAAGGGTCGATCTGTTTGAAAAAACATCCCGCCTGATTCATGAAAGAGTGGATTGTATTCTTCAGTATTCAACCGGTGGGGCCGTTGGTACTCCCCTGTCAGAAAGACTTGCTCCCTTAAAGTTAAAGCCAGAGATGGGTACCTTAAGTATGGGAACCTTAAACTTTGGGTCTGATGTTTTTGAAAATACCGAAGAAATTATTCGGGGTATCTCAGCTGGCCTACAGGAATACGGCTGTATGGCAGAACTTGAAATCTTTGATGCCGGAATGATGGACACACTTCATCGTTATGCCAAAAAGGGCTGGTTGCCCAAACACTTTCATGTTGATTTTGTTCTCGGAGTTCCGGGCGGATTAGCCGGAGATCTGGAAAACCTTCTGTTTTTAATCCACAAACTACCCCCAGGCCAGTCCTGGAGTGTTGCTGGTGTAGGCCGATTTCAATTGCCCTTAGCCATTCACGCCATTGCCCTAGGTGGTCATGTACGGGTTGGTCTTGAGGATAATGTCTATTACCGCAAGGGCGAATTAGCCACGGGCAATGCCCAGTTAGTTTCACGGATCGCCAACATCTCCCGGGCCTGTGACAGAGAAGTTGCCACCGTAAAACAGGCCAGAGAAATTTTAAAAATTGGTGTTTGAAATTCAAGAGAGATATCGAAATATGATTTCTGTTTAGGGTAAAATCGCAAGTCCAGTAAGGCTATTCCTGCACAGCCCTAAGCCCTCGAAAAAAAATACCAATCACAGCTTGGGCTTTTCTTGGAAACTCTTTACACTCAGGATGACGGATATTCTCTATTGTCAGTCCATACATATAGCAAAAAAGAGAATAGGCCAAAAGAGTACAATCTGTATGTTCAGGTAAAACCTTCTGCTTTACCGCCCGCTCAAAAAAAGTAGCTGTTGTTAAAACCATTTCTTTTGTTTTTTGGTTCTGATCTTGTAGGAATGGGGCCATATCTCCTGAATAGTCACATTTCTGGTAAAAAATACTGATCATTTTTCTAATTTTTACATTTGTCTGTACATCAGAAAGCGATTTGACACAAAGTTCCGCAAGCTTATCTAGTGGGTCTCCTTCTACCTCAGGACCTTTTTCCAGAATAGGCTCCATAAAATTTCTGTGCATCTCACTGTAAAGAGCTGAAAAAAGACCTAGTTTATTCCCAAAGTGCCAGTAAATTGCCCCTCTGCTGACCCCGGCAGCACTCGCAATATCCTCTAAGGTTGTTGCGTTAACTCCCTTATCATAAAAAAGATCCACAGATGCAGCGAGCAGACGGCACCTGGTTTCACTTTCTTCTTTTTTGCTCTGACCCATCCTGTCCCCCTGTTCATAAATAGTCCTATGTTTGACAACATACATACATGAATGTAAGTATAGCACCTGTTTCTAAAGTCCAAGCCAAGATATTACCCTGGAGCCTGAGATATCAAAAGGATGACCATAATGAAAATGATACATTATACATATCTCTTTCTTTTTCTGATTGCTAAAACCCATATTCAGGCACAAAGATAGAGTGGAAGTGGCCGTTATCACCGTTGCATCTCAACCTCTGGTAATTTCCAAAGATTTACCCGGCAGAATTGCTGCTTATCGCACTGCTGAAATTCGACCTCAGGTCAGTGGCATTATTGTGGAAAGGCTGTTTGAGGAAGGAAGCAATGTGAAAAAAGGACAGATGCTTTATCAAATCGACCCAGCGCCCTACGAGGCAGCTTATCAACAGGCCCAGGCAGCCCTTTTGAAAGCAGAAGCAAATATCAAATCTCTTAGGGCCAAGGCTGAACGCTACGAAGAAGTTGTGAAAGTCAGTGCCATCAGCCGCCAGGAACGCGACGATACTTTCGCTGATTTTGCCCAGGGAGAAGCTGATATTGCTTTAGCTAAAGCTTCCTTGCTGAGTGCAAAAATTAACCTTGATTACACAAAGGTATTTTCCCCGATTTCAGGCAGAATCGGCCAGTCTTTGGTGACAGAAGGAGCCTTAGTTACAGCAAACCAGGCCAGCCCTATGGCTATAGTTCAGCAGTTTGATCAAATTTATGTTGATGTCATGCAGCCTGTCGGGGAATTCATGAAGCTGCAAAAACAAAATGAAACCTTATCTGCCACAGAACGGGAAATTTCCAAGGCCAAACTCATTATTGATGGAAATGTCTATGGGGAAAACGGAGTTATCCAGTTTGCCGATGCCAAGGTACACCAAAATACGGGAATGATTCAGATTCGCACCCTTTTCCCTAACCCCAAAGGTCTATTCCTCCCCGGCCTTTTTGTGCATGTTCGCCTAGCCCAGTATGCAGAAGAAAATGCAATTCTTGTTCCACAACAGGCTGTAATCCGCCAACCAAATGGAGAGGTGATTGTCTGGGCTTTAGATCAAAAAAACAAAGTGTTTCAAAAGAAAATCCAAGTCGGAGAAATTGTGAACAACCAATGGCGCGTAACCCAGGGCCTAAAACCAGGAGATCGGATCGTGCTGGAGGGAGTCATGAAAATTGCATCCGGTACTACAGTCATTCCTGTTGAATCCGACAGGACATAATCCAGATCTGAAAAACTCCAAAATCAGGTAATTTTATGGCAAAATACTTTATTGACCGACCCGTTTTTGCATGGGTAATTTCGATTGTAATCATGCTCGCAGGAGTAATGGCTCTGTTTACTCTTCCTGTGGAACAGTATCCCCAGATAGCCCCCCCCACCGTTGCTATCAGTGCCAGATACCCCGGAGCCGATGCCCAGACTGTAGAAAACAGTGTTACCCAGGTCATTGAACAGGCTCTAAAAGGAATTGACTACCTTCGCTATTTTTCCTCTAACAGTGATGCTACCGGAGGGGTTGGAATCACTCTGACCTTTGAACCAGGAGCCAATCCCGACATAGCCCAGGTGCAGGTTCAAAATAAACTACAATCCATCATGTCCCTTTTACCCCAGGAAGTGCAGCAACAGGGGGTACAAGTCAATAAAGGAATGTCTGGATTTTTAAAAGTAATTGCCTTTTATTCTTCCGATGACAGATTAAACCAGCATGAACTCGGAGATTTTGTATCCTCAAAAATGCTCGATCCCCTAAGCCGTCTGCCTGGAGTTGGCAGCATAACCCCCTT
>JACFNL010000004.1:0-15775 GCA_019454875.1 Candidatus Cloacimonadota bacterium | reverse complement strand
ATCTGGCTTAACCCAGAGAAAATGCTGGGTTTTGGCTTGTCTGCCTCTGAGGTTCTAGGAGCCATCAGAACTCAAAACACAGATATTTCAGCCGGGCAGTTCGGGGGACTCCCCGCAGTAGAAGGGCAACAACTCAATGCCACGATTAAGGCTGGATCCCGTTTCCAGACCGTTTCTGAATTTCAGGAAGCAATAATAAGAGTGGATCGGGATGGGGCCCAGATCCGCTTAAAAGATGTAGCCCGTGTGGAACTTGGGCCACAAAATTATGACATGATCGCCCGCTTTAAGGGTAAGACTGCGGCCGGTATTGCTGTTTCTTTGGCGACCGGGGCAAATGCTTTGGAAACCGCAAGGCTGATTAAGGAAAAAATTGCCGAACTGGCTGAAATTATGCCTTCCGGGGTAGAGGTGGCCTACCCTTATGATGCCACACCTTTTGTAAGAGTTTCGATTGAGGCCGTGGTAAAAACTCTGATTGAGGCAATCATTCTGGTATTTTTGGTTATGTATCTGTTTTTGCAGAATTTTCGGGCAACCCTGATTCCTACCATCGCTGTCCCCGTTGTACTTTTAGGAACATTTGCCGTCCTCTCAGCCTTTGGCTTTTCCATCAATACCCTGACCATGTTTGCTATGGTTTTAGCCATCGGAATTTTAGTCGATGATGCCATTGTAGTCGTGGAAAATGTGGAAAGAACCATGGAGGAAGAAGACCTGTCCCCAAGAGAAGCAACCAAAAAATCCATGGAACAGATTACCGGAGCTCTGATAGGAATCGCTCTGGTGCTCTCTGCTGTATTTATACCCATGGCATTTTTTAGTGGCTCGACCGGGGCAATTTATCGGCAGTTTTCTTTAACCATTGTTTCTGCCATGGGACTTTCCGTACTGGTAGCCCTGGTTTTAACCCCGGCCTTGTGCGCCAGCCTTCTCAAAAAACACGACTCAAAGCATCAGGAAAAAACCAGCGGTTTTTTTGGATGGTTTAACCGAATGTTTCATCGCAGCCGTTCATCCTATCGCAAGGCATCACACTACATATCCATGCGGGCCTTTCGCTTTATGCTGATCTATGTCTTATTGATCGGGGTTTTAATTTTTTACTTTCAAAAAATCCCGACCTCATTTCTTCCCGATGAGGATCAGGGAACCCTCTACTCCATGATCTCGGCCCCAGCCGGTGCAACCAGCCAAAGAACCCTGGAAAGTGTAAAAAAAGTCGAAGACTATTTTCTGAACCAGGAAAAAGATGTAGTCAACTCCCTTTTTACCGCAACAGGTTTTAGCTTTGCTGGAAATGGCCAAAATGCCGGTATGGCATTTGTTAACCTAAAAGATTGGTCAGAAAGGGAAAAAGAAGGCCAGGATGTTTTTTCCTTGTCCCAAAGAGCTATGAAACACCTATCTAAAATCAAGGATGCCATGGTTTTTGCCTTTTATCCCCCAGCCGTAAGGGAACTTGGTAATGCCTCTGGATTTAACTTTCATCTTTTGGATCGGGCCGGGCTTGGACACAATGCCCTCGTCAATGCTCAAAAACAACTATTGGGTATGGCCGCCCAGAATCCCAAACTTGTCGGGGTTCGTCCAAATGGGTTACCTGATGTGCCTCAGTACCAGATTGAAATTGATCGGGAAAAAGCCAGTGCCCTCGGTCTATCTCTGGCCGATATCAATCAAACCCTGCAAATTGTCTGGGGCTCTGCCTATGTAAATGATTTTTTACATGAAAACCGGATTAAAAAAGTATATATGCAAGGGGATGCACCTTATCGCATGAAACCAGAAAACCTACAAGAGTGGTTTGTTAGAAACTCCATGGGGGACATGATCCCATTCAGTGCCTTTTCCAAAGGTAAGTGGACCTATGGTTCTCCAAGGCTTGAACGGTATAACGGGACAGCATCCTTAAACATACAGGGAGCCCCTGCCCCAAAAGTAAGCTCAGGGGAAGCTATGCAGATTATTGAGGAAATGATTCAAAAGTTACCCGAAGGCATTGGTTATGAATGGACAGGGCTTTCCTATGAAGAAAGATTGGCCGGGGATCAGACCACACTTTTATATGCCTTATCGCTTCTGATTGTATTTCTTTGCCTCGCAGCCCTTTACGAAAGCTGGCTGGTACCCTTTTCTGTCATGATGGTGGTTCCGCTAGGAATCCTTGGAGCCGTCATTGCCACCTATTATAGTGGAATGTCCAACGATGTATATTTTCAAGTCGGCCTGCTGACCACAGTTGGTTTATCCGCAAAAAACGCAATCCTGATTGTGGAGTTTGCCAAAGCCCAATATGAAGAAGGCATGGGACTTTTAGAGGCTACCCTGCGAGCTGCAGAACAAAGACTACGACCAATCATTATGACATCCATGGCATTTATTCTAGGAGTCACACCTCTAGCTATTGCTAATGGTGCAGGATCTGGAAGCCAGAATGCCATTGGTATCAGCGTAATTGGGGGTATGGTTTCAGCCACATTCCTAGCAATCTTTTTTATTCCTCTTTTCTATATTCTAATCCAGAAATTTTTTGGCAAAGACTCTCGATCTAACAATCTGTAATGAACCTCCCCGTTTTTACACCCAGTGAAGTCAGCCGAATCTCAAAATCATATGGCATGTGCATACCTGATCTCAAGCTGCTTACCAGAAAACCCAATACCGATTTTTAAAACCTTGTGACTGCCATCGCGTTGTAATTCTTCTGCATACTTTCTGGCTTCAATCTGAGCCATGGCATTTTTTGCCGTTTCCATCAGATCTTTTTCGCGTTTGGGTTTATGAAAGGAGGTCAGGGGTAGAACGAATGCGTTTAAAATCACTGTGACCAATAGGAACTTTTTTCATATTCACAGTGTAGCATAACCCTGTTTGGGTTACTGGTTCAATCCTGACTTGTGGCTAAATCAAGAACCTCGGAATGGATGAGGCGGGCACGGTTTAAGGGCCAGTACAAAAACAGGGCCTGGCCTTTGAGGCTGCCTTTAGGAACTAGGCCCCAGAAACGGGAATCCAGGGAGTTGTCGCGGTTATCACCGAGCACAAAATAATGGCCTTGGGGAACTTCAAATTCTTTTACATTATCTCCAGGCCCACTGTGATCCACTCCTGGTCTGAAGGAAATTCTTAATGCCTTCCAGCCCCCGGCAGGATAGGATTTCCCACCAACCAGAATTGAGCCATCTGTATTAATAAGTACAGTGTCTCCTTCAGCCGCCAGAACCTTTTTTGGATGGCGATAATAACCAAGGGCTGGCTGGGCAGTTCTGAGATCAATATCTCCCCCTGCCTTGACTCCTGGCTGGGCCGAAAAATAGGATTGGCTGGTTATACTTAAACCACTATCCCACTCCAGAATATACATATCCTTGCTAAGACTGATTTCACGACGGAAAGCAAAAAGATCATCACGGGACAGTTCCCGAAAATCACGACCACTGCTTAATATGGTGTAGTCCTCCTTGATGGGAGAACCGTTCAGATAAAGGACTTTTCCCTGAATAGAGATGCGATCCCCAGGAAGTCCAATCAACCTTTTAATAAAATCACGGCTTGGGTCAAGGGGAAAGTTAAATACAACAACATCTCCACGGGAAGGTTCATCAAAATAATAAGCGGCTTTGTTTACCCAGATATAATCGCCCTCTATCAGGGTATTCATCATGGATGCAGAAGGAATGTAAGATCCTTGAAGAAAAAAGGTATTGAGTCCGACAATCAGGATTACGGCCCGAGCCAGTCCCTCCACCCAGTCGCGAATCAGGCTTTTATGCCAGATCATCAAATCCCAGGATTTGCCTTCCAAATCAACGGTGAAACGATTCAGGCCACGGTATAACTTACTGGTGAATATAACCTGATTTTCCTCGGATGACTCCCGTTTGACCTTCAGATTTTTATTGGCAAACCGGCCAGTAATGTTCACTGAGGCAGGCACTTCCTTAAACAATAACCTCACACGGATGAGATTGTTATTAAATATATTGGAGTTGGAGCGGATTTTTTTATATTCCACTTCCGATGAGTCATCAAAAAAAGCTGCCGAAAGCCCTTCGCGGGGAAAACCGCTGATATAAACATTCTCAAGAAAACCCGGCAATTTCACTTAAGACCCACCTGCTTCAAAACCCCATCATTCTGTCTCCAGCCTGGCTTGACCTTAACCCAGAGACTCAGCTCTACCTTTTTGTTGAAAAAGCGTCTTGCCCTCATACTGGTATGTTTGCGAACCCAGTTCAAAAGCTCACCGTCTTCACCAATCACAATACCCTTCTGTCCTTCTTTTTCCACAAAGATGGTCACTCCGGCCACAATTTTAGTTTCGGTTTCCACAAGTTCGGTCACACTGACCCCGATACTAAAAGGTACTTCTTCTTCCGTTTTACGAAACAGCCCTTCCCGCACAAACTCAGCTAAAAGAAACTGAGGTCCTCTATCAGTAAACTGCTCCTCGGGATAAAATTGAGGGCCTTCAGGCACAAGGGCTTCCATGATTTCAGTCAGTTTATCCAGATTTCGCCTGGATTTGGCTGAAACAGGAATAATCTCCTTAACCTGAGGAAACAGTTCCGGCAACTGACTCAAAAGAGGTATCAGGTGGTGATCCCGTAAGATATCAAGTTTATTGACCACCAGCACCACAGGAACCTTGGCATTGGCACAGACAATATCTAAAAACGCCTTGTTTTTCTCAAGACTGGGGCGTTTGCCATCCAGAATATAAAGAATCATGTCCGCTTCGGAAAGGGAGCGGTCAATCTCCTGACGAAAAAAGGCATCAATTTTCATTTTGCCCTGGTAAAAACCTGGGGTGTCAAGAAACAGAAGCTGACAGGTCTCTGTATGCCGGATTCCTAAAATCTGGTTCCTTGTAGTTTGAGGTTTGGATGAAATGATGGCAAGATCCTTGCCAATCAATTGATTTAAAAGTGTGGACTTACCAGCATTGGGCAATCCCACAATTGCAACCCAGGCCGAACGAAAATCAGAAATCATAGTGCGCGAGGATATCACTAAACCCTGTATTATAGCCAGCGTTTCCAGCGGAAAAACAGAAGTGGCCCTGCAGATGATAAAAGCATCATGCCAAGAGCAGTCGGATAGCCTAAGCCCCACTCAAGTTCAGGCATGGTCTTAAAGTTCATACCGTATATACCGGCAATCAGTGTCGGTGGCATCAGAATTAGGGTCAATACTGTCAACACCTTGACTATGCGGCTCTGTTCCTCATGCAGCCTACCCCTCAAACTGTCCTGGGCATACTTTAAGGCTTCGGTTAATGAATCCATATGCCTTAACAGGGATTCCGTCTGTTCCACCATGATTCTGACCCGACGATCCAAATCCTGGCCCACAAAACTGCCCTTAAGAAAATTGTAGAGAATTCTTTGAGACTCAGTGACATTTTCCCTAAGGAGCATAAATCCATCAAACATGGACAGAAGCTGATTTAAAATGCCTGATGGTTCCGTATCCGGGTTTCTCACGGTTTCCAGCACTGCATAAATTTCCCGTTGTCCCTTTTCCACCAACTCCCATAACATAGTAATTCTTGACTCAAGAAAAATACAGAAGGCAATAGCCCCATTCATATTCTCCACCCGATGATTTTCAACCCTTCTTAGGGAATCATCCAGATCGGGGGCCTGACCACAACTCAGGCTGAAAAAAAAGTTTCCATCCGTACAGAACACCAGAGGTAAAACTTTGTAATCGTCTCCCTGGGGTTCCAGGGTAAAACTCTTGATTAAAAGTATCTCTCTGTCCTTAAACCAGTACCATCGTTTGGATATTTCATCACTCAAATCCAAGATAGGCAGATCCAGGTAGGAAAATGCCTGATGAAGCTCTGAACTGTTCTCTGCTTTAAGGCTTAGCCAGATAAGGTTACCTGGAACTTTTTCAGGCCACTTTTTTAGTTCTTCCTTCGAGATTCTGCCTTCCTGATGACAATACTGGATAATCTTCAACCCAAACTCCTGACAAATTGTTATAATCCCTGGCTTATGCTCCTGTTTATTTTCTTGCTCATCGGTCTGAACCCCATCATGGCTAATGACCAAACCCCAGAGAATCTTCTGATTCAGGGTTCAAGAACAGAACTCTCCCGTTTTTTTAGTCTCCTGCCAGCCCAGACCCTTTTTTCACTTCCTGATCAGAATATCTATCTCATCCGGGTACCCGATGGTTTTGACGCAGAGGAGTTTCGTAGGCATGTATTAAAAGAGATTCCTGGTCTGCTTGTGGAAACAAACCAGAAACTTCATGGGCTGCCTGAAGTGCCTGCAAATTTCACTCAATCACAGACACATACCTATAAAGACTGGAAAAGTGCCCTGGACAACCGGCTTGGAATTCCAAAACGCAAGGTAGCGGTAGCCGTAGTTGATTCAGGTGTTTCTGCTCATGAGGATCTGCCTCTCGTACGCCCCCTGTCTAATCAGGACAAAAACGGTCATGGGACTCATGTAGCTGGAATTCTGGCTGCCATACCTGATAATGGTCGTGGTATTGATGGTGTAAGCACCGAGACAAATTTGCGCTCCTATTCGGTTTTGGGAAGCCACGGAGAAGGAAGGCTGATTGATCTTGTGGCAACGGTGGTTCAGGCCTGCCGGGATGGAAATGAAATCATCAATCTGTCTCTTGGTACCAAAGAACACTCACAGATTCTTTATGATGTTTTGACCACGGTAGGAAGAAAATGTATTCTTGTAGCTGCTTCTGGAAACGATTCCACGGACAGACCATTTTTACCTGCCTCGCATCCATTGGTAATTGGAGTCGGATCGGTGGGCAAGGATGGGGCTATTTCTTCGTTTTCCAATTATGGAATCAATGTCAAAATCAGCCAGATTGGGGAGGATGTATTAAGCACCTGGCCAGGCAATTCGTATAAAATGCTTTCCGGGACTTCAATGGCCGCGCCTAAGGTCAGCGGATTTTTGGCAGAGGCCTTAAGCCGGATAGAAAGGCGACCCGATCCTTCCCTGATACTGGATGCCGTACAAAGACACAAACAGCGATCTGTTACAGTTCTACAGGATCCTAACTCGACAATGGACCCTTCCCTGTTTGCCTACGAAATTTCTAATGCCTACAAACGAAGTCAGGGCCTGACTGAGGATGCGGAACCGGATCTGAGACGAAGATAAAATTCTTGGATGTTCTGGTCTGGCTGGCTTATCTTATTTAAGTTGCAGAACCAGACGGAATCCCAGATTTTTTTGCCTGGTAGTTCGGTTGATTCCCTGCCTGAAAAATGGGGACAGCTGATGGATTGAACTGTCATATGCCCCACCACGAACTGTTTTTACAGCCAGATTCTGATTGTTGTTGGGTTCCGGCAGTATTAGAGAAGACTGGGAATCATTTAAAGAGGAATCCTCAGTGAAGGAATCGCTAATCCATTCCCAGACATTGCCAAACAAATCAGAAAATCCCAGGCCAGTGATATCCTTCAAACCGGATGCATGAACTACAGATAGGGAATTGGCATCAAACCAGGCAAACTCCAGGGGACTGGACTGAGGAGAAGCTGGAAAATGATTGGCCGCATATTCCCATTCCAATTCTGTGGGCAGACGATATAAATCGGAAGAATTCTGATTCACTCGAGCTAGAAATTCCTGTATATCATCCCAACTGACATTTTCCACGGGACAACTTAAACCACAGCTTGTGAAATATGCCGGATTAGAACCCATTACCTTAAGCCACTGACCCTGAGTGACTTCAGACTTCCCCATAAAAATGGCATCACTAAATAAAACTCGTTGTTCTGAGTGGCCTTGCCTTTTCATAATCCCAGGAGGTAGCAGAATAAATTCTGAATCTAAAGCTGCGTCCCTATACCTCATGCCTGCGTGGAACCGTTCATCAAGACGATAAAGCTCTGATTCCAGATCCTGAAGTTTTAATGGATTTTTAGGTCCCTTGAGATACTGGGCCATAGCTGTGTCCGAAAAATTGGACTGAATTTCCTTCCAGACCAAAACAGTAAGGTAGAGTGCATTCCAGCGAAAGAAAGAGTTTTTAGCAAAAATGGTCTGACTTTCAACCAGCCAGGCTGGAGCATGTTCTACCGCATCCAGGGTGGTAGGCATGGTTCTTAAAGCTGACATGGATTGGATAAAAAGATTTCTGGCCAGATTTTCCCTATTTGATGGATCCTTGGGTTTTACCTGAATTTCAGGTTCAGGCTGAGAAGCAGGCTTTCGTTCTGCAATTGCGATCTGACTAAGAGCCTGGATTGCTGGAACATAAAAACGACCATCCACACCGGCTGTTCCTACATAATGAAGAAGCATTTCCCTGGCCCGAACCGGCTGGTTTGCCTTCCAAAGAATCAACCCGTATTCAGCCATAAAGTCCGGGGTTTTTTCATAGTCCAGTTCATAAAGCTTCTGATAAATTGCCGAAGCCTCGGAAAAGTCCTGGGCCTTGAGTGCCCTGGCTGCCTCATCCATGAGACTGGCTTTAGTTGTCTCAGCCACACACAAAGACAGGCTTAACAAAAAACAAATTGGCAGTTTGAAGAATCGCATACCTTGTTACTATCGTAGAGTAAACAATTCCCTGTTATACTTTTCTTATGCTCAGAATCTATTCCTTCTTATTACTGCTGTTTGTTTCCCATATTTTTTGTGGTTCCGCTGGGGTTAAAAACGGCACAATTTCTGGTAGTGTTCGGGAAGGCGTGGGAAAACCACTTGGGGGAGTTACCGTTTTTGCCGTGTTTCAAGGACAACCCCAGATTATTCGACAGGCAATTTCAGACGCTAACGGTGCCTATGTTTTAAACAATCTGCGAGTGGGAAAATATGCGTTAGGATTTCAGAAATACGGTTATGAAACCATCTCGGCAGAAGAAACCAGTAACTCAACGGAAGGTTCAAAACTGGGTCCCACCAATTTAAAGGCCTATGTTGAATCCGGTGGACATTTTGTAATGGGACCTGTGACCTTAAAATCTTTGGGGGCATTTGGAACCACCCGTTACAGTATCCGTATCCTTGACAGTCTGACAGGAGAGACCGTACCAGAAGCTACAGTTACTATCGGGGTTCATCAGGCCTATCAGATGGGGGATGGAACCTATGCTGTGGATGTTCCTACGGAACCTGGGGAAGCTTCAAAACCTCTGGAGGTATCCGTATTTGCTCCAGGTTTTAAAGATACAAAAACCCAGCTTCTTCCTGCCCCAGGTGGAATATTGGAACAGGTCTTGCAAGTAGAACCAGAGGTTTCTGAAATTGATGGATTTATCAACCTAGGCGGACTCCCCAGTGCCAATCTGTTTTCACAGGCTACCATTTTGGTGGATGGACTGCCCAAGGAATCCTTAAATGCCCAGACGGATGACTCAGGCTATTTTAGAATTACTGTTCCTGCCAGCACTCCTGTGAGGCTAAGGTCCTTCCATATAAATATATTTATGCGCGGCTTTTTTCCAATCCGAATCCCTAATGTTGTGGCCCCAGTGGCGGGTTCCACCACAATTAGTTATACACCAAGCCTCACCCCTCAGACTGTAGCTGTGGTTGGCCAGGTCAATACACTCATGGGTGGAACAGGTAGGCCATCAGCTTCCAATCAGGCCGTTATAGTTGAACTAGGAGTGACTGCTCCTATACAGGCCGGAACCTTTGTGTTTCCTTCTGTCCCGGTAGAGTTTCCGCTGACCTTAAAGGTATTTTTGATTAATGAAAATGCGGAACTCAGTTCTGCAGAAACCGGGTTTACTGCCGCAATGAACGGAACTGGAAGTTTTAGTCTTCCAACCCTGATAACTCAGCCCTAGCCAGACTGATAACAAATGTACTTCCTGCCCCAAGCTCGGTCTCGAGGCGCAAATCGGCATGCATATAATCTACCAGACTTTTCACAATGGAAAGACCAAGACCGGTGGAGTTTTCATCAGCGGTCGGTCTGGCACTGAGCCTGGCAAACTTCTGATATACCTTGCGCAAATCTTCAGGGCTGAATCCTGGCCCCTTGTCCTGGATGGCAACCTCATAACCTTTAGCTGTGCTTCGTACAAAAACCCCAACCACAGAGCCTATAGGACTAAATTTAATGGCATTAGAAATCAGATTTTCAAAAATCTGCCTTAAGGCCTGGATGTCCGCGTTTACAGGAGCTGGTGTATCACCCAGGGAATATTCAATCTGGATTTTCTTTTTAGCGGCTGTTTTCATAAAAGGACGCAAGAGGTTTTCCATGACATCCCGAAGATCAAGGATCTGAAAGTAAAAACTCATGTGTCCCTGCTCTATGGCATGGACATCAATCAAGGAAGTAACCAGTTCATTTAACTTGACCCCCTCTTCTTCAATCATACCTACCATCTCGAAGATTTCGGACAGGGCCAGATCCTTTCCATCTCGCACAAGCTGGGATAAACCAATAATACTGGCAATCCCTCTGCGCAAATCGTGAGATGCAATGCCTAAAATTTCATTTTTTTCATGATTTAAACTTGCCAGCTCCAGATTTTTGGATGTGACTGTTTTTAAGGACTCCTCAAGTTCTGAGGTTTTTTCAGCCAGTCTAAGCTGGGCTTTTTTTAATTCCAGCTGGGTACTGACCCTGACTAACAATTCCTCACCCTCAAAGGGTTTAGTAATATAATCACAGCCTCCACAAGAAAACCCTTGAACCACATCAGCCGCTTCCATACGGGCCGTAACAAAAATTACGGGAATCTGTTCTGTGTCAGGCAAAGATTTCAGATATTTACAGACTTCAAATCCATTCATATCAGGCATCATGACATCTAAAAGGATCAGGTCTGGCAATTCCTGGACTGCTGCCTGGATTGCCTCCTTCCCGTTCTGGGCAAACATGACCTCATACCCTACCCTGTCAAGAACAGACCCAAGAATCTGAAGATTCCTGTCCTCGTCATCCACGATCAAAATTAATCCTGATTCGGTTCTAACCTCAGTCTCTGACACTCTTCAACCATCCGTTCATACTCATTCATCAATTCAGTCATTCCCGCAATATTAAAAGAATCCGCCTCCAGTTTTAATCTACGGGCATATCGTTTTACGATGGGCAACTTCCACCGCAGGGCAAACTGGTTCAGTCTATCAGCAAAACGGCGAATCTTCTGTACCTTTTTACTAAATCGAACACTTTGCAACTCCTCAAACAGTTCCCCTTCCAAAGCTTTAAGAATCGTCTCAATTGTAGACTGGCAATGCAGTCGTTCGCTGCTGGATGTCATCTCAAAAGCCTTCAGAACTTCTTCAATAACCTGAAACAGTTTCTGCCTTGGAATGGGTTTGGTCAGAAATGCCTGAACTGGTAGTTCAGAAAAAGCCTGTCTCACCTGTTTTTCACTTGAGGCTGAAATCACAATCACGGGACAGAAGATATGTGACTGGGATTGCATCTCCCGTAAAAACTGTTCCCCATCCAGATTTGGCATAGCCAGATCAAGAAGTATCAAATCGGGGGTCACATCATCCAGAAGTTTTAATGCCTGTATACCATCAGAAGCTTTATAAATTCTGGCCTGGGTGTTTCTCAGATATTCTGCCATCAGGGTCATATTCATCAGATTGTCTTCAACAATCAGTACATCCTTGCCCTTTAAATCACAGGACGGTGTCTGAGCCACTGATATGGTATCTTCCATGGAATCTGGGGTCACAACGGGGCATAACTCCACAGTAAAGGTCGAACCAATACCAACCTCACTTTGAACATGTATCTGCCCATTCATCATCTGGATCAGTTTTTTGGTGATGGCTAGTCCAAGACCAGTGCCATCAGTCCGGTTCATATGGGGGTTCTGCTGCTCAAACATCTCAAAAATTCTCTGAAAATCTTCCCTGGGAATTCCACATCCAGTATCTGTGACCCGCATCATAAGGCGTGGGGTGTCAAACTGAGGGTGTATATCATAATGAAGGCGAATCATAATTTTACCCTGGCTAGTGAACTTGACCGCATTACCTACCAGATTCAAGAGGATCTGGCGGATTCTTAACTCATCCAGCATGAGATAGCGGGGAACTTCATTATGTTCAAGCTCCAGTTCTATACCCTTTTCTTTGGCTCGTAAGCTGAAGATCTCTATAACCTCCTGAGCGATTCTAAGTACAGACAATGGCATCGGTTGTAAAATCAGCTTTCCTGCCTCAATTTTAGATAGATCCAGTAAGTCGTTTAAAAGAGATAATAGCTGTCGGCCCGCATCACCAATTGATTTGCAGTAAGCTAAAAGTTTTGGTTCCTGCATTTCTTTTTGCATCAGATCCGCAAAACCAAGGATCGAGTTCATAGGAGTGCGGATTTCATGACTGATATTGGCCAGAAAATCCGATTTCATACGATTGGCCTGTTCCGAGGCCTCCTTGGCCTCAATCAGTTTCTGTTTTGCCTGTTTGATTTGAGTAATATCCCGATAGACGGCACAAAGAATTACCCTGCCCTCAATTTCCACCGGGGCCACCTTAACCCCTACCGGGGTGGCCTCTCGTTCCAGCGGTAGTATCTCGGATTCAAAGGTAATGGTCTTTTTCTGACTCAAAGATTCACTCCAGGCGTTTCTTAACTCCTCGGTACATTCTGGAGGATTCCAGTTAAAAAGATAGTTCCCATGCAAAATGTTTCTGCCTGTGTTAAGAAGCTGCAAAAATGTCTGATTGCAATCCAGGATCTTTCCTTGCTCATCATGCAGAACAATCCCATCTGGAGAACCATCAAACAAAGCCTGAAGCTTGTTTTCCTGACTCTTTTGCGGGGTCACATCAGCGCAACTGCCACGAAAACCTACCCATGTTGAGCCTTCCATCAAAGGAATTCCTGTAATACTGACCCAGACAAGATGCCCATATTTATGAACCATACGGCATTCAAAACCAAGTACCGGCAATCTTTTATCAAATAGAAGATGTAAACGGTGCTTCACCTCGGAATCGTTTTCCATAAGGTTCATAAAAGACCATGACTGAAGTTCATTAGCCGTATAACCCAGAATGGAATAGACCCGATTGGACATATAGGTAAAATGAAATCCTTCATCTGTCTCCCACATAAAGTCCCTGGAAACAGAGTTAATGTCTTCCAGCCGCTTCAACTCCAGATTGTAGCGTTTAAACAACAAAAACAGGCTGCAGACCAGTAGCGATACGATTGTGCCAACAATAGTAATGATCCAAAAAATCTTTAGCCTGACACTTTCCCTCTGCATAAGGGATGGTTTGGGGATTTCCCAGGCAACAAACCACAAATCGTGTTGGGGGAAAAAACCAAGAGCAACCTGTTCTTCTATGGAGTCTCCATCAAACGGGCCCGTCTGCCAGATTCCCTGATAGCCTCCCCTTAGCCCCAGCCCGGATCCAAAACCCGATGTGCCAATCACAGTTTTTAAGGGATTCAGAACAGGATAAATCAAGGGGTATAGGTCTTGCGAACCTTCCCGAATTTTCAGAAGCTCTTCTGCTGACAAAACAAAAACACTGGCAGTTTTTGAATATGGGCTCAAAAGCCAATCCATGCTGACAAACCCCATAATCCTGAATTCATCCCGAGTCAGTGAAATAGTGATGGCTTTGTTGCCCTCAGCCACCTGTACCTGAAACCCGGAATCCACAGCTGATTTCAAATAGAGATTCTGATCCTTTGCATTTCCAAAGATCAGCTCTTCATCCCGATACACCAGCATGTGTTCCAGATACTGCGGAGTCATAGGCAGAATCTCAAAAACCTCACCTTTCTGAAGCCTTAGTAGAATCTGTTCCATTGCCTTCTGCATCTCGGGAATTCTTGATTCCAGCCTTGCCATGCTGATCCCGAAGTAGCGAGCCTGTGATTCACTGGTGGCCCGTCCCAGAATTTTGTTGATAGCAAGCCATTCCATGTATCCACGGGTACAAACAATACCCCAGATCACAGCAAGAATTAAAAGGATCTGTTTCCAGTACTTACGCAAGGGGAAAAACCACATAACTACGGAAGGACATATTGAAAAACCTGAGGCCACAACCCCTGGCTTGTCTGAACCTCAAACAAATCTCCCGCTTTGGCGTTAAATTCAGTCTGACGGATTTTCCCCATAGCTATCACTTCATAAGTCAAACCACCATCACGGCTTAATCGCAAGAGTGTATTTTGTTCTTCCTGGTTATAATAGGCATATCGGTCCTCAGCCACCCGAATTACCGGGCTGACTAACGAACTCGAGGCCAAAACATTGGATGATAGACCAGATTCCTCAGCCTCCCACAAAACCCTGTCCTGTTCCTCTGAATACAAAAAAGCCTTAACAAGCCCTGAAGATTCAGGAATAAATGCCTTCCAGGATCTTGCATCAGAATGATCCACCTCAATTGTCTGCACCGCATATTCCAGAAGCTCCTGCCTATCGTTTAGAACCCTTAGTTTTAAGCCTGAATTCCCCGAAAATTCATACCCCTTACCAGCAAAAACCCCGGTCACCTCAGCGTAATCAGCATAAAGAAGACCCCGCATAAAATACCCCGGTGTTGGCGGGATTTTTGCCACCGATGCAGTTACATTGTTGTTCTGATACAAGGCAGTTAAAAAATCATACATGGCCTTGTAGTTATAGTCCGAAATCCAGACCCGGCTACAGTAGCTCATAATATCAAAATAATAATTGGAGGCTAAAAGCTGTCTGGTTAAAAGATTTAATCCGGTTTTTCCAATCACCCCATTGGCATGAGGGTAACTTTCATCCGTGGGCCCAGGAAACTGACAGCCATCACCAACCCCATTAACATGAATCCTCCCCAGATTATGTCCAATCTCATGAGCTGCTGTTTCCACAAAGGTTTTGATGTCGTAGGCAATTCCTATCCCACTTAAGCTAGGAGGATTGTTTGATGTCGGATAACCAATATTTGTATTTGCCAGACCAGCCAGCCCACCACCCTGATCTACCTCGGTTGGACGAAACATCCCATAATAAAACACCGAGGCCAAGGCCGGTTTCCCTTCAATCTCCGTATCACGCAATTGATCAAAGCTGCTAAGTTCGGTGTTCCAGCTATCTACGGTATTAATAACCAGATTTGCGTACTCCTGGGGCACCGGCGCCAGCTGAACCTCCACACCTACACTTGGGAACATGGCCGTAAGATACTTTTGTAGTTCCAGGCGATAGGTTTCCCATTCGTTTTCAGGTATAGAAACCCCATTGGCATTTAACGGGAATAGCCTCACCTGCATTTTAGGCACAGCCACAAATCCAAAACTGGTGGTTCCAGTGCTCGGTAACCGACTGTTTCCTAATTCGATATAAAACTCAGTACCTGCTTTGTTAATCCACTCAGGTAATTCAATATTGATTTGATTTAATACTTCATTGTCAGCATCTGAACTGCGAAACAGAACTTCCTGTTCAATTCTGGTCAGGGTCTGTGAATTTCTCTGGGAGTAGAGTTTTACCAGAAGTTTCTGAGCCTGGCTGTGAGGGTTTTGTGCCTGAAGGTAAAGCCTCAAGTAACCCGTGCGATCCTGAATGGCTGGCACAGAAATCGAGTCTGTCTGACCGGCAATAAACTTTTCCACACCTTGATTTAGACTAAGTTTGGCAATACTTACATTTTCTACGGGATTTGCGCTTGGTGTTATGGTGACTGGTCTTGATGGCAGACCAAATACGGTACCATCCAGGGACGCCAAAACCCTGTAGGAATATGCCGTACCATTAGTCAATGAAGCTGCAGAAAGGCTGGTTACCGCCTGAGAAGCAGCAACTGTGGTGTAATTACCCCCACCTATACTTTGTTCC
>JACFNL010000097.1 GCA_019454875.1 Candidatus Cloacimonadota bacterium | reverse complement strand
CTATTCATAAAAATGCGGCCCTGCATTAAATCTGCTAACTGCCTGCATATAACCAGCCCAATTCCCATGCCACTATGATTTCTTTTATTTTCAGGTTCAAACTCACAAATATCGTAAAACAGGCAGTCAAGACTTGATTCTTCAAGCCCAATGCCCGTGTCCCTGACTTCAAAAGTCAGGCAATGCTGTTCCTCTTCACCAAAAGAACCTGTCACAACCAGAACAATTGAGCCAGTGTCTGTGAATTTGACTGCGTTAGATATCAAATGAGACAAAACCTGACGAATGCGATAGATATCACCAACCACCCATTTGGGCAGTGATGGGTCTAACTGAACAAATGCCTGAAGCTTCTTTTGCTCACAAAGCCATTCCAGCTCCTTAATAACTGTTTTTATGAAATCATCAAAAGCAAATATCTGAGGTTTAAGACAAAGCTTGCCCACCTTTAAAATATGAAAGTCAAGAAAATCATTGATAATTCTTAATAAAATCTCTGAGCTGACCTGTAAAACTTCAACAAATTCCCTCTGCTTATTATTGAGACGGGTTTCTGTCAATAGCTGGGTCATCCCTACAATGCCGCTCATAGGGGCTCGCATTTCATTACTTACAGCCTGTAAAAACCTTTCTGTACTGATTGTATCCGCAAAGTTACCGGATGATTTTAACCCCACTTGAGATAAATTCTGAACCCCATAAATTCTTTCCCTGACCAGTGCCTCACAAAAACGCACCACTAGAGGAAAATCCGAAGCCTTTAAAATACTTATCTCAAGCTTCAAATAATAGTTTGGCAAAACTTCATCCAGAGGAAAACACAATACAGCTTCCTCATCTCCAATAACTGAGTCAGGTGTCTTTGAGTTCACTGGCACCTTTAAAATAGTGGACTGGAAGTCTGCCACCTGAGCCAGAACTGGCTTCAGCAAAGGTCTTAAATCAAGAAGTTTTAGTAATTCGGTAACATCCTTCATCTAAAGGAATATAGTTCCTGCATGCCGTTTCCTGCAAGCCCGGGTTTCTATCATTAACTGGGTTTCCCACTCCGAAATAGAAAACTCTGTTCCAGTCTCGTGCTGGGACCGATGTTTTCTAAACTATAGGAAGATTTCACCATATCAAGTATACTTCCCCATGTTGGTTATGCAAAATTCAAACGCAAAAATTGTTGGAAATGGACTGATCGCTCAGGCTTTTTATCGATGTCCAATTCCTGACAAAACAATTACCATATTTGCCTCTGGGGTCAGTAATTCTTCCTGTGTTGATCCTTCTGAGTATGAGCGGGAATCTCTTTTGTTGCAGTCTGAACTTAAAGAGTCTCGACTGCTTTTGTATTTTTCAAGTTTTGCAATTGCAGATCCCGGTCTGATGAACAGGCCGTATTTTCAACATAAGGCAGAAATTGAAAGAGTGCTTTTACGGTCTCAAAAAGCTGTAATTCTCAGGCTTCCCAATGTAGTCGGCCCAATTCCAAATCCCCACACCTTTGTAGGATACCTGCATCAATGCCTGTTAACCGGGAAAAAGCCGGACCTATGGGCTAACGCACTTCGATATATAATCTGGGTGGATGATGTCACAAAAATTGTTCAAATCCTGGTAGCCTCAGAACAGCCGATACATACTGTTTATTCCATTGGACCAACTTATTCCTACACCCCCCTGGAAGTGTATTCAGAACTGGCTTTTCAAATGGAAATGGATTTTGAATACACGCTGCGTCCAGGGGATTCCATCCCCTATAAACATGAAGATCCCAATGTTCAGGCTATCATATCCAAAAATCCCATTTTCCCCAACAATCGTCAGGATTACTTAAAAAGAATTATTGAACTTTATCTGAAAAACTCCATAAGCAAAGATGGCCCGTACCACGAACCGCTGAAGGGATTACCAAAACCAAAAACGAAGTAGCCTAGCTGCACAGGCATGACACAATACAACCAGACTCTCTCAAGAAAATCCCTGAAAAAGCTGGTTCTTGGCAAAAACTGCCCTAAAAGACACACTGCCGTGATCGATGACACCACAAGCATGATCAACAGTGTGGATAACCTGCTTTCAAACCAGGGAAAAGCTCCGATAAAATTCTGGATCACCCACTGCATTCCAAAGGTAACAGAAAACACAACGGCCAGAGTTCGAGAGAAACACTGCTCCGGTTGCCACCAGCTTCTTTGACCACAAAGTCCAGCTTTGACCCGGCACAAATTTAGCCACCAGTCAATCGACAGACACATCATCCCACCAAGTACAGCAGTTAGAGCCATTCCATCATAGGTCGCACAACACATGATTTCCTCCCCGCCTGAGTAGATGCCTATATTCAGGCTAGCTTCCCAGACCGGAAGGAGTCAATCCCATGAGATGAATAAATTATTCTAATCTACACTAAAATATTTTCCGGCAGGATGGGAAAAGACAATAGCCGAAACCGAACCCTCTGGCTCCATCATCATGTTTTCTGTTAACTGAATACCCACTTTTTCGGGCTGAATCAGGCGAAACAGTTTGGCCTGATCATCAAGATTAGGGCAGGCGGGATATCCAAAACTTAAACGGATTCCCTGGTACCTGGTCTGAATCAGATCCTTAAAACTCAAATCCTCTGAAATGCCCCAGCCTTTACGAATATGCTGATGTACCATCTCCGCTAAGGCTTCTGCCGCTTCCACTGCCAGAGCCTGCAGAGCATGAAAACGGAAAAAATCTCCATCGCGTTTGAATTTTTCGGAAATCTCGCGCACCTGATACCCTGAGGACATAGCAAACATGGCAATAGAATCCCGTTTTGCTTTTCCGGCCGGTGCCACAAAATCTGCCACACAAAGCTCTTCCCCATCCTTTTGACGGGGAAACTCAAAGGACTCAAGAACCTGTCCACCTGAATTTAAAACATTTAAGACATTACCCTCAGATTCAGCCTCAAAGTACTGATATACCCCTCGGCAATCAAACCACTTATTCTCAACAATCATGCCTTTTAATTCTTCAATCTGTTCCCATAGTTTGACAGCTCTAGGCTCCTTCTTTTCCAAAGAAAGTCGAATAGAACCCTTAAATCCCATATGCTGTGTATAGAAGAACTGCTCATTCATATATGGCCAGACTCTTGCAATATCCAGTACCTCAAAAATCTGGGGCTCAAAGGATGGGGCTGATTCCCTCAGTGCTTCATGTGAAATTTCAAGCTTGCTGCGCTTAGATGCCAATCTGGGGCTTTTACCCTCATCACCAGACTCTCTTAGGGATTTGGCCTTTTCCTCGTATTGATTAAGATACTCTTCCCGTTTAGCCGAATCGATCAGGTTGTTGACTATATCAAGCCCGGTCATGGCATCAACCGCATATATCACAGGATTTCCATATTTCGGTGCAATCCTGGTATCCGTAAACTTTCGGGATAAGGCCGCCCCTCCCACTAATATGGGACAAGTAACTCCGGCATTACGAAGATCATCTACGGTGTCTACCATCTGCAAAGCAGACTTCACTAAAAGGCCGCTAAGCCCAATAAAATCGGGTTTATGTTTGCGGTAGGCTTCAATAATCGTCTCCGATGGAATTTTGATTCCTAAGTTGATGATTTCATACCCATTATTGCCCAAAATAATTTCGACAAGATTTTTGCCAATATCGTGGACATCACCTTTAACAGTGGCGAGCAGAACCTTCGCTTTACAGGACTCCTCATTTTTGGCCATAAACTGCTGTAAGTGGGCCACGGCAGCCTTCATGACACCGGCTGACTGCAAAACCTCAGCTACAATCAGCTCGTTGGCATTAAAGAGCTTGCCTACCTTGTTCATGCCATCCATCAGGGGGAGATTAATAACATCAAGGGGGGTGTATTTTTTCAAGGCTTCGTTCAGATTATCAATCAATCCGTCCTTGCTTCCCTCCACTAAATTGGCAATCAGTCTGTCCTCAACACTCCAGGAAGCTTTTTCATCAGTCTTTTTAACTGTCTTACGGACACGAAAGTGAGCCACAAACTGATCCAGTTTTTCCTGTGAGTTTCTGAAAATCAATTCTTCACAAATAGCTCGATCTGCCTCAGGAATATTGGCATATCTCTCAATTTTCTGGGAGTTGACAATAGCCATATCGAGGCCAGCCTTGGTGCAGTGATATAAAAACACCGAGTTTAAAATTTCTCTTCCTGCTTCGGGCAGACCAAAACTGACATTGGAAATTCCCAGAATCGTTTTGGTATTAGGAAACCTTTCTTTAATAAGACGGATGCCTTCTACGGTTTCACGGGCCGAATCGATATAATTGGTGTCTCCTGTACCACAGGGAAAGACCAGAGGATCCCAGATAATATCCTCTTCTGCCAGCCCATATTTTTTGGTCAAAAGATCATAACTTCTCTGCGCTACTTCCAGCTTTCTTTCCCGGGTGACGGCCATTCCAGATTCAGGGTCTTCATCAATACAGCCAACCACTACACTGCCCCCGTACAACTTCAGAAGACCCGATACAACCTCAAAACGATCCTCTCCGGTTTCAAGATTGATGGAATTTAAAATACACTTGCCCGGAAGCATTTTTAAGGCAAGTTCAAAGCAGGAGTCATCCGTTGAATCGATCATTACCGGAACCTTGATTTTCTGCATAAGTTCTGGCAAAAATGCTCTCAAGTCCTCATGTTCGTTACGATCGGGATTGGCTAAACAGACATCCACAATCTGGGCCCCGGCCTTCACCTGTTTGCGGCCTACCTCAGCAGCTTCTTCCCACTTGCCATCAATAATCAGCTCCTTGAACTTTCTGGAACCGATGATATTTGTTCTTTCTCCCACCAAAAGGGGCCTGGCTGTATCATCCACTTCCACAAAATCAATTCCAGAAACAAAAGCACCTTTTCTTCCACGGGTAATTCTGGGCTTAAAAGCCTGACGGATCTGATGGAAATGCGCAATATATTCAGGGCTGGTGCCACAACAGCCCCCAATAAAATTAACCCACTGCTTTTCCGCAAAATGGGCCAGAATTTTACCCATATCCTGGGGACTTTCTACATACTTTCCATTTTCGTTGGGCAAACCAGCATTTGGCATACACATAACAGGAACCGACACCAGTTCACTTAAAGCCCTAACATGCGAGGTCATAAACTCAGGCCCGGTAGAACAATTCATGCCAATTGCCAGCAAAGGTAAATGCGACAAAGAAGTAGCCACAGCCTCCACTCCCTGACCAGCCAGCATGGTACCAGTGGGCTCAATGGTCACTGAAACCATCAAAGGAATCTGGGTATCAAGCTCCTCAAGAGCCTGATAAATCCCCATGACTCCACATTTTAAATTCACCGTATCCTGGGCCGTTTCCAATAAAAGGAAGTCAACCCCACCCTGTACCAAACCCAGAGTCTGTACACGATAATTTTTAATCAGCTCAGGAATGGTAATCCCACCAGTAACTGAAATGGCCTTAGTGGTTGGACCCATAGAGCCCGCCACCATAAGATGCCTACCCTGCGCATCCACAGATTTTGCAGCCCTGCGAGCAGCCTGAGCCGCGGCCACATTGATTTCAATGGCTTTATGCCCCAGATCATATTCATTTAGAACCAGTGGTGTGGCCCCAAAGGAATTGGTTTCCACAATGTCAGCCCCGGCCCTGAAATAATCCGCATGAATGGACTCAATGATATCAGGACGGGTCAGAACCAGATTTTCGTTACACCCTTCAAGCTCTGCCCCACCAAAATCCTCAGCACTCAGATTTTTTTGCTGAAGACAGGTCCCCATTGCTCCATCTAAAAGCAGTACCTTCTCTTTTAAAAGATCCTGAATCAGTCTGTAGTTTTTACCCTGAAGTCTGTCCTGAAGTGTTTTCTTCATTGATATCCCCATTCTCAAATTAAAAAAATCAGTCAGGGGAGTATACAGAATCAGGGTAAAAACCCAAAAGAACTTCTTTGTTTGTGCTTTATGAAGCTATTACCACTGGAAACATGCCCCCCATCCCCGGCCCACACTGGGCTGTCATATAGGTGCGACTCCAACGAGAGAAGTAGTGTCCCATTCTGCCATGAATATAAAAGGGATTGATATCCAGATAACAGGGTTCCTGAATCAGCCCATGCTCAGACAGTCTGAGAATATTTAATTCTTTGGTTTCCACATACTCCTGAGCCACCATAAAATCGTAGGCTCTAGCCTCCTGAAGAATATGGTTCCAGAATCCGTGATCATCCACGAGTTTACCTAAAAACACTTTCATCCCACAGGAACCTTTTACCGGTTTCACAACCCAGGAATCCTTGGTTTCGGTAATGTAGTCCAAATCCTCATCACTGGCCTTTAGAAGATTAAAGGTTCTGGGAATGTAGGTGCGAATTTCCTCAATTAGATCATGGGAAAAGCAGGGTAAAAAATCATCGTCCCAGACAAGCTCAAACACAGACTTGGCACTCAAAATTTCACTGACAAAAGAATTTACAATGGCAAGATCCCCGTTTAAGGCTGCTCCCAGAATTTTTTTATATCCCAGAAAACCTGGATCCCCCTGCACATGCTTCCATTCAAACAGCCTGTAGGCCACATCAATGTGCCTGCCTTCAAACGATGGGTTCCCATTCTCATACTCAAACTGATCAGGATAGATCATGTCACACTCATAACCTTGAGAGCGGAATTGATCTCTTAACCAGATTGCCAGAATCACCCCCTCATCAGGTTCAGGATGATAGGGCCGGGGATGAATCAGAACTATATAGGGCTTCTCCATCTCAGCCGTTTCCAGCAATGCCTGTAAAAGAAGATTTGCCGTATAACCCCGTCCAGGATTGTGAAGCGTAGTTCCCTGTTTTTCCATCCTCTCAACAAACTTCTTAAACAGGGTATTTTCAAACAGATTTCCCATAATGATATCGGAGTCTGCAATCCCTCCCGGCCAGGAAACATTAAACTCATGGGCCTTAATCTGCCCCATGGACAACACAGTGTCCGGCCTGACAACCCCTGGCTCCATCCTTCCCAGAATTTTGGAATTTAGAATTACTTCCAGTTCCTCATCCACCCCAAGCATGGCCTTCATATCGGAACAATGAGAATGATAAGGATTTCTGACAACCTCAAGCATGGAAGCCAATACCCCTTCCACCAGTTCCCCAAACTTCAAATATCGCTCATGTACTTCGCCACCCAGAAACACTGGAAACAGCGGTACATCCATTTTTAAGCCTTCATTGGAACAGTTAGCATTCAGATAATGAAATTCGTTTTGCACAAATTCCGCATCTCTTCTAAATTCCTCTTCTAAAAACTCCTGATACTGAGAACTAATTTCATGGCCTTCCAGCATACATCCCTCACAATAGATGAATTTCAACCAGACTACACCAGCTGAGCTTATTCCTAATTTTAGAGAAAATCAAGAAGAGTCAAATAGTCTTGGTTTGTCTGTCTCAAAACAGGGAGAACAGTCAAAAAGTACTTGACCGAAATATTTGGACCAACATCGGACGGAATTGCAGAGTCCACATAAACAGCAAGCATAGGCCCTGTTAAACACAAACTGATTCATGGGACTTTTTTTTCTCAGGGAAAAAAATGGATTCAAACCATCAGATCCTAGATTACATCTGAATTTGATATGATGCTGGCATGCAACCGACTATTCTTTTTGATATGGATGGGGTTTTAATTGATTCCGAACTACATTGGGATCGTCTTCTACCTGATTTTATCCAGAAAATCGCCCCAAAGTTTTTACCCTCCGATATGCATAAAGTGCAGGGACTGAGCAATCTTTCCCTCTATCACTGGCTTAAGGAGCATTATCAGATTCCTATGACCTCAGAAGAGTTTTTGCCCTGGCTTGCCGATTTTGCAGATGAAATTTACCGGGGCCCAGTGGCCCTGATGCCCGGGGTTTTTGATCTTATCCAGGGGCTTCACCAAAAAAAAATTACAATGGCAATTGTATCCTCAAGTCCGCTGCGCCACATTAAAATTGTGAGGCAGCGATTTGGCCTGGACTCCTGTTTTCCCCAGATATTCAGTGCTGAGATGGTGGGTGGCATCGGTAAACCCGATCCAGAGGTGTATCTCTTAGCTGCCAAAGAACTTCAGGTTTCACCCAAGCATTGTATAGCCATTGAGGATTCCCGAAACGGAATTGCCTCAGCCCGTGCCGCCGGTATGCAGGTGATTGCCCTTAAAAGTGAACAAAACCAAAGCCAGGATTTAAGTCAGGCCAATTTTATTGTCGAGGGTTTTCATCCGGAAATCCGGTCGTTGATTCTTGGATTTTAAAAATCTTGAAAATAGTTCAACTTTTTAGTTGACACACCCCCCACATAAGGCACGATCCTGATTGGTGTTATTAACCATTCTTGGGGGTTTTTGTGAATCACGGATTTCGGAAGATGCTGCTAGGTATATCCATTTTAGCACTGTCTTTTGGCCTGTTGGGATGTGGCGGTTCAAGCCGCCCGGCCCTGTTTCCAGCATTGGCTGCTGAAAATTCTGAACCTGTGGCTTTGGCCTCAGGTAGTCTTGATGGAGTAATGCTTTTAGAATCCACAGCTCCCGCTTTAAAAAGCTCTGATGGAGTGCTCTTAACACCTCTGGTTCCGTCCACACAATTTTAACATCGGAAAAATCAATGAAACCTGCATTCTGGCTCCTTTTGTGCTTGAATTTACTTACCCCTGTTAGCCACTGCTCGACTGATGTTTTTGTATGGGCTGCCAGGGTATCCAGTCTTAGTCTGACCTCCACAATTTCTTTGACCTCTACCACCATGTTAATTGATCTTATGCCAGAGGCTAGTGGGGGCAGTTCCTGTTACACTCAGGTGTCTACAAATGTGCTTATCAAGTCGGGAATTGTAGAAGTACAGGTAGGACCAGCATTGCCTGATCTCAGCTTGTGTTCCTATATGGAAATCACTTTTAACGGGCAGTTATTGACACCCAGATATAAACTGGCCGTCCTGCCTATGTCGGTCAGGGCAAGCCATGCCGCATCAGCCGGCAATACCAGTCGTCTGGAAGGACTCACCCTAAGCCAGATAACCTCACAACTCAGTACCACCAGTGCCTCTATGGCTATTAGCTCGGTTTCAACTCAAATCAGCGCATTAGTTACCGATGCCGTGGCATCGGCTAACACAAGCATCAATACAACCTTGACACAAATCAACACAAGTGTGAGTAATCTACAAACCCTGGCTCAGTCAGCCAGCGCGCAAGCCACCTCTGCTGAAAATACAGCTCAATCAGCACTAACAACTGCCCAATCCCTGCTATCGCAATCCATCACCAATGCCACAACAACAGCCCAAAGCGTAGTGGCTACTGCCCTATCTACAATTCCCGCTCTTGGGTCAATGGCCTCACAGTTTTCAACCTCGGTGAATATCAGCGGGGGTCAGGCTCAGTTGGCGAGCCTTTCTGCTACCAATGTGCAATTTACCTCGGCAGCCATGGTCTCTGTCTCTGTGTCCAACAACCTGTCCGCCACAACTGCATCGATTGGTACACTCAATGTCACCACATTAAACCTTTCTAACCTAACCCTGCCCACAATAACCGTCACCACATCAACCGCAGGCACTAGCAATACAACCAGCCTTTCGGCCCAGACCGCCACTATCACTACCCTGTCGGTCACCAGCCTAAACATTTCCACTCTAAGCGTTCCCGACTTAAGCTCCACTAGCGCGGCATTCACCACTGCCAGCATCAACCTTGTCAAATCCAATGGGATTCAATTAGCACCTCAAACTGCGCCACCTACCTGCAATGCTGGCAATGCCGGACTATTGATTCTGAAACAGACTGCTGGGCCAACCTTCACATTCTGCGCCTGTACGGGGGCAAATTATATAAATATTGTGTCTGGGGCCGCCTGTCCATGAGATCCCTTGAATTTTTGTTACAATCGCACTCTCATTTTTTACATAAGACAGGTTAAAATGGAAAGCATGGAACTAATGAATTGTGAAATTACGGGCTAGAGCATGGGTTTTTACCTTTGGCTGGTACTGTTATTGACCACTGCTACTCGGGCCATGGGCCTGAGTCCAGAAGTCTTGCAGACCCCACTTGGGAGCGGTTGGCACATGGTTTCTCCATCCATAGGTAAAAACACTTCCGTGGAACAATGGCTTAGCAATTCAGGGTTAAATCAGGCTAACAATCTGTTTGTGTTCAGGGAAGGCGTGTTTCACGCATGGCCCGAATCTTTGGCCGCAGAACACGAACTTCCCTTACTGAATGTTGTCGAGCCTGGCAATGCATTGTTTTTATCTCTTCCTTCTGCGGCTATTATGACTCACGATCTGAGAGCAGTATCAAGACAAAATATTGCCATCACTACTCCTGGCTGGCATCTGGTTTCACCCTTGATTCGTGAAGCTGTTTCCCCAGCCCAAGTAATTTCACAGGGTATTGCCTCGAATCATCCTTTCACCGCAATTGATCGGATCTTTGCTTATCAGGATGGTGTTTGGAAACGCTTTCTTACAGCCCGGCAAAATGATGCAGATTTGCTGGAATTAAGACCGGGGCAGGGATTTTGGATTTATGCCAAAGAAGTGGATGGGAAAACCATATCCCCACAAAACCCCCTGCTTTTAAAACCTGTAGGTGAAATCCAAAAAAACCGTCTTTTGTCACTATGGGTTGAGGACAGAGATGGGGAGACTTTTTTTCATGCTTCTATGGAGAGTAAGGCCAATCAAAACCTGACATTTCATTTATCTGCTCGTGAGCCTGATGGAATACCAAACACGGAATTTGTTCCCATTCACTCCTTTCCCCTGCTGACTTTGGAAGAAAATCCCAAAGTACCCGGTTTATTGGGTGGCTTAAGTTCTCAGGAAGCTGGGGTCATTCAAAGCTCTTGGCTTTGGGATACTGGACGAGATTTTGTGGGAACAGAACCAGGATTGATGGAGCTTTTACTGGAAGTAAAAACAGACGCTGAATCCGTGGATCTGGCGAGTTTTACAACGGTGGTGCCTAATCCTGGGGTAGTGATGAGAATGCCGTACCTAATACCTCCGGGTACTCGCGCACCCGCTTTTACATCCTGGAATGAAAGCCTTTTGATTCACGGGGGCTTTCTGGAGCTTAGCCCAGGCTTTAGCGTGATGGCAAAACAGGACCAAATCATGCAGTATGATCCAATCCAGCATAAATTGAGTTTTTTGGCACACGGGGGACTGCTTGCCAAGCACAGTATGATTGCCGATGCCGAGGGAATCTTCATTTTAGGCGAGGACAGCGAAACCTTTTCACCAGCCAACCGCTTTCAAAAATTTATTCCTCATCCTGACGGAATTCGGGGAGAATGGGTAGGAATCGCCAGACCTCAAATTTCACAATACCCAAACAGCCCGGATTTAAATACATTTTCTTACATACATAATGGCAGGCTTTTTTTGTTTTCCTCCTCATTTTTTCATGATGGTTCTTTCAAAAATGTAATCCAGGCATACGATCCCGATACAGACTCCTGGAGTCTAAGTACTCTTTTGGAAGAGACGCTTCTGTATAAAACCGGAGGGGTTTTATGTGATGGGGTGCTTCTTTATGCCGGAAGTTCAACAAATGCCAATTTTTTGAACCCGGAAGACATGTATGCCGATTCACAAAGAAAAATCCTGCTGCTTGAACCAGAAACAGGTACGGTCCTAAATAGCATACCTATCCCGCAAAGTGCCTGGAGTGTTTTTAGTATTTCCAAAACCGCGATTAGCTGTATCAACCAAAAAGCCATCCTGACCGGGGGGATTATCGAAAAAGATACGGTTGTGGAGGTTGATCTACAAGACCAGAGTACCCGGGTTTTTGCATTCCCCAGTCACCTAAGCCGGGGTACAGATGCCTCTTATCTACACACAACCATCCCTCTTACGCAACAATCCCGAATTTATATGCTTAGAAATGAAGGACAATGGGAATTTAAGGGATCCGGGATCGATGTTGTTCAAATTGGCTCGGCCAAACCGACCGCTGCATTTATTGACTCCGAACATCATTTGTCGGCTCAAATAAACAAATCCCGGTTATCTATAAGCCATACTCCCACGACATCAAGTATCTACACCCTTTCCAAATCAACCAATGAGCCATTTCTTTTAGTCGAGGATGACGCAATCATTCCCCTTCAAAGCGGCTCTGGGCTGCACAATCTTGAGATTGACCCTACATATATTCTCTCATTCAACTCGGATACAATTGTGCTAAGACACCTCTTGAGCAATGGGCCTCAGCTTGCATCGCTATCTGTAAGTAAAATTGAGACCCCCTGGAATTCTGAGCTTCTTGCAATTCC
>JACFNL010000096.1 GCA_019454875.1 Candidatus Cloacimonadota bacterium | reverse complement strand
GGAACGGTATCGCCCTGATTCTGAGGACTACCGCTATCTGGATACCCTGTTTTGCCTGCCTGAAGCAAGGTTATTTATGGTTTTGGTGGATGTCGTTGACTCACACCCTGAGTTCAAAAAAAGTTACAAGGATATTGCCCAGGATATTCGTCTGGCAATAGATTCGGTCCATCAGGATGGAACCTTAAAGGCTGTGATTACCAAGGATCTGGACTTTTATATTGAAAGAGATCCCATGCTACCCTGGGTTTTGTATCATTTTATTCAAGGTCATAAAAAGCTGTTTTTACTTACAAACTCGGAATACTACTATACGGATATAGTCATGACTTATCTTTTAAATGGTGTGGTTCCAGGGCATGAATCCTGGCAGGATTATTTTGAAATGATTGTAGTTTCAGCCCGCAAACCTGGTTTCTTTTTGAAGGAAGCCACTATGGAAAAAATTTCTGAGGATGAGATGGGGCGACCTCTTGATCCACAGGTTGCTTCAAAAGTGTATCGGGGCGGCTATTTTCGTGAATTAGAAAAGGAAATCGGCTCAAGCGGGGAAAGAGTTCTGTATTTTGGGGATCATACTTTTGGAGATATCCTCAAGAGTAAGCAGAAGTGTGGCTGGAGGACAGCTATGATCATTGCCGAACTCGAAAATGAGATTGAGGTACTTCTGTCTCAAAAAAAGGATAAGAGACATCTGGAAACTCTAAGGCAGGAACTGCAGGAATCGGAAGATGACACGGATATGCTTTTGCAGCAGACTTATTACCTCAGATCAAGAAAGATCGATAATTACGAGGATTTTTCTGAGGCAGATCTGCAAAGTATTGATGCACAGCTTAACGAAATTCATCAGAAAATCTCTAAAAATGAGGAAAAAATCACGGGTCAGCTCAAACAAATCAAGGAGTTGGAAGTAGGATTGGCTCAGGGGTACAATAACTACTGGGGTAGCGTTTTTAAGAGCAATCGGCGCAAGAGTCGATTTGGGGATCAGGTGGAGGATCATGCCTGTGTCTACACCAGCAGGGTGACGAACTTTGCTAATTATCCCACTACCAAGTATTTTAGAATTCAACCTGATCTGATGCCGCACGAGCGCGGATGATTCTATGATATCAAACCACCTCAAACTGATACCCATATTGCTTCTAGCCATTCTGATGGCCGGTTGTGGTTCGAGTGGAGGTGGTGATGGGAGTTCTCAGAACCTTCCGGTGCAGGTTCCGATCACCCGGCAGTCAGCTATTATCACAGGACAGATCTCTCTGTCGGATGAACCAATTAATCTAGACAATCTGAATTTCAGTCTGGGGTTTGTTACGGACTACACGGGGTTTATTGTCACCGCTTCCTGGAAGGAATCAAACGGGACCACAGTGACTATTACGGGGAATCTTAACCCCCAGAACGGCAACTATAATTTTCAGAATGTGCCCTTTGGTAAAGAAGTCACCATTGAGGTTAAGAAGGGGAAATTACATTTTATCAAGATTCTGGATCCAATTTCTTCGGCCAACCCGGATGTTTCCAATGTGAGGGTGGACACTGAATCAACGGCTGAGGCCATTCTTTATCAAGAAATCAAAAAGCAAAATCCTGCGGCCACTATATCAGGATTAGTACAGTTTGAATCCAGCAAGCTGGCTATTCGCGATGTTTTGACTGAAATACTGAAAGAAGATGTTGAAGCCGATTCTCTTTCTATTCTTATGCGGCCCGTAATTGTGCAACAAGTCCAAAGTACAGCGGGACAATTGATTAGCAGTCAAATCCCTAACTTTTTACCCTATGCGGTTTTAAATGATATGCCCACCACATCACCTAGAGGCAGTCTTGACTTCAGTTTTAGTCTTTATGATCGGGAGAGTGATAAAGCCGATGTTGTGTTTTTGTTTGCCCAAAATGGGATGCCGGAAAGGACAGCAACCCAGTCTCCTGAGTCTTTTGTATTTTTAAATCAGCTTCAGACAGGTCCTAATGGGGTTCGTTATAACCTGCGCTGGGATACAGTTTCTGATTTGGGAGCAGGCAGTGTATTTTCTGCCAGAATTCTTCTGAAGGTATATCCCGCAGGCATCAGAGGGCTAGCATCAGAATCAGAGGCCCAAAGTGTGATGTTAAGTATTGATAACCGAGGTATTTCGTTTATTCAATCGGCATCTCCAGGAGTTCACCGCATAGGAAGTCCCACCAGTCTAACCCTGCTTGGAACCCAGTTTCAGTCTGTACAGAGAGTGTCTTTGAAGTATTTTGGGGAAGATCCATTTATTCGTGAAAGAAGTTTTCCACTTAGTTTTATCCTGAATTCTGGTCAGGAAATTACAGCAACTATTCCGGCGTTTGGCCTGTTTCCAGTTCCCTGGAGGCCCACGGTTGAGGATGGGGCCGGGGTGGAATCTTCCGCTCAACAGGAAATTCTGGTGTTTGAAGATACACCACCGGATGTCTCAGCACCCAATCTCTCACCTCTATCCGGTACGGTAGATTTGGCCCAGAGAATTACCTTTGAAGGTTTTTTCCTATCTGGCGCATTTAAAGATGGGGTTACGATGCGCCATATATCTACCGGGGAATCCTATGTTGTAAGTTCCGAGCAGATTACCCTAATCAGCACAGGTTCTGGCAGGATGCTTTATTCGGGATTTGTACCTGCCAATATAAGAGCAGGGGTGTATACCATTTTTGTACAAAATACCTGTGCCGTCTGCGGAGCCCCAAGGACAATGCCAGTCAGCTACACAGCCTCAGAGCCGCTGGCTGACATCAATACAGTCCGTTTTCTAAACACAGTTTCTGAAGGGGAAGCTTTTAATTCCACGGATAACATACTGGAAATCCGTGGGCTTTACCTGTCTTCGGTAAGTGAGGTGAGAATCAGCACCAGCTTGATTTTATTGAATCAGCAGTTTTTATCACAGTTCTCTTTACCCGTACTGACTGCTACAACCAGCCTTGTCAGGGTTTTAGTGCCTCAGGGATTGTCTTCTTCTCAATACTGGCTTGGGGTCTTAAATCAGGCAGGCACCAGTGTTTTTCCCCAAAGTTTTTTGATTCGGGAAGGTCCAATTCCCCAGGCAGGTCTTAGTGTGGACTTTTTTCTGGATCCGGCTCTGACCCAGCAAATAGCGGGTAATCCGCCGGACCCGTTTAATACGGCCATTATCTATGCCCGTTTCACAGGTCAACGGCTATCCAGTCTGGAAAAGCTTAGATTAACCCATGTATCCAATCCTAATCTTTTATTTGAAACCAGTCCTTTGTCTACGAGTTTTACCCAGGCAGTGGTACAGCTACCAGGATTACTTCCTCCGGCTGGGTATCGTTTTACCCTGATTAATGAAGGGGGACTTACAGAAGTCATTTGTCCAGGAGCGGGGTGTATTGCTTTTCGGGAGTTTGCACCCCTGATTCAGACCGTAGAAAATATTAGGGCTCAGTCTCCATTTGGGGTTCATGACATTTTGGCCTCTGAGCCCAGTGATCTGGAGATCCGTGGTGAAAATCTGGCAGGTACTACCAGGATTCAAATGAGTGCCGCAACTGTACCAGAGATTGTTTCGGCTGGAGGGACTGCTCTGTTATCTGCCTGTTCCATTGGGAATTTATTGCCAACCACGGTTGGCCCTTTGCCGTTTTTTGCATCATTTTCAGCTGTAACCGCTTCTGTTCTGCCTTCTGCTAATGTGACTCCCGGGTGTTATGTGCTCGAACTTGAAAATACAGCAGGCAGTGTTCGCACCACGGCCCCCATTTTGAAGGTGTATGAAAACCGCCCCGTGTTGAATCGTGTTGAACCTGCCCAGATAGCGACGAACCGTATCAATCTTACGAATCTTACTCTAAGCGGTTCCAACCTTTTAGGCACGAGGCAGATTCACTTTTTTCATTTCAGGGAAAATGTGCCTAGTTGCCCGCCGACGCAGAATTTGAGCAATGCTTTGTTTTCACTGGACAGAACGGCATTACTGGCTGCAAGTTCTGCCCAGGTTGTAATCAATCCAGCAATATTGCAGCTTCAGAACACCTTGCCCGGCAACTATTTAATTAGGCTTCAGAATCGTTCTCATCCACAGTCCTTAAATCCGGATTTGTCGGACTGCAATCTGAGTCTGAATACGCTTAGGATCTCGGAACCTCAGCTGGAGTTTCATGGATTTTTAGGTGGGATAACAGGTCTTACTCCAAGTACGGCAGTAGCCGTGACCACGACAGAGCCTATACAGATAGCCGGAAGGTATCTGAATGGGCTGAAGGATGTGATTTTCAAGAGACGATTTGATATACCCAATCTCCCGTCACAGATAGTCTCCCCGGTCCTAACATCCGGATTTAGCACGGCTTCATTTGCCCTGCCTCCCCAAATGCTGGTTGGGGACTATGATTTGATTCTTGAAAACTCCTCGGGATTTGGGGCTATAGAAACGGGCAGTGTTACCGTAATTGAAACAGAGACCCCTACAATTCAGCTTCTGGCTCTGGACGGGACCTCGAATCTTAATACCACGGATATCAAGTATCGTTTGTACGGGGCCAACATGGACTCTCTGATTCTGACTCAGAATCAGATATCCCTGCCGATCTCATTAAGAGAAGTCTGTTTACGGGATGAGCGCTCCACCCTAAGTGTTTTTGAGTCGGAACGCTGCATTCCCATTGATTTATCTACACTGCGACTGCGTGTCCTGCCTGATACTACCCGTTACATTGAATTAACCCTTCCCGCTGGCTTTTCTGGGGGAGATTATTTTGTTCAGGTGCAGAACATGGCCGGACTTCGTACCGAGGCCCCCCTGCCTTTAAAAATTGCGGTCAAGGAACCCAAGGTGGTTTTTGAGTCAGTCAGTGTTGTCAAATTTCCCCAGGAAACTGATTTTGGATTCGGAGAAAATGACCGCAAACTAAGATTTGAAATTCGCGGGCAGAATCTGGCTTCCGTCGATGAGATTCGGTTGGTGAGAGAGGCAGATCCTTTGGTGTCGGTGCCACCAATTGTTCTGGGAACGGCTGAGATTGCCAGAATATTTACCTCCGCCGAAGTAACTTTGATGTCCACCCTGCCCCAATTTTTACGACCAGGATTTTATAGTGTTTCCTTAAGAAACAATTCTTCAGAATACTCGGATATTCTGGCCTCTCCAACCTCCCGGTTTGCCCAGCAGATCTCGATTCGTGAAGGTGCTCCAAGACTCATTCGTTCAGGATGTCTGGATGAGGTTGGAGTCTGTGATTTGGCCCCCCCATTATCAGCTAGTCCAGATTGCCGTCCAGGCAGTGTAAATCCTACCGATCACACATCCAGAAATGTGGACTCCACAGTGAATCTGAAACTTTCAGGGTGCAACTTTTATACCTTAAACAGGGTGAGGGTTTTTCGCGATAACAGCCTGGTTCCTGAATATAGTTTTACTGTGCCTGAACTGGATCAGAGCCTGGCTGGAAGCTCGGTGCTCACCCGTGGGCAAAGCTCATTGGAACTGGTTTTACCTCAATATCTCAGATATGTGGGTTTTTATGATGTAGAAATTACCAACCAGGCATCCAGCCGCCGCTTTCCTAAAAAACTTCGTTCCACGGAACAGTTTACGGCCACAATCAGCGGTTTAAATCCGACCCAGATGATTAACACTAACGATGTTACAATCAATTTGTCAGGGGATCACCTTACAGGAACCACTTATGTTGCTCTTTGGTCCACCAATTCCAATCAGGATTTGGTGACGGAGGTTTTAAGATTAAGTTTCACCCAGAATCAGATTGATCCCTTACATTTTCTGACCTTTAATGTACCCAAAAACATTCCACCTGCCACTTATGGGATCCGGGTCAACAATTCCCTGGGTTATAACAGCGTTCCAAGAAACAATATCCTGACCATTACCGAAGCTTCCCTTTCGGTTTCTACTTTTTCCACCTCAAGTCTGATTAATCATACAACCCAGACCCTGCAAATCATCGGAGAAGGGTTCTGGGGAGTAAATCAGAATCCCATCAGCCTGATTCCAGCACAGGATCCGGTTTTTGGTCCTTTAAATCCGGCCTACGATATTAGTCACAGCCCGATTTCCATCGAGAGTTTCCGAGTGGTGTCCCGAACTCTTATGGAGATCGATGTTCCGGCAAGACAGCTGCCTGGGTATTATCAGATCAGCATGAAAAACTCTCTGAACACTACATTTACAACGGTTCAGGTTTTAAGGATTCGCGAAGATCAGCCCAAACTTTTTGATATTTCTCCATCCTCCCAGTCCTATGCTATCACCAGTATGGCAAGGCTTACCGGAGAGTCATTTTTAGGGATTCGTTCAGGCAATCAAAATACTTTTGTACAGCTTGTATCTGCGGATAATTCATTTTCCCGAACCTTAAGTGTAACCCCTGTCAGTTATACGACAGTCGAATTACAGATTCCCCAGAATCTGGCCATAGGCGAGTATCAGATTAAGGTACAAAATACGGAAGGCAGTGTCAGCTCAGGTACTACCACAAGGTTCACGATTGTGGAGGAGGCCCCATCCATAGCTTTAGTGTCCGTGACTACCCTGGCCTACAATCTTAATTTTCTGGGCGGGTCCGATTCCACGGTTGATTTTACAGGTTTAAACCTTCAGGGAATCCGTTCCATAAAAATTACGACTACAATTACTGCCGGAACATTCACCTATGAATTCAGTGTACCCTGCCCGGATTTGATTCCTTATATATCCTTAGGTCAGTGTCGGATCAACACATCGGGGATTGTTTACCCAGGGGTGTATCAGATAAGCCTTGAAAACTCGGTGGCAACCACTATTTTAACCCAGACCTTAAATGTCACCATTCCACCATCCCAGATTACCAACTTTACGGCTGATGGACCGCTTAACTCAGAAAATCTGATTGAACTTACCGGGGCTCATCTACGCCGCTTTGAGCTTTTAGAAATGGTATCCACGGCAGACGACAGTGTTGATAACATCTTAAACAGTGCCCAGGGAAGCAACTACACGGAGTTCTCCAACTCAGAAGGCTATATCCTTTTTAAGGATCCCCCTTCGAATCAGCCAGAAACTTTTCTGATTCGTTACCAGACCTACGGGGATAGGTTGGCCGGCCTTGCAGTCAAAGAATTGCAGTATTTTTCACGAACGGGATTTGTACCGGAAATTACCTCTATTCTTGATAGCAACAGTGTAATTCTGCCCACTACCACGGAATTTGTAGGTGCTTCCACAGCCATTTTCACCACCAGTATTGACTCTGGCTTACCCCAGACTCTGATATTACAGGGCAATCACTTCAAGGATATTCAAAGGGTGATTCTGCATAAGGATTCCCAATTTTATACCATCGCCTGTACCGATGGATTTGGGGTGAACAGTTTAAATGCTTCCACTCAGCCTACTGTGATGGTTGAGGTTCCAAAGTCTATATTTGAATATCCGCCAACAGGTGTTTCATTTACCGGGGGAACCTGTGTATCTGTGAATACAAGCAGTGCCGTCAATCCTGATGTTTTACCCTTACCATTAAAACCGGGGGTTTATAATTTTGTTCTTTTAGGGCGGGACAATGGAGAAATTCTTTATTCTTCACGAATTTCACAATCGTCTTCCATGTATTTTTCTGAAGGTTATCCCAATGGTCTAAGTGTCAATCTTCTTACTTCTACCAGTTTTAACAGCCTTGATATCAACTACGAGGTGACAGGGACTAATCTCTCAGGTGTGGATCAGGTCAGAATCTATCGAACCCTGGCACCACCATTTTCCAGAGTATTCAGTGTTGCAAAAGATCAGATAACCAGCAGTCAAAGGTTCATTGGAACCATTCCTAAGGGGACAGTTCGTGGTATGAAAAACCCGAACTTTCCATACCTTTTTGAAGTCAGAAATTCGCGGGGTGTAGTCAGAAACTCTACTCCCGTGTTTCAGATTGCTGAAGATGTACCCGTTTTAAGTTCGATTAGCCCAAATTCCAATCGCAATAATGCGGCCTTAACGGCCACAGTCACTGGTCTGAATCTTTTAGGTGTAGGTCAGAATGTTGGAGGAACCCCACTAAATCCTATCCGCAATCGTCTGCGCATGATTTATAAGGAGGGTTTAGACAATTCCGAGATCAGTTCAGAAGCTGTGGAGGTAACTGCTTCCGTACACAATCAAAGCCTGACATCCTTTTCATTTCAGATACCGGCCCAGTTGCGTTCGGGAGAATGGGTTTTGTCCGTGGAAAACGATCACTTTTCGACAGCTTCCAATCCAAGGCTGGTTACAGATGTAATTTTTACGGTGGTAGATTCCTTGATGCAGGTTAGCCAGGTACAACCCTCAGTTTCTGTTTATGATTCGTTACCTACCAGTCTGGTTCTGATTGGTCAGTCCTTAGGAGGCATCAGGACGGCAATTTTGGATTTACAGAATCCATCGACACCGAATCAGCTGATTCTTTCTTTAACATCCAGTCCCGATGTTACTGCGGCAACCTGGGGCTCGGCATCTTTCACCCTGCCTCAATCCCCACAATTTTTGATTCCCGGAACCTATTCCATTACAGTAATCAACCGAAGTGTGACTGAAACTCTGCAAAATTTGCAGTTAAATATTTTAGAGAAACAGCCCTTTATCACAGGACTTAATGCAGCCACCTATGATAATGCCGTGACCAGGGCTTTAGATATTTCAGGCATCGATTTGTTTGGAAATCCAGTAGTTACCATGTCCTTAGGTTCCCAGTCTGTGACTCTACCCCTGACAGGAGTGGTGCAGACTCCCCAGTTGTTAAGCGGATTTGTCATTCCCGATACATTGTTTCCCGACAGCTGGACCCTGTCGTTGACCAATTCCGTAGGCTCGACTCAAAGAACCCTGGTTGTTACCGAAGCCTTGCCTATTGTTTCCCAGATCCTGCCTAATCGTATTCCCTACGGTATTGATAGTCCTATCAGTCTAAAAGGGGATCATATGCTTGGTGCTTTGACCGCAGCAGGTTCGATTGTATTGACCGATCTGGTGCGCACCCCATTATTGGGAATTTTGCCTCTGGACCGCTATGAGGTGGGGGCCGTTGTACCTCAAGGGGTTAACATTGGTAAATATGAGGTTTTAGTATCGAACCGCAGTGGCAGAAATTCCACCTCAGCATTTTTGACAGTAACTGGGAGTGGACTGGGTCTTGGATCGATAACTCCTACCACTGGCCCGGAAGCGGGGGGCACAAGAATCGAGGTTTTTGGTAGTGGATTTACCCAGGGAACCCAACTGGCTATCGGTGGTAAACTGGCTCTTGATGTACTGGTTGAGCCGGAAAAACTGACTGCAACAGTGCCCAAAGCCCTGAGTTCCTTGAATTTTTCATCTGGTAGTACCGAGGTGTCTGTGCAGGTCATTAATCCTGATGGTGAGGAGGCCCAGCTATTAAATGCCTTTACATATATCAGGGAAGGATTAAATTCTCCAAGGGTATTATCCGTGGTACCTGGAATCAGGGATCCAAATGCAGCTTTGCCTATCAATATCCCCTTAAATTCAAAAATTGCCATACGATTTGACCAGTCCATGCTGGCAAGCAGTTTAAGCAGCCCACTTGCGTCTGGGCCAGAGGCTTACAAGTCCTTGCAGGTCTTATCCAATCGAGCCTCAATTGGTGGGACCCTGATTTATGATTCACAAAATCAATGGTTTGTTTTTGATGCATTAGGTAATCTTTTTGTACCTTCACAGACTGTGGAGATAGGTCTTTCCTCCCTGATTTTATCCTCCTTAGGTAATGGTTTGGTCAGTACCGATGTGATTCAGCAGAGTTCGGCCTATTTTTCCAGGGACAGTTTTATCGAGGACTGGATTTTCACAGCTGGTCTGACATCGGATACTGCGGCTTTGTCTGTTAGTTCCCGTTCCTTTACAACGGCAGTCAGCACCAATTTTGATCTAGTCATGAATAAACTTGTCAATCCCCTGACGATCCGCGATGAGGACGCAATTTTGACGGAAACATTTACAGGCCGCAGAATTCCTGTTCAAGTCAGGGTAAGTCTTGATCTAATGAGGCTGATTTTGGATCCTGAAGAACTTCTGGTACCTAATCTTCAGTATGAAATCCGTTATAAAAATACGGTTCTTGAGAGTCTGACAGGCCGTAAACTAAGCAGTGATTACTCCTTTCTGATTAACTCAGAGAGCAGTGGCCCTGAAGTATTATCCATCCGTCCAGTCAATGGGGCTACAGAGGTGGCCTTAAACAGCACCCTGATTGTGAACTTCAATCAGGCCGTGGATCCAACTACAGTGAACACAACCACAATTTTTCTGGAAGATTCGTTGGGCCGTCGTTTTACCGGACTTTTCAGACAGAGTGATAACGGGCGGGTGTATACCCTGAAACTGACAGATTTTTTAGAGCCTAACCAGAACTATGTTGCCACCGTCACCAATCGCATCAAATCCATGAGTGGGGTGGCTGGTTCACGGCAGGTAACCTCAGGTTTTATGACATCGGCTTCCCAGGAGATCGATACATCCGCTCCTGTAGTAGCCAGCTTAAATCCAGCCTACAAGGCTACCGGAGTTTTAGTGGACAGAACCATTCAGGTTCAGTTTTCAGAACCAATTCACCCAGCAGACATCACTACTGCCAATTTCAAATTTTTACTGGATGGGCAGAATTTGCCTGTATCCTTATCCCAGTCTTCAGACTTGTCGCTAGTAACCATGACACCGGCCACAAATCTGTTGTTTGGAAAGACCTATGCCATTCGTATTGAGGCCGGCCTTCACGATCTGGCTGACAATACTTCCTCTGTGGCCGTGGATTCAGAATTTACAACTACCCGTTCCTTTGACACTACAGGGCCAATCCTTCTGTCTTCCAACCCATCGGATCAGCAGCAGGCTGTTTCCACTCAGGCACAGATTACCCTTGTATTTAACGACAACCTTGATGCAGCCTCAGTAGTCCCCGGGAATTTTATCTTTTTGAGTTCATCCGGTTTAGCCGTTGGCTACAACCTTACATTTTCTGTACCTTCCACAGTTGTACTCTCTCCCTCACAGCCGCTCTCCCGAAATACTTCCTATACCGTGGCTGTTAGAGAGGGACTTTTGGATTCCAGTGGAAACCCTGCGGTTCCAGTAACTATTGCTTTTAGAACAGATGTATTTAATGACACAATCAATCCAGAGATTACTCTTCTTACTGTAAATGATTTCCCCGATTGCCTTAACGGGAATGGACGCTGTGTTTCCGGGGCTCCCACCGGGATTAGTTCAGTAGTAATCAGGACCCCAGACTCTGGTTTCAGTATCGATATTTATCATATTGATCCGGGAACAGATGGGGAAAGCTCGGGAATTGATCTTGACAGTGTGGCTGTCACTGATGAAAAACAGATATTAAATACATTAAACAATTCAAACATACCTCCCAATGCCAATCTCTTATTGCAGCCCGGGGCTATTGTGGAAAGGACCCCGGAGAGAACACGCCTGACCATTCCCTCGTCCTGGCAGTTCCAACCTGGATTGCATGTTTTAAGAGCATCTGTACGGGATGCATCCTCTTTGGGCAATCCATCCGATCCAGCAGATCCACGAGCTACCTACTCCTTTGAGGTGGCATCACAGGTGGCAGAACCTCAAAACTTTCCATTTGCCGGTGGCAGAAGCCGCTGTTTTGCCCTAGATTTTAACGGGGATCATTTCCGCTATGTACCGGGAACCCGTTCCTCAGCCTTGATGATTTCCTCAACCTTTGAGTTTAATGGGGTTGCTGACATGCTGGAGGAAATGCAATATTTTGGATTGGCCAGTTTTAACCTGGACAGGACAGATTCACCGACTCCCACAGAAATAGCTTTTAATGTGTTTCCACTCCTGCAACAAATGATTCTTACTCAAACCAGATCCTTTTTTCTGCAGGATGCCAATGGAAATTCCCTGCCCCAGAACCAGTTTCCAATCAGGTTTAGTCTTAATCCATTGGAGGAAGGCTGTGTTCGACTGGCAGTAGGGGGAGACAACGGGGCCGAATGGGGAGGCAGCACATCCAGGGAGGCAGGACTGTTTTTTGATCCTTTAACTTCCCAGTTCACTGGTATTGTTCCCAAGGCCGAAGAAAATTCTGTTTTTAATTCCAGAAATCTGAGCTGGCCTGTAGATCTATCCTCAAGATCGGCAAATCCAGCCGAAGGCAAGGGTGTTTTTACAGCCCATCTGCTAAGACGACATGCCAATGATCCCGGCTCCCTTGCCAACTGGTTTTCAATTTTCAGGCCACTGTCCACCTTTGCTTATGCCAATGTTGGTAACGGAACCGGATTTCCGATTGGCTATTTTCCTGAAGATGCCAATGTATACCTCCTTGAACCAAACCAGGTCAACATCCAGACTGTACCCTCGGAATTTCACAGAACCAGACACGCCACCATGCGCACTGCCCTCCAGGTTTGGGCCAAAATTGTCTCAGCCTCCATAGTACGGGCAGTAGCCCTGGCAACCGGAGCATTACCAGACGGATTGCCACCACTTGGGGCCTATGGAAACACCACCGGTTCTTCCTATTTTAATAATGATCAGTCCGCCACCCATAAAATGCAGATCATCAGAGATTCTGTTCCCGAAAATAATCTTCTGCGCCGCGAACTTGATTTGTTTTCCATTATCAATGACATCCACCTCGGTGTATTTGAAAGGGCCTACCTGCAAAACCGTATGTGGGTGGGGAATTGATCCCCATAAAAACAGGCGACTTAAGCTCTGATAAAGCTTGTAAATCCATTAGATCAAAAGCCTGAAACCATTTTTAATCTATTCTTGGTGGTTTGCCTCGTGGATTCGCTCCAGGAAGCCCAAAAAATCAGGGGGCATAATTAATGCTTAAAAGCTGGTTCAAGCAGTCAAAAACTTGAGGAAAAACGAGGCCGAAATTCTTGA
>JACFNL010000095.1 GCA_019454875.1 Candidatus Cloacimonadota bacterium | reverse complement strand
CACCAACAGTTTTACATTACGGTAGACCAAATCGTGGGGTCAAATTGATGCCAGGAATGGTGTTTACAGTAGAGCCCATGATCAATCTGGGTGGCTGGGAAACCGTGCTGGACAAAATGGATGGATGGACGGTCAGAACCAAGGATGGTCGCCGTTCTGCCCAGTTTGAACACTCTTGCCTGGTTACCAGGGATGGAGTGGAGATATTGACCTGGCATCCTGAGCTTTGGAAAGATATTCCCAGAACAATGACAGGGGTTTCTCGCTGAAATCAAAAGATAGGCCCTAAGAGGTTTGTAAAGCCCCTGATCCCATAAAATTATGGAATCAGAGGCGGGTTTTTCTATTTCTTGTCCTTGCGGGCAATGTGTACCGGCTTAAGATTCCAGATATCCTCAGCGTATTCATGAATGGTGCGATCTGATGAAAATTTACCCATATTGGCCATGTTGATCAGACACTTCTGAGTCCAGGTTTTCTGATCGGAGTAAAGCCTGTTTGCTTCCATTCTGGCCCGGTCATAATCCATCATATCCTGAAGCAGAAGATAATAATCTCCCTTTTGCAAAAGGGTGTACACAATAGGTTCAAAGAGATTTTTGTTTTCCGGATTAAAAAATCCGGAGGCCAGCATGTCTAAAACTTCCTTGATCTCGGCATTTTCATGGTAGACATCCCAGGGGGAATAACTTTGATTTTCTCTTAATGCAGCCACTTCATCTGCTTTCAGACCAAAAATAAACATGTGTTCAGCACCAATTTCTTCTGCCATTTCTACATTGGCCCCATCCATAGTGCCAATGGTTAATGCCCCATTCATGGCAAATTTCATATTGCCTGTACCAGAAGCTTCGGTTCCGGCAGTGGAAATCTGCTCTGATAAATCGGTGGCCGGAAACAGTCGTTCGGCAACTGAAATTCTGTAGTTGGGTATAAATACAACTTTAAGCTTTTCGTTTGTCTCAGGATCGCGATTGATATATTCGGCTACAGAGTTTATGAGTTTTATGATCAGTTTGGCGTTGAAATAACCCGGTGCGGCCTTACCTCCAAAAATGATGGTCATGGGATTAAATTCCATATCTGGATTCTGTTTTAAGCGGTTGTACATCAAAATGACATGCAAAATATTTAAAAGCTGCCTTTTGTATTCATGAATCCTTTTGATCTGGACATCAAAGATGGAGTTGGGATCCACTCTGATCCCAGTGTCGTTTTTGATAATCTCGGCCAGAAGCTGCTTGTTATGTTTTTTGATTAAAGAGAGTTCCTCAAGGAAGGCTGGCTTTTGTAAACCGGTTTCAAGTCCCTTTAAAAGACTCAGATCGCGAACCCATCCATCTCCAATAGTTTTAGTAATAAGAGAGGCCAGTTTTGGATTGCAGTGAAGAAGCCATTTCCTGGGTGTGACCCCATTGGTTTTATTGTTGAACCGCCCGGGATAAAGCTGATAAAAATCATGAAACAAATCTTTTTTCAAAAGCTCGGAGTGAAGGGCTGCCACTCCATTGGTGCTATGACTGCCAACAATACTGAGGTAGGCCATTCTGGCCATCTTTTCCGGTCTTTCTTCAAAGAGGGACATATCAATAATCTTCTGCTGGTCTCCGTGAAACTTCAGAGTGACATCCCTTAAGAAAACCCGGTTGATTTCATACATGAGGATAAGATGGCGGGGCAAAAGCCTTTCAAACAGGACTACACTCCATTTTTCCAAAGCCTCTGGCATAAGTGTATGATTGGTATAGGCACAGGTTTTTTGGGTCAGTTCCCAGGCAGTTTCAAAATTTAAGCCTTCCTGATCAATCAAAAGTCGCATCAATTCAAGAATGGTCAGGGCAGGGTGAGTGTCATTTAACTGAATTCCGACTTTTTCAGGCAAAAGCTCAAAAGAATCGTTGGATTTTTTGAACCGTCGTATGAGGTCCTGAACTGAGGCAGATACAAAAAAGTACTGCTGTTTAAAACGCAGCTCCTTGCCTTCGTAACTATTATCGTTTGGATACAAAACCTTGGAAATTTTTTCGGCTTCGTTTTTGGCATCTACGGCGGCAATGTAATCACCCTTGTTGAACTGATCCAGATTAAATTCGCTAGTAGGCTTGGCGGACCAGAGTCTTAGTGAAATAATGCTTGATCCTTCATATCCGACGATGGGAGTGTCGTAGGGCAGAGCCAGTACATCGTCCGTGTCAATCCAGGCAAAAGCTCCATTTTTTGCATGAGGCAGAGGAACTACGCGCCCACCGAATTTAACGGTCTGCATATATTTCGGGGTTGCCACTTCCCAGGGATTCCCATTTTTAAGCCATGTGTCTGGTTCTTCTTTCTGAAAGCCGTCCACAATTTCCTGACGAAAAATCCCATACTCATAACGGATTCCATATCCCATGGCCGGGTAGTCCAAAGTTGCCAGGGAATCAAGAAAACAGGCAGCCAGCCGTCCTAGTCCACCATTACCAAGACCGGCATCTTCGCCAATATCTTTTAATGAGTTAAAATCAATATTTAACTCTTTGCACAATTGTTCCACGGCAGGCATCAATCCCATATTGATGATGTTGTTTTCCATCAGGCGACCCAGAAGAAATTCAAAGGACAGGTAATAGACCCTTTTTACATCTTCTCTGTAATAGGTTTCCATGGTGGAAAGCCAGCGGTCTATAAACTCGGTTCGCACAGCCATTGCTAAACTGGCGTATTGATCAAAGGGGGTCATGTTGTATTCGTCCTTGACCCGATTGTAACGCAGGTGGTTATCGTAGGTTTTGCGCAGTCGTTTAACCTGTTCTGTCACTTCTGTAGCCTTGGTCATTGTGTCTCCTTGTTTTATGACCGGGACAGTATACAAAACAAAAGCCTGCCCGCAAAGCATCGGGCAGGCCAGGCCAAAACAACACTGTGAGGTCCGAAACTCACAGGGAAGTTCATTTAAAAGCGTTTTACATCGGGGAAAGGGGGCCCAGGTTTAGCAAACAGATATCCCTGACAGTAGTTGACACCAAGTTCTTTCAGCTTTTTGAACTCGGAAACAGTCTCAATCCCTTCTGCTATGGAACGGGCATTGATCGATTTTGCGATGTTTAACAGTGCTTGAATCATGGTTTGTTTCAAGGGGTCTGTATCCACATTTCTGACCATGGAAATATCGATCTTGATGTAGTGTGGTTTTATTTTCAAAATGGTCTCAAAGCTTGAATAACCAGTTCCTGTATCATCCAGAGCAATCTGGTACCCATCATCAGTATAGGAGTGAATGTCCTTGATAAAAGAATCGTAGTTTTGAATTGCTAGACTTTCTGTAATCTCAAATACAAGATTCTCAGGTTTTAGCCCGTATTTTTTCAAAAACTCCTTGAGATACTGCTCACGAAATGAGGGTTCGTGAATCGTAGTAGGCAAAGCATTGATAAAAAGCTTCAGATTGGGATTGAGTGCAACTGCATTATCTACAGCCCGTTTGCGGCACACATTGTCTAGTTCAAACAGAAGTTCGGATTCTTTAGCAATCTCAAAAAGGAAGAGGGGGTTAAAAAATTCTGTACCCTCAGGCCCACGGCTCAAAGCTTCATAAGAAAAAATTTCACCAGTCACACTGTCTATCATGGGCTGGTAGACTGTTTTGATATCCTCGTCCAGAATGATTTGCTGCAGAGTTTCCTTATAACGGATTTCTGTATGGTACACATGAAATGTTGACATGAGGCGGGCTTCTTCAATGGCCCGGTAAATCATTCTTTGAGGATTCAAGAGTGAGTTTCTGACTATAAATGAATAACCAATTCTTAGTTTTGGCTTGCGCTTTAACCATTTGTAGGTAGTAAAGAAGATACCAGAACTGATATGAGCATGAATTCTTCTGGCTATAGTTTCCAGATCATTCTTGCGATGACCGCCGATGTTGCGCTTTTTGGAAAGGATGATGAGAAAGGCATCATCAAACTGATGACATTTCAGCACCAGATCTGATTTTCTCAGGTATTTCCCTTGTAGTGCCTGGATTGTTTTGGTGACATCTCTTTGGATCGAGTCGTAAACAGCAGCACCGTAGTCATTTTCAATTTTAACAAGATTAAAAACATCAAGGTAAATGACACCCAGAGATCTCTGGGTTTCAAATATTTCCAAGGCTTGTTTCATGGATTGGGAACCCAAAACATTCAGGCCTGTAACCTCATCTATTGCATCCTGTGTGATCTGGGAAGCACTCACCCGGATTCCTTTCCATACATAGGAACAAAGTCCCGTGTCTGACTGATCATGGTTATCTCTACATGCTGGTGGCAAGCGTAACCGATCAGGGTAACTATCAGCAATACTTCGTTTTTTCCAAAATGGATTCTCTTGCAATTCGTTGCGTAAAAACCGCTGGTTTGTTCACACTATAAAAAAAAGCCTGCCCTGAGACAAAAATCAGGGCAGGCTCACTTCAAGAAACTATCCACGCACAGGGATTTTTCCGGAACTTACATCAGAAAACCTTGTACTTGCCTTGGCAAAGTCAACATTGGCAAAAAACTGCTCAATGTACTTGGGGCGGCCAGCAGCACCAAAATCCACCATGTAGGCATGTTCCCAGACATCCATCACCAGAATTGGCACAAATGTGGCGGGATTGCCTTCTTCGTGAAGCTGGATAAAATGATTGGACAGACTTTTTGTTTCTGGATCCATGTACAGTACTGCCCAGCCGATAGAGCGGGATTTCCCTGTATTCATGAAGTCAGCTTTCCAGGCATCCAGGGTACCCCAACGGGACTCAAGAGCACTTTTTAAACTAGCACTCATTTCAGAACCCCCGGATTTCAGATTTCCAAAATACCATTCATGAAGGATCATGCCATTGTATTCAAAACCGTAGCGGCGGCGGCGATCTGTGTAGGCAGCAGAGCCTTCCTTACCATCCTTGCGCAGGGCATCCAGTTCTGCCTCCAGGGCGTTTGTCTGTACAACATAACCTTTGTACAATCCCCAGTGCTGCTCAATCTGATCTGCACTGATACCAACCAGACCTGTGGGTTTTAAATGTTCCTTAACTTCAAATGCCATTTTATGTCCTTTCGATTCCAAATCTGTTATGCGACTACATTACCGCGAATCCATTACTCGGCGCAACCCGAATCCTGGAATCGTTCCAGCCCCTTTAAAACAGACTTGAGTTCTTTCATAAGCATTGTATTTTCTGATGCTGTACCCACGGTTATCCTGGCAGCATCTGCGGGTTTGTGAATTGTAATGGGACGAATGGCAACCCCAGCTTTTAAAAGCTCTGTATAAATGCTTGAAAAGTCAAAAGGTCCGGTAACAAACAAAAAATTGGCCAGGCTGGGATGTACTTTAAACCCAAGTGAGCCCAAAAGGGGAATCAGATAGTTTTTTCCATCCCGGACTGTGGCCTGTACCTGCTTGAGAAAGGGTTTGTCTTCCAGGGCAGCACAGGCAGCAGCCTGAGCCACATTGTTGATATGAAAGGGCAGACGGATCCGGTTTAAGTGTTCTGTGATTTCAGGATTTTGCATGGAATAACCAATACGGATACCTGCCAGACCATAGGCCTTGGAAAAAGTTCTGGTAATAATCAGGTTTTTGTACTCAAACAGAAGATCCTGGGCAATGGGAAAATCATCCGAATCGGCAGCGTACTCATAATAGGCTTCGTCCAGAACAACCACTGGCTTGTGCTCAAGTTTTTTGAAAAAATCGGATAACTCTTTGGCTGTAAACCAGGTTCCTGTGGGATTGTTGGGATTACAAAGCCAGACCAGCCTGGTCTTTTCAGTGATGGACTCTCTAATCTTGACTAAATCGTAGCGAAAATCCTTTAAGGAGACTACGACCTCTTTAGCATTCTGGAAGCGGTTTAAAATGGTGTATATGGGAAATGTGTGGGCACTTAATACAACTTCTTCTTTTGCCTGCAGAAAACAGCGGGCCACATGAGTCAGTATTTCTTCCGTGCCATTGCCTAAATGAAAGTAGGTTTTGTCCAAGCCGTGAAACTGGCTTAAAGCCTCCTTAAGCCTCATGCTGTTGGGATCCGGGTACCAATGAGTTTCGCTTAGAGCCTGTTTCATCGCTTCCATGGCGAGGGGAGAAGGACCTAGAGTGTTTTCGTTGCTTGCAAGTTTGGCAAAACCGCTCAACCCAAACTCCCGTTTGATTTCTTCCAGAGGTTTACCCGGTTTATATGGTTCGATTGTCAGGTGATGCTTAGGTACGAGGTGATTTTGCATACATTTATCCTTCCCTGCATTACTTTTGGAGTATTGCAGTAATTTTATTGTACCACCGATACAAAATCGCTAGAATGTGAGCCACTTCAGGACACCTTACAGGGGGAAAATTAAATGAAACCCATGGAATTTTATGCCAAGTTAAAAAGCTCAAATCTAAATGCCAGAAAGGTTCTGGGACGAGCACTGACTTTATCAGAAAAAATTCTCTATGCCCACCTTTTTGAAGGAATTAAATCAGAATTGAAGCGGGGCAAAGATTATGCGGATCTGGCTCCGGATCGAGTTGCAATGCAGGATGCAACTGCTCAAATGGCACTTTTGCAGTTCATGCGTTCCGGCCGCAAAGACACGGCAGTACCTTCTACTGTGCACTGCGATCACCTGATTCAAGCTCAGATCGGAGCAGAAGAGGATTTACAGAGAGCCAATGATGAAAACCGTGAGGTTTATGATTTTTTGCAGAGTGTAAGTCAAAAATACGGGATGGAATTCTGGAAACCTGGTGCAGGGATTATTCATCAGGTTGTACTGGAAAACTATGCAACTCCTGGAGGGCTGATGGTGGGAACTGATTCTCACACTCCCAATGCTGGAGGGCTTGGCATGCTGGCCATCGGGGTAGGTGGGGCTGATGCTGTTGATGTTATGGTTGGTCTACCCTGGGAATTAAAATGGCCTAAGCTGATTGGAGTGAAACTCACAGGCAAGCTCAGTGGCTGGACATCACCCAAGGATATTATTTTAAAGCTGGCAGGCATACTGACGGTTAAGGGTGGCACCGGTGCTATTGTGGAGTATTTTGGTGAAGGAACCAGTTCCTTGTCCTGCACAGGCAAGGGAACCATCTGCAATATGGGTGCTGAAATCGGAGCTACTACATCAGTGTTCCCATTTGACGAAAAAATGGCGGCCTACCTTCGCAGTACTGACCGCAGCGAACTGGCTTCTGCTGCCATGGAATATGCTTCTGAACTAGTGGCAGATAATGAAGTCATTGCCAATCCATCCAAGTATTATGATCAGGTCATTGAAATTGATTTAAGTTCCCTTGAGCCACATCTGAATGGTCCATTTACACCAGATAGAGCCTGGCCACTAAGCGAATTAAAAAAGGCTGTGGCTGAAGAGCAGTTTCCGGACAAAATCACCGTCGGTTTGATTGGTTCCTGCACCAACTCCAGTTATGAGGATATTGATCGCTCAGCGGCAATTGCCCGTGAGGCCTTATCCAAGGGACTTAAAGCCAAATCCCAGTACACCATTACCCCTGGTTCTGAGCAGGTTAGAGCTACTATCGAAAGAGATGGACAGTTAAGTACCCTGACTGAATTTGGTGGTACGGTTTTAGCCAATGCCTGTGGTCCCTGTATTGGTATGTGGAAAAGAATGGATATAAAATCTGGAGAAAAAAACACGATTGTTACTTCGTTTAATCGAAACTTTGCCGCCAGAAACGATGGAAATCCTGAGACTTATGCATTTGTGGCTTCTCCTGAAATGGTAACTGCTTTGGCAATTGCTGGTTCTTTATCCTTTAATCCCTCCACTGATTTTTTAACAAACTCCAGGGGAGAATCAGTAAAGCTGAGCCCACCCACAGGCAAGGAATTGCCAGAAGGTGGATTTGTTAAAGATGTACACGGTCTGGTGCGTCCTCCCGTAGATGGCAGCAATGTATCAATCAACATTTCTAAAGACTCAGATCGTCTGCAGGAACTGGAACCGTTTAAAGCCTGGGATGGAAAAGACTACATCGATCTGCCTGTACTTATTAAGGCCAGGGGAAAATGTACCACCGATCATATCTCAATGGCCGGGCCCTGGTTAAAGTTTAGGGGACATCTTGATAATATTTCCAATAACATGCTGATTGGGGCTACTAATGCCTTTACTGGAAAGATAAACAGTGTCAAAAATCTTCTGAGCGGGGAATATGCGGAAGTGCCTAAGGTTGCAAGGGCATACAAGGCATCCAATACTGGCTGGATTGTGGTGGGAGATGAAAATTACGGTGAGGGGTCTTCGCGGGAACATGCGGCTATGGAACCACGGTTTTTGGGTGGTCTTGCCATAATCGTAAAAAGTTTTGCCAGAATTCATGAAACCAATCTTAAAAAGCAGGGCATGCTGGCACTGACTTTTGCCAATCCTTCTGATTATGATTTGATTCAGGAAGATTCCCGTCTCAGTATTCTTGGTCTTACCAGTTTTCAGGAAGGGGTTCCTTTAACCCTCAGGATCAAAAATGCTGATGGCTCGACTGTGGATTGTAAGTTGAACCATACTTACAATGACTCACAAATCGCCTGGTTCAGAGCTGGGGGAGCTTTAAATCTGATTGCAGCCTCCATGAAAAACTAGGTTTTATGCCTTAGTGCCACAATTCCTGATTAGGGGTTGTGGCATTTTTATTTTCCAGCCAAAGTGAAAATAATTGAGATCAGGATACAAACAATCAGAATGGGCATAAAAAAATCACCTAGAACCTTGTTTTGTTCCGTCATTATTCTGCCCTGCTCAGCTTTAAATTTCTGGTTCTCGTAGATAGCCTCAAGGCTTTGCATGGGTGTTCCGATCTCATTTTGGGGGTGAACTATCTCCCATCCAAAATCAAGTGACAGGGTTTGTGCTGTGTTAAAGATTAAATGAAGCTTATTGAGTCTGACGGTGGGGCTGGCTGATACAAGTTTTTGATCACGGGTCCTTAAAAACAGTTCATATTCCATAAATGGTGCATCTTCTCTACCGTAACGGGTAGGTGCTTTTAAGGTCTGCATAAATACAAGAGCTTCTACATCCTGTATGTTACAGTAGGGTTTGCGGACTGGATGATTTCCAAACCAGGCCTGTATCACATCAATTTTCCCGGTTTTAAGGTTTATCTCAAGAACCTCATGAAAGGCCTTGCGTAAAATGGCACAAACACCGGCTAGAAGAGCCAGGGTCGCACACACTTTTAAGAGTGCTGTAGCATAGGGGCTCTGTTTCTCATGGAGATAAATGTATCCAAGGACACCTACTAACAAAATCAGCCCGGATTCCAGCTTCAGAAAAGTGCGTTCCAATCCTGTATTGCCATCCAGAGTGATTAGAGATTTGTTGCTGTCGTTTTCTTCCATACAGAAATGGTAATCTATCGGGGAATATTTTCCAAAATATACTGGATTGCCTTTTTCTCATCAGGGTCAGCACTAAGAAGAAATGCACTCTGGTACCAGCGTCTGGCACAATGAAGATCGATTGCCTGTTCAAAAAGACCGTCTCTACAGATTTGAGCCAGGGATAACTGGGCAGGAAGATAATTGAGGTTGGCCGCCAAAGTGATAGTGTCTATCCCCAGTTTGTGATCCATTTCTGTTCCAAGCCCCAATAGATACATTCTTCCCAGGGATGAAAGAGCCTGTGGATGTTTGAGTTTGGCAGCACTGCGATAAAAGGAAATAGCCTTTGAGTACTGCTTTTTTTTCTGATAGCTGAATCCTTTCTTATAGAAAAGATCGCCAGGGTGAGCAAAAATATTGGAATTTAAAAAAAGAGTGGCAATAAGAATGAAGATTGGCATGTCTTTATATTACAATGTGCTCTTTAATTTCTCCAGAAAGGTCACCTATGTTTAAATTTGCTATAACCCTGATGCTTGGCACTGTAGTATTGACTGAGGCCAGAACACCGAGTCGGATTCCTGGTCTGCTTGATAAGGCTTTGGAACAAAGAATCATAATGTCTATCCCAGAGTTTCAAGGTGAGTGGTCCTATGTCACCATGGATTCTGATGCGGTAAAGCCTAGTTCGGCCAGGTTTCGTTCTCATTATGAGGTCGTAGGAGAGTCGGGGGGAATTGCACTTGTACGGGTACCTAAAGGGTCTGAAGATGCATTGTCGGCCATGATGCATAAGGATTTTCGTCGTTGTGCAGGGTTTGTGTCTCATGAATCAGAAGAAGATGCATTTTCCAGTATGGAGGCCATGCACCGCTATACAAGACAGTCAAGACAACTTATCCCCCCATTTGAAATCGATAATTCTGAACAGACTGCGGATTTGATTTCTAAAGTGAATGAAACCAGGGTACGGGAGACAATTTTAAGCCTTTCCACCATGAAAAATCGTTATTATCGCTCTACCGAGGGCGTTTTGGCGGCCCAATGGATTCATGATCACTGGAAAAATCTAATCAAGGATCTCCCGGGAGCAAGTGTCAGATATTTTGAGCATAAAGGCTGGCCGCAGAAGTCAGTGATAGTAAGAATCGAGGGTACAAAATCTCCAGATGAGGTTGTGATTTTAGGTGGGCATCTCGATAGTACTTCAGGAATGGGTGGCAACCACATTACAGCTCCTGGGGCAGATGATAACGCATCAGGAATCGCCTGTCTGACTGAAGTTATTCGGGTTGCATCAGAAACAGGTTTTAGGCCTGCCCGTACCGTGGAGTTTATGGCCTATGCTGCCGAAGAAGTGGGTTTGAAGGGATCCGGTGAGATAGCTCAGACTTATAAAAGGGATGGGGTAAAGGTAGTTGGTGTCATGCAGCTTGATATGACCAATTTTAACAGCTCCAAAAAGGATATCTACATCTTTGAAGATTACACCAATCCGGCCCAGAATCAGTTTTTGAAAGATCTGGTAGATACCTATCTGACCGATTTGACCTGGGGTGTGACCAAATGTGGGTACGCATGCTCGGATCACGCATCCTGGACCAGACAAGGGTTTGCTGCATCCTACCCAGCAGAATCCAGTATGGATGACGATAACCCCTATATTCACAGTATTCGTGACACGATTGCCCAGTCCGGTGGACATGCCCAGCATGCTGCAAAATTTGCCAGGTTAGGTCTTGCCTATATGGCAGAGGCATCTCAGTAGGATCTGTTTGGATATATCTGTACTGATTCAGTCCTTTCTGGCTGTTTTTCTGGCCGAGTTCGGGGATAAAACGCAGCTGGCCCTGGTGCTGCTTAGTTGTTTTCATCCCCGACCGTTTCTGGTTTTTGCGGCTGCGAGTCTGGCCTTTATAATATGTTGTCTGATTGGAGCTTTGGCCGGAAACCTTTTGGCTTCTTCTGTACCTGCTCACCTTGTTCATCTGGCTTCAGGATTATTATTTGTATTTTTTGCAGTTCAGGGTTTTTATCATGGCAGAAATATGGAACAGAATGAGGAATGTGATGCCCCTGTTTTTCCCTTTTTTACGATTGTTTCCGCCGTGTTTATGGCAGAGATGGGGGATAAAAGCCAGCTTGTAACCTTTGGTCTGGCCGCAAGCTACGGCTTTTATACAGTACTTGTGGGAACGAGTCTGGCACTGATATTAAATGCGGGTCTGGCAGTATTGTTAGGTTCTTATTTGCAGAAGCTTTCCCTAAGGACAAAAATTGTGGTCAATTATCTTTCTGCATTTTTTTTCCTTGGTATTGGCTGCTTTCAAATATACAAATTCTATCTTGGAACATAGAAACTCTGATAGAATGAGCACAGGATTTAGGGGGACGCTGATGGAGCATTTCAGACAATTTGGGGACACAGGTTTAAAAGTGAGCGCACTTGGATTTGGTGCGGCTAATCTGGGTGATCCACGGATCGAGGATTCTCATGCCGAAAACATGCTTAACCAGGTGCTTGATTTAGGTATCAATCTGATTGATACCGCCCGGGCTTATGGACTGTCTGAAGAAAGGGTGGGGAAGTTCATATCCCATCGTCGCTCCGAATTTGTTTTGTCTACCAAAGTTGGTTATGGCATCGAAGGGCAGAAAGACTGGACCTATGACTGTGTTTTGAGCGGAGTAGATCATGCTTTAAAACTTTTAAAAACAGATTACCTTGATATAGTCCATTTGCATACCTGCTCTGAAGAACTGTTACGAGACGGTCAGGTCATTATGGCTTTGGAAAAGGCTAAAGAAGCAGGTAAAATCAAGGTTTTGGCCTATGCTGGTGATGGTGGAGCGGTTCAATACGCCATGCAGTCAGGAAAATTCGGCTCTCTTATGACTTCTATCAATCTTTGTGATCAGAGGTTTCTGGACAGGGGATTAGGTGAAAGCAAGGAAAAGCGGCTCGGTATCATTGCCAAACGGCCTCTAGCTAATGCCCCCTGGAGATTTTCAGAACGCCCTCATGGTCATTATTGTGAAGAATATTGGCATCGTATGAAAACCATGAATATTGATACTCAGGGACTTGACTGGAATGAAGTTGCCTTGCGCTTTGCTGCTTTTACTTATGGTGTGGACAGTTGTATTGTCGGCACTACCAACCTGGAGCATTTGAAGGACAATCTGGCTAGAATTCAGAAAGGCAAACTGCCCCAGTCCATGATTGATTCAATCCGGACCAACTTTCGTGAACATGATTTTGGCTGGGTACAGCTCACCTGATCAGTAACTGGTACCATGATTCCATTCCAGAATCAGTTTGAGTCTGGGTGGAATCGTATGCCCTTGGGAAATTTCAACTACTTCCAGTATGGAATCCCAGTTAATGGGTCCGTACACATGCGGATATTTCTGGTTCTCACGGTATAGGTCTTCATATCTGATATCAGCCATAAGTCTTAGTGGGTCTATGACCAGGCAAACCATGTCTTTATGTTTGTGAAACAGGCGGTTTAACACATCTGGTACCTGATGAGCCAGGGAGCAGTGAATAAAACCTTCCTTCTTTAGCGAGGCGCAGGTGTAACTCACCTCATCTTTGGCACAGGCCTTATAGTCCTGTGCAGTGGCGATATGAAACAGGT
>JACFNL010000094.1:8066-13577 GCA_019454875.1 Candidatus Cloacimonadota bacterium | reverse complement strand
AGAAATTTGTAATTATATATTTCGATTCCAGAAAGTGCTTGATACGATTGTGTACATCTTCCAGATGAATTCTCGATCCAGCATCCATTTTCTTGAAAGCATCATCCTTCATAAAATGGTCGATACGAAACAGAATCTTTTTCAGAACATATCGAGACATGGTTTTTGCCTCATATGGAACTGTTCTTCCTTTCCGGTTCGCTTCATTAGTTAAATCGAAAAATTCTTTAACAGCGTTTCGTTGTAGGGCACGACGACTGATAGAAATAAAGGGAACCTTCATATCGTAGCGGCCATTTGCACCGGGATAGATCTCCGAAAAAACCATTTCATGAATTTTTACAAACATTTCTTCCAGGGTCAGTGGGTTTTTGTCGCGGTACAGATTTTCCTGATCAATCAGTCTTGAAAGTACCCTTGGATGAAAAAGTCTCTCAAAAGCTGAAGTCTGTACCAAAAGGATCAGGCGTTGAATTTCCTTGTCCACAGGCAGACCCCAGACCTGCATATTCCAATGCATCCACCTCTGGGTCGGAATGGATTCTACAAGACTGGCAGGTATCTGCAGATAGGTATCAGAAAAGCCATATTTCCCCAGGGCCTCCAGAGCTTCCCTTTGTTTGGTAAAATCTACCGGGGTCAAGGGTTTTTTATCGTCCGTGGTCCTGTGCATTCTTGAAAACTCTCGTCCACCAATATAACGGGAGATAAACTTGAGGTTTCTAAGATATTCCCCAATCAGACCAAAAAATCCAGGTTCAGCATCCTGAAATGACTGGCCTGGCATTACCAGACGATCCACAATCTTATCCCAGGAAGAACCGATAAACTCGATCTGGGAAGTAGCGTAGATCATAGGCTCCTGACCAAGATCATAGATATTGGCATAGGTATCTGAATCTGAGTCGTTGGTTCCGTAGGTGTCCTCGTCCGTTGCATAAACCAGCTGTGGTTCCAGGGATCTTGATGCGATATCCGCAAGTTTTTTGTCCTCGTCTTTTTCATCAAGAGCTTTGTATGCATATTCTATGGCCCAATAATCATAGGCTCCCAGGGTTGGTGTGTAATAATAATGGTGATCCTTTTTTCCCTCAGGCATCAAAGCAGAAGGGTATTCCATAACCGAGTTGTAGGCCCCGTTTTTTTCCACAAAAGCATTATCCTGAAGCTGTTCCAGAGTATATACGGTGGATGCCTTAAAATTGTGGCGCAATCCCAGGGTGTGCCCGACCTCGTGCATAGTTACCCATTTCACAGCCTGGCCAATAAACATTTCTCTGTGTTTTTCATAATAAGCCAGATCTTCCGTGCTTTTTGTTGAGGAGTCACTGGAGCCTTCTGAACTGCCAGCCAATAGCATCAGGCCCAATTGGTGGGCAATGGTGTCCGAGGCCCGGCAGGGTTCATACCAGAAGGGTATATGTGAAGGTCTACTTACGGGCTCTTCCTTTAAATCCTCAGGTTTTGCATTGAACTCAAGTTTATCTGCCGAGGCTCTTCCGAAGGCTCTGTCAAACTGAAAAGTACGGCCACGGATGGAGCTTTCATCCATCAGGATATCGGCATCCACAATCTCTCCAGTCAGTGGGTTGACCCTGGATGGGCCAATTGCCCCAAACTGGGGAGCTTCCGAGGCTATCCAGGAGATAGTGTTGTAGGAGTTGCTTTCTGGATCCCAGGTATCTTCATCCTGTTGGATTCTGACCTCGATTGCTCCAACAAATCCAATTTTTTCAAAGGCTTTGTTCCATTCCAACACGCCATCCCTTACAAATTTGCGGTATTTGTGGGGAATGTTTTTGGCAAGGTAATAAATAATTGGTTTTTTGGGCAAGGACATTTCGGCGGATGGGTCGGCCTTTTCCAGCCTCCAGCGATTGATATAACGAATGTAATTGTCTGGTCTTTCATTGATGGAATAGTCCCTTAAGGCAGTTAAAAAATGACCTACTCTCTGATCCGCCTTGCGTGGGCGAAACTTGTCGTCAGGGAAGGGAAAAAAGGAATAGTGGATTAAAAGTTCCACCGAGAATTGCCCTCCGCCAACACTTCGCTCCGTATAGACCTGATTGACCTTGATTTCTGTATTTTGGGAAAAGTTTTTCACCGAATCGATATAGGACAGGCGGGGATTAAAACTGGAGCGGCCACGCATCAAAGAGTTTACCCAGGAGCCCAGATCATATATGTCAGAAGCAAAAAACTTGCCAGCATCTATGAGAAATTTCCCACCTTCTTCAGCCAGGATTGGCAGGGCATCATAGATTGAGTCACGAAAGGCATTGTCAACTGCGGTTTTTAAAACCTTGTCATCAGTCGAGGTATTGCGGACATTTCGGAAAATGAACTGGATATTGTCCTGAACCTTACGAAAGGTAACCACCCGGGCACTGAGCATGGTGCCAGCAAACATACCACCATAACCCAGACCTTTTACTATGGAGGAGCTCATCAGAAAATCCTGATTCAACATCTTGGGATCAAGTACCAGATACCAGTTCTGTTCCTTTTTCCAGATTGTCAGATAGCCGTCCATCAGGGTGGCATCCTTCAAAAAAGACTCAAAGCTGTCCTTGGGTTTGGCATGACTGATACCTGCAAAAATGGCGGTAAAAATCAGAATTGTTCTTAAAAGCTGCAACACCTGAGTGAGCATTCTTGCCCCTTTCACTAAAGTCCCTGTTAAAATGGCTCGGCAAGTATATCATTGTTTGGGGGTAATTCATGAAGTCTAAAAGGATAAAGCTTCAGGTGAATGTGCCAAAATCTCATGTGGATAAGGTGAGGCTGGCATTGGGTAATGCAGGAGCAGGAAAAATTGGGGAATATACTCATTGTGCTTTTGTAAGTTCAGGGACAGGATATTTTTGTGGTTCTCAAAACAGCAATCCAGCCATTGGGTCTAAGGGGGTACTGGAGTCTGTTGAGGAATTTAAACTTGAAATGGTGCTAAACTCCGAGGACTTGCACCATGTTTTGCAGGCATTAAAAAGCTCCCATCCCTATGAAGAAATTCCTCTGGAACTGTATTCACTGCTTGATCCATTGGAATGGGCAGACTGATGCAGAAGGTATCCGTTTGTCTGGTTGGATGCAGAGGGGAATCCAATCTTGGTTCTGTTTTGCGATTGATGGAAAATTTTCAGGCCGGAGATCTTTTTCTGGTAGAAGCCAGAACGGAAGTGACTGAAGTTGTAGCCAGTTATGCCTGTCATGCCCAGTCACGAATAGCAAAAATCAGACAGTTTGACACTTTGGCCTCTGCTTTGCAGTCCGAAGAGTTTGATCTGGTACTGGCAATGACTGCAAAATATGGTCAAAGCCGGGAAGTATTGAGTCTGGACACATTTGCTGAAGAGTCCTCTTTACGGGCCCGTCTGAGTTCAAGCCAAAAAATACTACTGATTTTTGGTCGTGAGGATGTGGGTCTTCACAGCAGTGAGCTTCATTTTGCCAATTTTTCCGTGTTTATTCCTGTAAGTGAAGTCTATCCGGTTCTAAATCTTTCCCATGCTGTGTCTATTGTGCTCTATGAGGTACAAAGGACACTGGGAAGAAAAGAAATGCAGCCAATTGCCGAACCTTTGGCCACTAGCCCGGAAATCCATGCCATTGAAGAATCCCTCGATAGCTTTTTACAGGATTTCGGGTATTATGGCAAAGCAGAAAGACATTACCACAAGGGCGTACTACGCCAGATTTTAAGGGCCCATCCCTACACTAAATCTCAAATCCGATTTTGTCATGGTATTTTGCGGGCCTGGAGAAACCGAAGGGTTTTATCATGAATCGATTCCTGGTACTGATAACATTGGTTTTGGCACTTATACTTGTGATTGCAACCCTGTTTTGTGATGTATATCTGTTAGGTCTATTGGAAAAATCCTTAAGCCAGGAAGGTAAAAACACAGCCGAAATTCACCGGGTTCAGACAAGCCTTTTACAGGGAAGTCTTGAACTGGAAGGATTTAGCCTGACCCCTGTGGATGAATCTGTTCCCCGTTTTCAGATTGCTTCTTTGGCCGTACAAGTGGATCTGCCAACTCTTGTGAGCAAGGAATGGGTAGTGGATTCCATCAATTTGCATCAACCAGTCATTCGTATGGAGGTTGACGGTGGCAAGTTGATCAGTCGGGCTGCACAATGGATTGAGAAAATGTCTTCTAAAGAAGCAGCTTTTCAGAGCACCGCTGATGTTTTGTTGCCTGAGGAGCGAAGCATGAAAGTGAACAGCATAACAATGCAGGATGTTTTACTCATTGCAGTTGTAGAAGGCAAAGAATCCCAGATTCAGGTAGAAAAAATGCAAATGGGTCCTCTGGTTTTGCAGGGGAAAAAGCGGGAAATGTTAAAGATGCTTCAAAAACAGATCATGGATGCCCTGATCAAAGAAGCAAATCGGCAGGCTCCCACCTGGATTCGTGATGGATTAAAACGAAACATAGTAGATAAATTGAAAGAAGTGATCGACTCTGATAGTTTGAAGGAAAAATCCAGAGCAATCAAAGATAAGATCAAAAGTTTTTTTTAGGAGGCACTCTTGAGACCACAAAAACTGATGGAGATTTTACAGAACATCCTACCTGGTTCAGAGGTGATGGTAGAGGATATGACAGGAACCATGGATCACTTTCGTGTTCAGGTTGTATCTGAACTTTTTGAAGGAAAGTCCCGTGTGGACAGACATAAAATGGTTTTTGACCCATTACAGCCCTATTTTGCAAGCAATGAGATCCACGCATTGACTTTAAAAGCTTATACACCTGCTCAATGGCAGGAATTACAGTCATAAGGAGATTGTATGTTTAATGAAGTAAAACACAGTAAAAGTCGCAGTAGCGGGCATACCTTGAAGGAAGAACTTGAGTCCATAGTCAAGGAGAATCCGATTGTTCTGTTTATGAAAGGCAACAAATTGATGCCTCAGTGCGGTTTTTCCGCTCATGTAGTCGGGGTTCTGTCCCAGTATACTGATTCTTTTGTTACTGTAGATGTTCTGGGAGATCCTGAGATTCGTCAGGGTATGAAAGAATTCTCAAACTGGCAGACCTTTCCACAACTTTATGTTGGTGGAGAGTTTCTAGGTGGTTGTGACATCGTTACAGAAATGGATGAGGACAAAGAACTGGAACCAAAAATCCAGGCTGCTTTAAAGCAGGCTTAATAATTCTGGGCCTGTCTTTGATATAACAAAAGAAGACGGGCCCATTTTATTTCCTGGGGATACTGATGAACCAGGGTTCTTAAGATTGCCAGAATAGGTTCGTAGTCAAAGGCGCGGTAGGGGACATGTCTGGCCTCTGCCTCACCAAGCATAAAAGCAAGTTCCTGTAAAAATCCCTGGTCTGGATATTTCTGGTTCAGCTCGGCAAGTATCTGGGCTGCCTCCATAAAGGCCCCCATACGGGCTAAAATTTTCACTCTAAGCAGACGATGATGCCAGCGATTTTCAGGGTGAGCCTCCATAAGCCAGTTCAAACCTTCGGCAAGTTGTATCTGGTTATCATTCAA
>JACFNL010000094.1:0-8056 GCA_019454875.1 Candidatus Cloacimonadota bacterium | reverse complement strand
GGGACCCAGCCCGTTAATGTTGTGAACTCCCGGACCAAAAGACGCATAGGGCTTTTATGCAGAAGGCTCAGTTCTGGCCGATTTTTTTCAATGATCCGTTGTGGCTGATGCAGGACATGTTTCAATGAATTTTTTGGAGCCTGGTCCCATTCATACCAGGACGATTCCTGGTGGGCAAGGGTGGCGAGCACACCGGGTAGGGTCGTATCCTGTTTTATGGACGGGTTTGATTTGATTTGTTCATGCTGGGCATGGGGATGGGCCAGCATGTTTCTAAGGTCTTTCATTTCAGAAGCCCCTAGTAGCCAGCTTGACTGATGCCCACGAAAGGCATACCAGACAGACCACCTGTTTTGAATCTGGGTACGCACAAAGTTCCACACAGGATTCCAGTCAGGTTTTTCCCCCTGCATAACAAATGGACTGCTTGGCATACGAATCAGAATTGTTTTGTGATTGGATTTAAGCAGTGTTCTTAGTCCTGCTGGGGTCAGAGGAGAACTAATCACAAGTTCCGGAGAAAAGTGTTTTTGAAGGGCGGTTCCGGTAACATCCGGTTTTTCCAGTTTGGGTGCAACACAGAAAGACAGGATCAATGCAGGCATAGCCAGTGGGGTCAATCCTCGGTGAATTTTTGTCAGGGCTAAAAGGAGTACAAGAGAAACAAACGGCCCATACAACACAAGCATGGCATCTGTGTTAAACCTGCTTAAGCCAAACCACAGCAAAAGACCGACCAAGGTACCAGCTATAGCTTGCCAGGACAATTTCTGATTGGAGTCCTCAAGCGAAAGTCTGGCACAAAGGGCTGAGGCAATTGCTAAAATTAAACACAAAGTCTGGGCCTGTCCCTGATTCCAGGCAAAAGGAATAGCCACCAGTAGAAATGGATATAATCTTGAAGGAATCAGAAACAGGATTGCCAGGGTGGACACAAGAGATGGCAGGGCCAAACTCGGTCCGTAAATTAAAAAGCTGTCTACAAGCACAGGTAGGGTCAGAACCCAGGCCGAAATCACTGCAATTAGAAGTTTATTCTGCATAATTAATGATTCTACAGTATTGTACCTCTTGACGCTCAGAATTTCTTCCTTACAATGAGATCGCGAACAAAGGAGTAATTGTGAAAAATATAAGGTCAGCTCTATTGGGACTGGCTCTGATAGGAGCCTCAGAAGCTACTAGTATTGGAGTTGTGGAAACAGCTTCTTATACTACTGCCAGTGGGTACTCTCAGGCAGTTGGGTCATCTTCGGCCTACATGCCAAATCCTGTGCAGGGAACCCAGATCAACCGGTATCTGTATTCGGCCTTTCAAAGAGGGTATGCGGATGGAAACCTGCAAACCAATTTAATTGGGGGCCGTTATGAATTTCTGCCCCAGATGGGTGTATCCCATTTGCGCTTGGATCAACCCAACTATTCTGAGGTTGAAGTCTGGTTTCAGAAGGATTCCCGTTATACAGTACAGTCCGCTGTTCTTGGTATTCTGGAACGACAGCCTGATTATCAGAGAGGCACAATTCAGATTACAGTGAATGGACGGGTCTTGGTATCTACCCATGCTGCCTGGGAAACACATCGTTTTCAGGAAAGCACATGGCCTATTGCGGCCTACCTTCAGGATGGTCTGAACAGTGTCAAGATTCGTCTTGAGCGCGGTGGAAACTACTCCCTTTTGGGCATCAAGGTAGAAACCAGAGAAACCTATGGTAATGGTTATGACAATGGATGGGTAACGGATCAGCAGTTTGTTCAGAACAAGTTTCAACAGTATCTGTACAGATTACCAACTTCTAGTGAACTGAGCTTTTATGTCAGTCAGTTGACTTCCGGTTACAAAACCCGTACCCAGGTAGAAGAAATGATTCGTGCTATGGGCACAGGGCACCAGCCAGTTCCCGATCATTACGATCAATTAGTGATTGAGTACTTCCAAAGATACGCAGGTCGTCTGCCTACAGAATATGAAAAGCAGGATTATGCCCGTCGCTTACGAAGTAACCAGCTAAGTCTTCCTGAGTTTAGAAGAATTCTGGAAAATATGAATCACGGTGGAGGAGATTTTAAACTTCAGGCCAGGATTCGCAATATGTTTCAGCAGATTCTAAGACGAGAGCCAACAATGGATGAACTAGCCCATTATACTCGCCGCCTAAGAGATGGTTCCTTGACCTGGGATCAGTTCCAGCGCGAGGTTCAGTATCTGGGACAGGGTGGAAATTCAGCACTGGCCTTCAGCGAAGCCGAGGTTAATGCCATGAATCTGGGAACCTTGGTATTAAACACAGCTTTCTGGCACAGACTGGACAATACCCCAAGACCAGTTCTAAGAGTACTGTTTCGCAAGGCCCAGTATTCAAGACTCTATGGACAGTCCAATCAGGAACGCGGCAATGCCCATGTGATTGCCAATCGCATCCAGAGCAAATTTCCTCAGATGCAGTAACTTTTGAAGAGTGACCCCCTCCAAAAATGGAGGGGGTTTTTGTTTTAAGGAGATTGTAATTCGAATCTATTCAGATTCTCTCTTAAAAATGTAATAGTTTCGGTGATTTCACTCATTGCTGGCAAATCTCCAAACACCAGCTCTTTAAAGCTAGTGGTGTAAGTCCTGTTCAGGGCTGGTAGCCACTGGTTGAATTTTGAAAAAAGTGGTGCTTCGACTAATGGCTTGTCAAAACATTCAGAACGGTTAAATGACCCAGCTATTTCTTCGGCGATGCATGTCAAACATAACTTCATAAATTCATCACTTTGTACAAAGGTTCTGTATTCGTTCCGGCGCAAGATAAGACAGATGTCATATAGATGGCGAATACGATTTGAGAGCCGAAGTTCAGGATTTTCGCTGTAGCTATCCTTGACAATGCTGAGTACTTTTTCAACAAGTGTTCGACGCACTGACAGGACATTGATATTAAAATCTTCCATATTGAATTTGGTAATTAAATCAGCGTTACCGTTTCTGGATAAAAACTCTGCGACCAGGGATTGAATTCGCTTTGATTCATGGGGCTCAGGGTTTGTAAAGACACTAATTTCAATTAGAAGGTCTGGTGATATTTGCCCGAATCTTGAACCATTTGTACTGTGCGGATACTGATAAACAGTTTTCCTGATTTTTGAGCCTTTTGATATCCTGGGATCATTATTTACCTTGCTGAGGCCATTCGTCACTGTATACTCGATGTTCTTCAGCAGGGACTTTTGTTCTGAATCTGTTCTGTTTTCTATGAATATGGCCAAATCAATGTCTTCTGAAAACCGTTCCACCAGTTTGTAGGCTTTGGACAGTGATGTACCGCCTTTAAATACTACTTGGCTTACATAGGAAGACTCTGACAGATATTTTAAGGCTTTTGTGACCCAATAATCCTTTTCAATATATATTTGTGGCAGACGCAGGTCTTCTGCCGTAATTTGTAGCAGCTCGGAAAAAGAATCAGAATTTTCATGTAATTGCATCAACGAATGTTCCATTCTCTAGCCATGGGCCAGTCAGCATGATTCAAATTTAATTGATAGACTGTTGTTGGATTGAGTGAGCGAGCCAAATCACTGGGCACAACTAAATTCATGGTTGAGAAAAGCAATCCAACCAATGCTCGAACTTGAGGCCCGTAGTATTTTTTTGCCAGGGACACTAGTCGGCTCTGCTTCTGTCCAGATAATTCCCCAATTTTTTTTTGCATGATTTTCAGTGAAAGGTTAATATCTGAATCAGGTATGAACTTAATTTCTTTCAAGGTATCAAGGTATTGCAATAGCAGGACATTCCGCTCTTCGATTGGTGCCCGCGTAACTTGAGTTTTAATTTTGATGGTGCCAAATTCCTTTTCCTGTCGAGCACTATTAACCGCTAGTGTTACAGTTCTTGGTACCTGAGTTGTTAGCCCAAGTTGATTGAACAGGGCTAGGCCGGTAACATAACCACGCAAACTACCATTTTTGTACAGCATGGACTCTAATAACTCGCTGTCGGATGGTTTGCGCAGTCCAAATTGCCCCTGTTTTGGAACATAAAACTTCCCTTTGGAGAAGCGCACCAGCTTCTTCTCCTTTACTAAGCGGCCAACAGCCTTTAGTACGGCCCCTGGAGATTGAGTGTAATCAGATAGCTCCTGGTAACAAAAAATTTTGCCCGCAGGAATTTGTTCTATATTTTTTTTAATGATTTGGGTAATGGTCATGTAGGCCACCTCCTCTTAATATTCTATTGGATAGAGTAGAAAATTTCCAGTTTTTAGTGATAAAAACATGACATTGCATGAGCCTAGTACACTAGGTTGTGTCCCATAGGTTTTTCCAAACGCAAAATCTAATTATTGCCCACGGCACTATTGCGAGACAATATTTCTTCCAACAAGGATAAATTATTAATGAAATTTATGTTTCTTTAAACACTCCTTAATTAGGCACTGTTGATGCGTGGTTGAGGGATCGAATTGAAAAAAATGGAACCATTGGGAGGCGCTGAACAATAATCTGTGTAAAAAGGTCTTGAGTATTGTTTAACAGGTAATATTTTAGGGGTATTATGGTTTTGTTTGTCTTCTGGTTCTAGCTAGCTAGGTAGGTTCGTAATGTCCATTCAGTTTAACTTCAAGGAAATCTGGCCAGATATTGGTGCAGGAATTGGCTTTGTTTTCTATCAAAATACTGATAGTCAAAGCCTGATGAGCTTCAGCTCATTTTGGGTGTTACTGATCTGGACTTTTTTCGTTATTTCTCTGGCATGGTATGGTAGGTGCTTTTATAGAAGTCGCTACCGAATCCAATACTTTTCTAAAGTCATTCTTGCGGACCTAACAAAAGACAACATCTTTGATATGCGGCTACGGCTTAGAGATCGATTTACCGAACAGGAAACGACACCCAAAAGTGGCCGCATTTTAGGGGATAATCAAGATTTGGAAAAAATATGGCAGGAGTTTGATGAATCTTTGGTGGTAGATCAGGAAAAACAAGCAGTCAGAAACACCCTTGAGGCACATTTATTTTTTCATGCCGACAATCTTTCGCAGTCTTTTTTGAATAGCCGTGGTTCTGGACTTATTCCCAGTGTTTTGACGGGGTTAGGTGTTTTAGGAACATTCATTGGCTTGACCCAAGGATTGGCTGGGATTGATCTTGCTCAGGAATCTACAATTGAGGAACTGCGCCAAGGCATTTCCGCCATGATTAATGGGGCAAATGTAGCATTCATGACCAGTCTTTGGGGGGTGACTCTATCATTGTGTTTTGGCTTTATGATAAAGGCAGGTGAAAGCTTATTGCACGCTGATCTTAGCGGGCTGCAAACCGGCATTGATTACCTATTTCCTAGACAAACCGCAGAATTCTCATTAATGGAGATTGCTCGTTCAAGTGAAAAAGCGCTCAACTTACAATCCAAGTTTGCTGAGGAGATCAGCAACAGCTTACAAGAGTCCGTGAAAGATGCCACTAAAGAAATTAGCTTGGTTTTACGAGATTCGTTGAAAGAAATTGTGACTCCCGTTTTCAAGGAAATAAGTAATCAAGTTCATTCTTCAAGTCAGGATGCACTTAGTCATATTGTGGACGAGTTTGTCAGTGGGATAAGTCAAAAAACTACAGATCAGGCTGACATGATGAATAAAGCTTCCAATAAAATCAATGACACCATTACTTTGGTTTCACAAAAATTGGAAGATTTGACCGTTATGCAAAAAAGCAGTTTGGAGCAGGATCTTGAGCGACAGAATAACATTCACACCATGTTAGAGAATGCCACCAATCGTCAAGTAGAGTCCCATACCCGACTGTTTGCCCATCTTGAGGAACACAGTCTATCACAGCATAAGGTTGTGCAAGATTTGGAGAACTTGGGTAAGGGCTATCTAAATTCTCTGGCTGAACAGGCAAGCCAAACTAAGGCAGAGCAAAAGAAGATGTTTGATGAGTTTGCATTAAAGGTATCCTCAGTTATATCTGGCTTCCGTGGGGTAGTTGAGAACCTTTCCAGTGTAGAAATAGGGCTAAAAAATTCATCACAGTCATTTGAGGGAGCGTCGAGCAGGCTTACGGATTTTTCTCAAGTTCTAGGTGATTTTGTTGACAATTTGAGTCAACATGTTCAAGTTCTGCTCGCTGGTTCTAACGCTACAACGGACAATCTGGACAAACAAATTCAGAGTCTATCAAAGATTTTAACCCTGTCGAATCAGCTCTATCTAAACCTTCAAACCATTGAAAAAATAATCGATGATACAAGTTCCTTGAATAGAGAAACTTCAATTGAATTGGGTCGGGCGGCGCAAGAGGTAATGGTTGAGCTGCAAAGGACTGTGGCTGGATTCGAAGAAAATTTGGTTTCTGCTATGAATGTTTATGGTGAAAAAGTGAAAGAGCAGATGAATGATAGAATGACCGAGTGGAATCAACAGACTCGTGACTTTTGTAACGATATGGTAACAGCTATGAAAAGCATGCAAGATTTGATTGATGATCTCGAAACGAGCCTTGGTAGGCAAGGAAGGTAATGCTCCATTCTCGTCGTACAGTTCAATCCTCAGATACTGATAATCCATATTGGATGTCATTTTCAGATCTTTTGTCTGGGCTATTGGTATTGTTCATTTTGGCGACTCTTGTCTTATTGATTCAGCTATTGGAGGCTCAGGAGGCGGTAGAAGAGCGAACTAAAATTGTTGCCAATTCGATTACAGAATTAGAGCTTTCTAGACAAGAGCAGCAACAGAAATCTGAAAGATTAGAGCAAATGCGAATTCAGATCGACACTACTCAGCAACAATTGCAGCAAGCTGAAAAATTAATTGAAGAGACACAGATGAAATTGGGTATTGCTAAAGAAGAAATTTTAGAAGCAATTAGAGAACTGAGTAAATCGGAATTTATCAGAAGAGAAATTCTTCGGGATTTGAAGCAGGATTTAAATGCTATGGGCATTCAGGTAGAGGTGGCGGACAATGAAAGTATTTTGCGAATTCCCACTTCGGTTTTAGCTTTTGAATCCAATCAATACGATATTCCGTTACAAAGTCAGGAGTATGATGTTGTTGGCAAAATAGGTGAAGTACTGTATAGGCGACTACTTCAGGAAGATAGATATTTGTTGTTAGATACAGTGTTTGTGGAAGGTCATACAGATAGTAGACTCTCGGCGAGGGAAAAGGGGAACTGGGGACTATCAACTTTTCGAGCAATTTCAGTGTGGCAGTGGTGGCAGGATAGTTCTGGGGTGTCAGGACAGCTGCAGTTTATGAAAAATCACCGTGACCAACCTATGTTTTCTGTCAGCGGTTATGCCGCAACCCGAAGGATTCAAGAGGTTGAATTGACTGCTGAACAATTGGAAAAAAATCGCCGAATTGATATTCGGTTTACCAGTCGTAGGCCAGCATTGGAAAGTTTTCAGGCAATACAGAAACTGTTACACAACTATTCTCAATGAAACACTGGAAGATTAAGCTTCGTCCTTTGACCCCATGGACCTCAGAAACTCTGTTGAAAATATGGCAGCAACCATTGAATAAAATGGAAACTTTGGGGGGTGGTGAGTTTTGTGAAGAAGATCCCTACATTAAGGGCTTGATTCCTGTCTTAAAATCCTTGTCATGCGAAAGGATTCTGGGTTCTATAAAAGCCACTAGACATTTGCGACTTTTTTTACAATTATGGGCCAATAGAGGCTCAGAATTTCAGTCGTTCCCCGATTCGATCGAGGAGTTTCAGATTTTGCAGAATCTGCCTTTTGAGCCAACTCGTAGCTGCTATATAGCGACAATTTACCTTTGGCTGGATTCGTATCACAGGCCTGTGGAGTTTCGTAAGAATTTGGTTGCATATATCAAATTCTTATCGCTAAAAATCAGGCCTCCTAAGAATATCGATAGTCAGGTCGGCAGACTGCTACAGTATCAGGACGATATTTTAGCCGAAAATGGTCCCTTAAGGGTCGTGATCTTTGCTGCAAAACGCAATCTGACTTTAGAGAATGCTCTCAAGCAGATGGGACTTGAGTTGAGAAACAAATGTTCATTTATTGTCGCCTGTTATAGTTTACATTATC
>JACFNL010000214.1 GCA_019454875.1 Candidatus Cloacimonadota bacterium | reverse complement strand
CTGGGGAAGTGGGCTTAGCCAAACTAAGAAAAGTATCCTCGGTGATTACTTCTGAGAACAAATCAGAGTGGATTGAAAAATCTAAAAAACTCTCCTGCCGGGAGCTGGAAAAAGAGGTTGCCAAGGTCTCGACCTATAAGCCCAGGAGAGACTTCTGGCAAAGAATTAATGCGGATTATTTTCGCTTAAGCATAGACACAACCGAGGGCTTTAAGGCTTTGGCGGAACGGGCCCAGGATGTTTATTCCAAAAAATGCCAGAGCAATAAAACCTTAACCGAAGTGTTTGAATGGGCAATAAACGAGGCTTTGGCCAAACATGACCCAGTGATTAAGGCAGAAAGGGCAGAAGCTAAAAAGAAATCTGTCACGGTGAAGACTGTCCCAATCAGTAAACCAGACTCAACAAGTCGATCTGTCACAGATAACAAAAGAGAACACATCCCACAGGATATTTTAAATCAGGTGGTTTTAAGGGATAAAGGCCGTTGCAGCTTTCAAAAGCATGGGCGAAGGTGCAGTAACATGCGGCATCTGGACATTCACCATATAAAACCGGTGAAGGATGGGGGCCAGAATACAGTTAAAAATCTGGCCACCCTTTGTGAAGTGCATCATACATACCTTCATTATCGGGAAGAGATTGAACGCTCCCTGGTTCTGATTAAGCAGTATCGGGAGATGGAGGAGGTTAAAAAGTGAAATGAAAACACATACTAATACTCAAATTCTCAGACTGGTTGGCCAGGAAGAACGCTATATCCCTAACGAATTTGTAGGTCTTTGTATCAAGAAGGGCATGAGTCTTTTGGCCGCCTGGCGTACTTATAAAGGCCTTAGCCAGACTCAGCTGGCAGAAGCAATCGGAATTTCTCAGTCAGCAGTTGCACAATCGGAAAAAGAGGGAGCAAAACCCAGAAAATCAACCCTCAAGAAAATTGCAGAAGCCCTTGGGGTAGATGTGGAACAGATTACCGAATAGCGGGATGGTAAGCTTGAGCATTAACAATCAATCGTAAACTTTCCTGCAAAGCCCTTGATTTTATTCCAACTTGGATCAATGATCAGAGGCGGAACTGGAAATTAGTCGGGCTTTTCGGGGTTAACATTAATGCATGCTTTGTATCAGTACTACTTGGAAAATACGAAAAAGGGATATGAAAACACTAAATTTGGATTTAATTTGCAGGAGTTTTTTGAAACCATATGCAAAGTTAGCGCTAGTAAAGCAATAAAAACTACACAGGATGGAAGTGAAATTTTTGCCCAAACAGAGGTGGAAATTCGTTCTAGCAAAGAAAAGTACTCTGTAGGAATTCGTAAGTTTCACAAATCGAAAAGATTTTTGCTATGCCGAACAATAAAACGACAGCATATCTTTTTGTTACATGAGAACAAAACCAAGTCTCTTGAAACATTGCTAGAACAGTCCGAGGAGACCAAAGGCGGAAGACTTCTATTTGCTGGCTGTATTATAATGGGCGAGAAATCCAGACCAAATTCAAGCCACCTTTAATTGCATTTCCTT
>JACFNL010000003.1 GCA_019454875.1 Candidatus Cloacimonadota bacterium | reverse complement strand
GTGTCTTCCATGCAGGCATTAGGTCAGGCCAGGAGGGCAATACTGTCCGGTGAGTGTGGCATAGCCATTGTGGGCGGGGTCGAGGAGCTTTCCCTGATTTCACTTCAGACCTTTCTTAAACTAGGGGCGTATTCCACGGCATCAGAGGCAAAAGACGCATGTTTACCCTTTGATTCCAGAAGGAAGGGAATTGTGCTCGGCGAGGGTGCAGCCTTTCTTGTACTACAGAGCACCAGAAGTAAGGCAAGTGCCAAAATTCTGAGTTATGCGTCTACCAACAGCTGTTATCATCTCACGGATTCCGAACCAGAGGGGGAGGGCCTTTACCGGGCCATGAACCGCTGTCTTTTGGAAGCCAATGTACCGGTAGATCTTGTGGTGGCTCATGGCACAGGCACCAGAGTTAATGATCCCAGTGAATGCAGGGCGATTTTAAGGGCAGTGGGCAACAATGTCTGGGTCCAGTCGATTAAATCCAGGATAGGTCACACCCTGGCAGCTGCCGGGATCTTTAATGTAGTGAGTGCAATCATGCAGGCCAGACATGGCTATGTTGGGTCCACCTTGGGTTTACAGAGTCCTGATCCGGGCTGTCTGGTAAAGCATGTTCCCCAGGAGGGGCTCAAGACTTCTGTGAACCATGTATTGTGCAATGCTGCTGGTTTTGGGGGTTTTAACTCTTCAGTGGTGCTTGATGTGTCCATGAGCAGGGGGAACAATGAGTAAAACAGTTCTGGTAATTGGGGGTTCCAAAGGTATCGGTCAATCCATTGTGGAGAAATTTATACAGAGTGGATACAAGGTGGGATTTTCCTACAATAGTACTGTTCCTGAATATCATAAAAAATATGCTGCCGACACAGTTTTTACTGGCCCTTGTGATGTAAGGGATGAGGAGCAGATCAAGGCATTTTTAAAGGATTTTAAGGAATTTTCTGCCAATCAGATTGACATTTTTGTCTATAATTCAGGCATTACAATTGATAATCTGACTGTTTCTACAACAACCGATGATTATGATAAGGTAATGGACACAAATCTTCGTGGGGCCTGGATATTTTTGCGGGAAGTGGGCCATCTGATGTTTTTCAGACGCAGGGGACGAATGTTTTTTATATCTTCTGTATCGGCAAGCCGGGGCGGCAGAGGCCAGCTGTCTTACGCGGCATCCAAGGCAGGACTTGAAGCACTGGTACGGGTTGGTGCCCAGGAATTTTCCCGTGTTGGTGTGCTTGTGAATGGAATTGCCCCCGGAATCATTGAGACGGACATGACAAAAAATGTCATGGATTACCTGAAAGGCAATCAAAAAAACGATGCCCTGTTTGATCGTATTGCCATGCGAAGAGTCGGGCAGCCGCTTGAGGTCGCTAATCTGATACATGCACTAAGCCAGGATGAGATCACTTATATGACTGGTCAGACAATCCACATTGATGGTGGGTACATGCTCTGATGACAGACAATTTGTCCTGGAAACTAAAAGCCAGACTTCAGACCATTCTCACGGGAATTTTCTACCAAAAAAAGTTTTCGGATGCATGGTTACCCTCAACAGATAAAGAATGGGTGCATCTGGATGTACTGGTTTCAAACTCAAGGGAGACCTTGCCGGAATTGCCCGAGGGGTTTTGTCTTTCTGTGGAAAATCTTAACTGGTTTATTACCAATTTCCGCTGTTTTCCTGGATATGCCCCCCATTTTTTTCGTCAGGTAGAAGTGTTGCATGGTCTTGTGTTTCTGGCGGCCCAAAAGGCTCGCTTGATGGCCGCACTCCTTAAAACTGCAGATCCATCCTGGTGTTACCCATTAGAATTGCATCTGAAAAAACAGGCATATCTTACTGCTTCGGTTTTTGACAAAGAGCCAGCTACTATCTTATCGGTTGTTTTGCAGGAGTTGACTGAAGAGAAGAGACGCTTATCGGAAGCAGGTCTTGATCTAAAAGACTGGTTTGAACCTCAGATTCAGTTTGTTGCAAACAGGCTGAGTTTTTTGAGTCTTAATGGGGAATTGGTAGAACCATCTACTGATATTCCTGTTGAGGGTTTTGACTCCGTTTTGATGGAAGAAATTCATAAACTTGGAAAGGAGAATCAGAACGAGCTTGAAAAACTCCTTCTTTCATTGCATGAAGAATTACCAATTGCAGATGTCATGAATACGGAGCAGATTTTTCTTTATGAGGAAGAATCCCGTCGCAGCCGCTGGAACCTGGATGATGTACTGGATCTTTGTAAGAAACAGGGCAGACTCGATTTGACCGATAATGACTATGAGCTTCTGGATGTTTTAAAGGAGCTGGCTTATTGTGAGGCCGTGGCCTATTCCATAAGTTACAACAATCAGTGCCACCTGGGATTGAATTCTCCGTTTATGCTCTGGAATCTGTTGCAGGCTCATGAGGAAGTCAAACACTTTCATGTGATTCGGGCTGTTTTAAACTATTTTGGAATCAACACAGAAAATCTGAATGAGAAGTTTCTGGCAGACTCCTATGAATTGCCTGGTCCAGAGTGGTTTCATAATCAATATGCTGTATTTACGATAAATTTTTTAGGTGAGGTCCATAACATCAGAGCTTACCGATTGTTGGCAAAATCCTTTGACAGCCCATTTTTTAAGAAGATTATGCAAATGATCATTGATGATGAAGTGGTACATAAAAAGCTGTTTGCAGCTCATTACCGCTACGAGGCCAATCGTATCAAGGACTACACCAAAAATCTGTGTGAATCGATTCTTGAGGAAGGTCTGGAAATGCATCAGGCCAGAATTTCTCCGCATTATCGCATCCTGATGCAAAAAATAGGGAGGTATTACAATAATAGCGGCAAAGCATCGGCTCTGGAGTTTTTAAATCAGAGTATGAAATCTCAGTATCTGGAATTAAAGAACCTTCTTCCTCGGGAGGAATTCAAAATCTCTGAATTTGAGTTTCGCAGGAGGCATTTGCGGGCCTACGCCTTTTGATGGATGTACTTGTTTGCTTGACCGGCTTATGGCAAAGTCCTAAACTGTATTGGGAAATGGGAGTTTGATATGGCGTATTTTGTTCCAATTGAGATTGATAAAAGAGAGAATGGCTTCACAGGAAGATTCTCATTTGATCCTTCTTTCTCCTGTACAGCAGACACGAGGGATGCGTTGGTCAAAAAGCTGTTTGTCGCCATTAACTCCTTCGTGCAAAAACAGAAGCCTTTGGAATTTTTAAGTTATCTCGAGCACCACTTAAAAGAAAATGGCATAAAATCCCATCAGCTCAGAATAGAACTGTTATCAGTGAATGAACGGATGATTTTATTGGGCCTCCTGGCATTAAAGTCTATTGTGTTTTACCTGCTGTTTGTTGCTGCAATTCTGTTTTTGTTTCCCTCACTCCTTACATCCGACACAGGTTCAGGTATGAGTATGGATCTTATCCCTCAGTTTCGGGCTCAGGCACTGCTGGTTGAATACTGTATTGTGTCGGGATTTGTCCTCTGGTTTCTACTTTTTTTAAGATTTGGGTATCCGGTGATTCTTAGAGCCTATGAAGGTGCAATTGTATCTTCTAAAAGTCTGATGAGAATACATATGTTGTTTATTGGCCGACCAGCCAACCTGTTTCTGAGTCAGTCCTATGTTTTCAGGGGGAGTACATCATGAATGAAATCAGATTTGATTCCGATGCCAGTGGACTCAGCCTCAAATGCAAGGAGAAGGGATTGAGGTTTTCTAATCTTCCATTCGAGGATGCCAAGGATAGGATGCAGTCGTTGGTTTATTCTCAGTATCGCACCAGAAAAGAGCCGGTTGGAGAAGGTGGAGTCAGCATTTTTGTGGAAAACGATCCTTTTTGCTTATCCTTTACATCCATGATCACCTATTTTCCAGTGAGTGTTTATCTGACGCTTCTGGCCGTTTATTTTTGTCTGTTCAATTTACCCTTACAGTTTCAATATCCTGATATGATTCAGGTTTACCTGAATGTTCTTTCAGGTGTTGTGTTCTCGGTGGAGACAAAGTTTTCTCTGAGCTACTTTTCCATGCTGATGTTCTGGATGCTGAGCAGTGGTTTTATCACATTACTGATCGTGAGCCCTCTTTATGTTGTTTTGATGAGGGTATTTGGGGTAATGCCCGTCCTGGTGTACAGGTTTTTGTATTACAAGGTGTTGGGATTGTTTGTTCGGACTGAACCATCCCAATCTTAGAATCGGGTGATGTCTGTGCAGTTAATGATTCCATGCAATTTACAGTCTACCGGGGCAGGTGTGAGATATACCATTCCCTTTTCCCGGGACATGAAGTTTGATGGTCAGACAATCGAAGAGGCTGCCGAGGAAGTACATTTTTATTATTCAGGCTGGTGGCAATATACCAAGGACCCGGCACTGATTAAGGTGTGTCGTTTGCATGAGGCGAACTGCCGCAACTTTGTAGCGGTGGAGTTTTTTCATATTCGTGAGAAGTTCTTCTGGTTGATTACCAGTATATGTCTAGGTTTGTTAATCTACATGCCTACTGCTGGATTTGTCAGTTGGACGGTTGCTCAGGCCTATGGGGGTGGTGAGCTTGTCTTTCCAGCAGAAGGAGGAAGGGAATTCCTCAAATGGGTTTATGGATATTCCTATGCTACCGCTTTTGGTTACCTTGTGTGTTTGGTGCTGTGGATTCAGTTTTTCTTTCCTCTGGCTCTTAGAGCATTACAGTTTTTGTTGATGCGATTTTCATGGCTTAGGATGGTCTATCGCGTTCTAATCTGCTCCTGGATTTTGTTGGGTCTGATACCCGAGTCCCTGGAAAGGGGGATTGCTGATGAAGCATATCCAGATTAAGGAGAATGCGGATGGATATACATTAAGTACCAGAAATCGGGGTCTTTCTTTTTCTGTGCCTGAGTTAAGTCAGGCTTTAAGACGATTGGAGCATCCCAGGTATCAGATCCGCCGATTTACGGGCAGAAACATGGGTGCTTCCGGAGATATCCATGTATTTGTCAAAGAAAATCCCTTGATTTTAAGCCTGCTGGACAGTCTGTTTTTTTATCCAGTGGGGATCTGGATTGCCCTGTTAGGGATCTATTTTTTCTATGAGGAGTCTGCGGCCCTGTTTGCGAACCAGTCTTTTCCAGTGATTTTTACCCGAAGCTACCATGAAGGACTTTTAGATATGTCCAACTGGTTTCAACCCTCCTATGCTATGGGTGTGGCCATCTATATTTATGTATTTGGCATCGTGTTTACAGGTCTTAGTCTGATTGGTTTCATGATTGGTTTTATTGCGTTAGGGCATTTGCCGACCCAAATGATTCGCTGGCTATCTGGCCCGATAAGCCATGATTCTTGATCTGGCTTTTACAGGTATCCTCTTAGGAATCGTTTTATTCTCCCGTGTTTTACCGCTGGTGGTCAGGCATGATTTATTGTGTCTGCTTGGTCTGATTGGATTGTATCTATATGCTCCGGTGTCAGCCTGGATTCTGAACGGTTTTGTTCTGCTGGGCTCGCATCTGTGGCTTCGTAGGCGAAATCAGTTCTTTTATGGATTCTATGGATTCTGGGGACTTTGGATCTTATTGTTCTGGGCATTGTCATTTAAGCCCGTCCTGATTGGCAGGTTTGAACCAATCTATTTTCTTACCTACAACTTACAAAGAATTCTGCATTTTATTATTGAGGATCATAAAGGCAAAATGCGGACATCTACACTGCGTTCTTTCTGGCACTACAGTTTCTTGATGCCACTTCTTCTGGGAACTGTAGAATGGTTTCATGACTATTATTCTACATACAAAAGGAAGGTACTGCCAATATTGTGGAAGGAGGGCTTTTCAGGTTTAGGTAAAGCCTTTTTGAAATGTTATCTGGCGGCATATCTATTGGTTTATTTTGTGGAGCCTGTTTTTACGGTAAAAGAACAGGACTTGTTTCTGACAGAAAACTTTGCTCTTATCTTTATGGCAGTTGTTTCTGTTGGCATATCGTTTACCTTAAATGTCTGGGGCACATTTGATTTGGCCAGAGCCTTGATGGCTTTTTTAGGGTACAGGCTGGAAAGGCGAATTTTTGGTCCCGTATGGAAGGCTAAGTCTGTAATTGAATTCTGGTCTAACTGGAATATCCCCGTAGTCGTTTTTGTAAGAGAATATATTTATATTCCGTTTATTACTTTGTTTTCACAGCAGTGGAAAAAGGCTTTGGTTTTTGTCATTCTTTTGATGTGGATGCACCAGTCTCTGTTACATGGCTCCTTATGGGCCTACTGCAATTTTCTGGCAATTTATATGCAGATTCGCTGGACTGAGTACAAGGCCTACCGTCCTGATATAAAGCGGTTGTATGACAGATTTGTTCCTGTATTTATAAGGAGGCTGGCCACTTTGAGTTTTATAGGATTGATCTCGGTTATCTGGCCTCTTGGTTCTACGGAAGGGTTCTTTTTAATACTCTACAATATCCCAATACTAGCTTGGGAAGTTTTGTACTCAGTGACTGCCTATATTGCAAATCTGATTTTATTGCCTTTGCAGCTTGTCTAACAGATAAGACCAGGAAGGAACTTTTGTACAGTTAATGGGTAGTTTGAGTGGTTGATTACTTATGTCCAGTAAAAATGAAGGCAATCCCATTGCTTGTGCAGCCAGACAATCGCGCATGGCATCACCTACCAGAAAGCTGGATTCTGGAACCTTTTGGTAGTTGAAATGCTTTAAGGTGGATTGAAGTAGCCCAGGCTCAGGTTTCCTGCAGCTACATTTTTGACGGTACTCCAGTACGGTTGCCTCGGGATGATGGGGACAAAACTGAATCGAATCAAATGTGAGTCCCAGCATCTCTTCCAATTTTTTGTGAATCTGATGCATGGTTTCAATACTTAAAAGTCCTCTGGCAATCCCAGACTGATTGGTAACCAGGGCCAAAAGATAGCCCTTCTGTTTAAAATAATGCAATGCTTCTTTTGCTCCCAAAATCAGTTCAATATCTTTGGGATCCCTGAGAAAATGCCTATCAACATTGATAGTGCCATCGCGGTCAAGAAAGAGGATGGGCCGCATTTGAATGTACTTCTTCTTCTGTAATTTTTAAAAAAATCTGTTCCAGATTTTCGTCTCCCTTACCCAGGTTTCTAAGTTCAGTCATTGTACCAGAGGCCTTGATTTTTCCGGAGTGTATAATAGAGATCCGGTCACACAGCTCTTCGGCAACGCTCATAGTGTGAGTGGACAAAAAGATGGTCTTGCCAGCACTGGCAAGCTGACGAAAAAGAGCCTTTAAAATTGTGGCTCCTTTGGGGTCAAGACCTACCATAGGCTCATCAATCACCAGTAGTTTAGGATCAGAGAGTAACGAAGAAATAATCACCAGCTTCTGTTTCATACCGTGAGAAAAATCCTCAATTAATCTGTATTTGGCGTGGGATAACTGAAACAGGGCTAGCAGTTCATCAGCCTTATTTAAAGTTGTTTCTCTGTTGAGGCTATAAAGGTCACATACAAACTGCAGAAACTCCCATGCCTTGAGCTTTTCATAAATAAACGGACGATCCGGTACATATCCGGTAATCCGTTTGCATTCCATGGGTTGGGACTTAAGACTCAAGGCGTCAATGAGCACCTCCCCGCTACTGGCAGGAAGGATACCGGTTATCATGCGGATTGTAGTAGTTTTCCCAGCTCCGTTGGGGCCAAGAAACCCATATATTTCCCCAGGATTGACCTTGAGATTGATCCCATCCACAGCGACTAGTTCCCCGTACTGTTTTTTCAAGTTAATAAGTTCAATCACAAAAAACTATCCTCCTCAGCCAACAGGGTTTGATTAGCCCAGCGCAATGGGACAAACACAAAGGCTAAAAAGATCACAAGGCCCAGAAGTATCAAAAGGCAGGCCCAAATGAGCTGCTGCACAGTGGGTTCCTGGGATCGAACCATCATTAAATAGTATAGCCGGCCTGCATAAGCCTGGGTTCCTAGGTACAAAAGCATAAAACCCAGAGAACAGATCATATAGAAGGTGCCACCATAACTCATAAATATCTTGTTGATATTTTCGGCCCGATAGTTGGGGAAGATGGTCCCCATGGAAATAGCCAACATGGAGTTTCCAATACATAGGACGCTGATGTTAAAGAGATTCAGAGCGTAAAATTCCAGGGGAACTGCCAGGATCCAATTGGCTGTACTGGTCATAAACCATCCTAGAATAAGGATCCAGGGGGCCCAGAACAGAAATTTGAAATAGATAAGGGAACTTAGTGTGATAGGTGCCGTTTTAAGTATCCAGAAGGCCGGGCCCTCTAAAGAAATTGCGGGAAATAAAAATCTCATCGAAATGGATGTTGTGATAAAACCAACAAATGCAGTATTGAGAAAGGATATAAATCGGGATATCGAATGGGAATGCAGACTGACCTGATCCAATCCTAGTAGATGAAGGTTGTACAGGTACAGACCAACCATTGCTAAAATAAGAAATGTCTGGGACCAGACCTCAGGGTTTCGGGCAAACAACAATCCATCCTTGAAGATCATGGCCCGGATCCAGGGTCGCACAAAGTTCAGTTTTAACGAATAACCCAGGGATTCCACCGGCAGCACGGATGGAGCTGAAACCTCCTGGGAACTTGACCAGGCAGGCAGATAGATTCTATACCCTAAAAACAGGGTCAGGCTCAGGGCTGCTAGAGCCCATCCAAACAGGTAAAGAGCAGGTTCAATCCCATTCTGGGTCTGATTGGATAAAATACTGATACCAACTTTTGCCAGCCATGTCGGTGGAATGGAATCATAAAGAGGAATCTGTAGATTTCTGACAAACTGATCAATTTCTGAAACATTTTGGATGGAGAACAGCTTTTCAGGTTGCAGCATCCTTAGGAGTATCAGGATGAGGGATGCAAAAAAGACCATCAGAAAGTTAAACACTTTTTTTGATTTGTGAACCGGAAACCAGAAGGCTAGCCCCAGAGCAAATATGGTGCCCATAGAGCATGGGATGATCACATAGGGAATCAGGGACAAAAGGAAGGGAAGAATCTTTGTGAAGCTGACCCCATAGTTTTGGGTGTAGGCAAACAGTACCGGGGCAAAAAAGAAAAAGGACATCCAGGAGGAAAAGAACACCGTTTCAAACAGGCGGGCTTCAAACAGTCGTCGGCTGTGAACAGGAGCTTTAATCAGAAGCTCAGTATCCTGACTAAGAAACAGGTTGGATAAAGCATTTAGAATGCTTGAGAAAAGAAGCATAAAAAAAATGGCCATCAGAACCATACTCAGTAGTCTTTCTTTTAATAGATTACCTACCAGTACAAAACTTTTAGCAACATCAAGAATCGTTGAGTATTCCTCAGAAGAGTTCAGGGAGTCGAGTTTTATCAGAAGTCTGGAGGTTCCATACCAGATAAAGAAAAGCACCAGCAGGGAAAAAAAGATAAAAATCAGTGCCTGCAGACCTTTCTTTTTATCGCGGCTGTTTTTTAGGGCAAGCCATCGGTGCCGAAGGAGAAGTAGGATAAGATTAGGTTCAGAAACACTCACAGAACTTCCACTACCTTATGCTGATGAGCCCGAAAGTAGGTAAGACCCAGGATATACAGAAGGATTGCCGATCCGATACAGAAGGCCAATGTCTCCAATCCTGGATTACTGGTTCCAAGCAGGCTGAACCGGATGGTTTCAATAAAACCAACCATAGGGTTCATCTGGTAATAAGGCAATAACCATTCAGGAACCCGGGACAGGGGGTAGACCACAGGAGAGATAAAAAAAGCCGAGGTCAAAGCCAATTGCAGCACCTGGGTACTGTCCTTGGAGTGAACACCAATAAAGGAGGCAAAAAGGCAGACACCCAAAACAAACATAAACTTGATTGGTACCATAAACAAAAGCTGTAATGGTTCAAAATTGGTGAACGGGGTTTTCCAGATCAACAGGCAGGAAAATATAGTTAAAAGCAAAATTTCCTGCAAAATGGCAACACAGGCAATGTGCATGGGCAAAATCAGCAGAGGAAAACGAATCTGGGTTATCAGATGCCTGTACTTGGTCAGTACATCAAAGGACTTCTGAATTGCCTCCTGCAAAGGTAACCAGGCAATCATGCCGGAAAAAAGAAAAATCCCGTAGTCCAGATGGCTGTTATTTTCTCCTACTTTGATATTGAGAAATACGGAAAATAGAAGTATGTATAGTCCCATCAGGACAATTGGCTGTAAGATATTCCAGACAGCCCCCAGTTTTGATCCGACCAGCTTTTCAAACAGGTCGCGACGAATCAGGGCCTTAAGAAGGTTCCGATGCGTTCGGAGTTCGTTAATGCAAAACAATGTATATATTTTAGCCATAGATCCAGGTCGCAAAAAAAACGGTCTGGCTATTGTAGACTCCTCTGGCGAGCCAGTTTTTCTTGGAATTACAACAACGGAAGAATTGTATCCTACAGTAAAGAGCCTGCATAGTACTTATGGGTTTTCTCTTGCGGTAATTGGGAATGGCACGGCTTCTTCCCAGACGGTGCATCTTCTTGAAGAACTGTTTGGTGATCTTGGAATTTCATTCTTGTTACAGGACGAAAAACATACAACCGAAGAGGCCCGCAGGCTCTATTTTAAACGAAATCCTCCCAAAGGTTTTTTTCGCCTGATTCCAACTGGTCTACTGACCCCGCCCACAGACTATGACGACATTACTGCCTTGGTGATTGCCCGGCGATATCTTAAAATCGGCTGAATTACAGGGATCGTGAAATTGCCTGCCAGAAGGCCTGGGAGGATTCTTTTATCAGATTGATTGTGCGGGGCAGAAGTCCCTGATTCTGGATTTCAAGCTGGCTTTCAAGCATGCGTTCCATGCGTTCGAGGCGGTTTTCTAAAAGAATGTTTCTTTGTTCAAGGTTTAGAAAGTACTTGCCAATCTGCTTGATGGTTGCATCATTGAGGGCAACTTCAGATACAGCGGCTGGCAGGTGGGGATTGGTGGCCAAAGAAGGTTCAGTACTGTGTTCCTGAGGGGCTTGAGGCAGCTCTTCGGCAGTACGGGCCTGTCTGATTCTGGCTTCTTCATCAAGCTGTTTTTGAATGGATTCCTGTTCGGTTCTGACTTTAATCAGAATATCTTCCTGCTTAAATCCATCCTTGATACAGGTTTTGATCATTACAAAGGTGCGGATATCAAGTTCGCTAAACACCAGGGAATTGTAATAACCCCGTTTTGGTGAAAGTACTTCTTCATAGCCCTTGATATAGTTTCTCAGGGTCCGTACAGTGATGCCGGTGAGGTCAGAAACCTCCTGGATTGTGTACTCCTTTTTTCCGGAGACACGCCAGTAATTGCGATTTTTAATATCAAACCATTTCATGCCAAATCTCAGAAATTATTGCAGGGTTTTGTGAATGCATTCTGATTATAGTCATTCCGAGCGGGATTCACAATGCGAAATATCTGTAATCTTTCCTGTTTTTGTCGAGTAATTTCTTGTGAAACCCTGGTTGTTTTGTCTGTTGTTTTTTTGTAGTGAGCTGTCCTCAAGACCTCTTGGGTACGGTTTTAAGGCTTCGGATAGCATCGATTTTGATGCTCGCTGGAATAAGGATCTGGAAGGGCCAGAGGAACAACCGTATCTGCATTTAGAGAAACCCTATTGGACTTCTCATCGCCAGAAACATCTGGATGCATTGGATTTATCTTTAAAAAAGCAGCCTAATCCTTTGGATATGCCAAGAAGGAGTATACAGCTAAGAGCCTGGTTGGTGGATGCGGGTCAGTGGGATCTGGTACATGGGTTTTCCCTGACTGCCGCAGGAGGTCCAAGGGATGCTCTGGGCTTTGACACCAAGGGTATGGCTTATGAGATCATGGGGCGGGCCAGGATTGGTGGTTATCGCTCCTTTTTGTCCTGGCTTCGTTTTGAGGACAGGGAGGAGAAAAATCATTTGGCATCAGCCTCAGGGTATGATCTGGTGTTTGGGGATCGACACAGTGAGGTATCTGCCCTTTCCAATACAGATCTGAACCTCTTACGGGCAGGCAATGAAAGGCAGATTTATCAGGGGCATGGAGGCAGATTGAGTTTTTTACAGGGTCTGTCCTATCTTGACTTGAAACGCTTTGAAAGAATTCGCGGACAGGACAGAAGTGGGCTCAACACACAAAGAATGCCCCGAGACCCGGCTGTACCGGCTGGGGCATCGGATCCAGTGGTCTTGGAACAGGGTGAAGACAGCATAGATAAAGATGGCCTGGGTGGATTTTTAGGCTTGAGATTTCAGCAGGAAATCAACCGGAATTTGAGTCTGAATGTATCGGCGAATATTCATTATATGAAGCTGTCCCACACACAAGGGCTACAGGTAGACCAGATCAGTGCTGCTGGATTGAGACGGACTGTGACCAATACAAAAACCACAAAGAGTCAGGGGGAACCCGTTCTGGATCTGGAATTTGAAGTCCAGAAGTGGTTTCGGGCTGACTATAATTTCAGTGTTGGCCTGCGGTTTCTGGATTTTGGAGAAGGGTCTTCGACTTCCTTGGGAAATCAGGCACGGGACAGCTTTTATCTAAGAGGGATCCAGATGGGTTTTCAGAAACTGTTTTAGTTTTTACTTAAACCAGGGCACTGGCCATCATGGGAGTGATGATTAGTCCAAGCATGGTAGACACCATCACAATCAGTGCAGCTTTTCCGGGAGCGCAACCGGTCTCACTGGCAAATGCGACAGTGTTGGCGGCCATAGGCGTGACAGCCTGAAACAACATCACTTTGGCTGTTAAGGGGCTGATGAGTTGTACACTGATGGAATCGCACCAAAGAACCATTCCCACACACATAAGCCAGATCAGAGGTTTGCCAGCCACACTGTAAATCAGCAGTCGTGAGTTGACATCACTTAACTTTACTGATGCCAGTCCCATTCCCACAATCATCATACCTAAGGGGGCATAGGCACCTTTTAACAAGGTAGTTACTTCTATAACAATAGGGGGCCATTTCCAGGAGAGCAGCCCAACAACCAGGCATATCCAGAATACATGCAGCCCAGGTAGTCGTAATGCCCGTCGCAAGGCCATAGATGGGGTAATGTTGTGTCGGGCCAGGGTGTAATAACCCAATGAATTTTCAAACAGGGTCTGCCCAATCGCGCAAAGGACGGCTGAGGCTATAGCTTCTGTTCCCAATAACATGGCCGTCACCGGAATTCCAAAGTAGCCCGTATTGCCTGTAGACATTCCTAAAGCCAGAAGCCTGGTTTCCTGTTCCGAAAAAAACAGTGGTGCGAGCTTAAGATGAAAAAGACAAATGAGATATCCTAGAGCACAGAAAATCAAAGGAATCGCCAGGGCTTCCAAAATATTAGGTCCCTGCACCAGACCCAGAAATACTACGGAAGGTGTGATAAAAAAGATAAGCAGACGGGCTATGTGCTCCTTGTCTACAAGAAGATATCTGGAGGCTAGAAATCCACAGATAATTATCAGATAGAGGGGCAGGAGTTGTGAAAAAAGATGGATTGGGTGCAGCATGGGGCTGGTTCTAGCATAAATTCAGTTCCAATGTATAGTCAGTAGATACTACCTGTGCTAGATTGTGAGCTGAAAGGCTTCAGCATGGACAGTTCTCCTTTACGGCAATGGTTTCCGGACTTGGTAAGCGAATCCCCATTGTTGTTACATTTCAGTCTGGACTTGGGTTTGGCCGCTATTTTGGGTCTGGGTCTGGGCAAAATAATGTTAATGAGTGGCCCGGTTTCTAAAACCAGGCTGGATCTTGCCCGTTCTCTAGTAGGGCTTTGTGTTACCACTACTATGGTGATTTCTGTCATCAAATCCTCCCTGGCATTATCCCTGGGTCTGGTGGGTGCTTTATCAATCATCCGTTTTCGCACGGCCGTTCGCGACCCGGAGGAACTGAGTTTTATCTATCTGGCATTTGCCATTGGTATTGGCCTTGGAGCGAATCAAAAAACCCTGGTTCTGGCCTGTTTGTGTATTTTGTTAGTATGTAGAAGCCTGTTTTTATTCAAGGCTTCTAAAGTGGTACCGGATGCTGGCATGTTAAGGATCTCGTATAATTCCCAGGCGGATTGTGAACCTTTGCTTCATTGGGTTCGTAATGAGGCAGCCACGGTTGAGGTGGAATCACTGGATGTTTCCGATTCAGGAACACGGCTACTTTTTGCCGTTACGGGCTTTTCTCCCCAAAAGGCAATTCTTCTGAAGGAAAAAATGGGGGTCCAGTACCCTGGATTAACTGTATTTTCCCATCAGTTTGAAGCCCGGAGCTGAACTTGCGCAATGCAATCTTCTTGTTGGTTATTGGTCTGACAGGTCTTGGTTTTTTGCTTGCTCCCCAGTTTCCGCATCTGTTTCGCATGGATGAGTTAAGACATTTTGATGTATCTCCCCCCCTTCATCTTAATTTGGAAATTGCCCCTCAGGACATGGAAAGATTAAATGTGGTACGAAAAAAGGCTAAGGAAAGGGGTTTTCTTTTGAAGGAGGAGCATTTTTATGTTCCTGCCTATGCCTCAGATTGGACTACCAAAGTTAAGGCTCTGATTCGTTTAAAAGGAGACCTTTCCGATCATTGGGACTCAGAGCAGTTTTCGCTTAGGGTAGATATTCAAAACAGACTGACCTGGAATGAATATAGTCAGTTTTCCCTGCAACACCCATCCACCAGACATTATCTGGCGGCCTGGATGTTTCAAAGACATTTGAAGCATGAAGGCATTTTAGGGGTAGGTGCTGAATTTATCCGATTTACCTTAAACCAGAATTATATGGGTGTTTATTTGCTGGAAGAGCATTTTTCCAAAGCCTTTTTAAGGAATCGCAATAAAGAGGATGGCCCGATTTTAAAGCTTGATGAGGCTCCCATGTGGAAGGAGGTTTTTCATTTTAACGATTCAACCTCAGGCTTGTTGGAATCAGAAGGGAAACGGGAGAGGGATATACGGGGTGCAGGCATTTCAGTGTATGGCGGGGGCAGATTTTCAGAAGATTTGAAGATAGAGGCAACAAATGCCCTCTACAGCCTGATTCATGGGATTCAATCTCCCTCAGAGGTTCTTGACATAGAAAAGATGGCAAAATATCTGGCCTTGCTTGACCTGTACGGGGCAGGACATGCAGCATCCTGGCATAATCTCAGATTCTATTTTGATCCCAAAAGTAAAAAGCTGGAACCGGTGGGGTTTGATTCGGATTATCAAAGAATGAGGCATATTCTGGGTATTAGTGGCTCCTGGACCCAATCTCCTGTGCCTTTTCCTGATCCGTGGTTAAAACTTCTGTTTTCAGACAAAGCTTTGCTGAGTACTTATGTGAAAGAGCTCAACCGGCTTATTGGTTCGGCAGCTATTCAGGAATTTCTGGCCCTTTGTGATGCTGAGCTTGGGGAACATCTTGATATTGTTAGAGAAGATTGGGCAAGATTTGGTTTTGATGAAGATGTACTGATGGACAATCGTTCCTGGATTGCAAGACAACTGGATCCAATCCGACTTCTGGATGTATGGCTTCAGGAAGTGAGCCCCCAAAGACTCTGTTTTTATTATCGCTCGGTTTTTGCCCTACCTGTGCGGATTGAAGGCATTGAGGTGGAAGGATTGCCCTACACAGGGTTACAAAGACCTTTGGAGCTCAGCCCCAGAGAACTAGGCACCCGTTCTCCTGTTCTTGGCCCGATTTGTCAGAAAGCCCCAGGCCAGTTTGTTTTCCCCCCTGAATCCGTGTTAAAGGCAAAAGTTCGGGCTAGGGTGATTGGACATCCACAGTCAAAGACTGTTGTTTTGAACCGTGAGTCTCCCCCAGTTCTTCAGAAAGACAGGCCCGGTCAAATCCCGGACTGGATTCAGTTTTCCGGTCATATTGCCAGGGTTAAGGAGGGGAGCTATCTTCTTTCAGAACCACTTGTACTACCCGATGGAATTAGTCTGCATGTAGATGCAGGAACTGAAATCCGTATGCAGGCCCAGGGATTAATTGTGGCTCAGGGGCCCATACATTTTCACGGAGAGCCAGATAAAACCGTGAAATTAATCAACCAGGATTCCCCGAATGGGGGGCTTCTTGTAATTAATGCTCAGTCTTTATCCACTCTTAAGCATGTTAAGTTTCTGGGACTGGAAGAGCCTATGTTTGAAGGCCGATCCTATACAGGCGGTGTGAGTTTCTCCCGCTCGGGTTTTTATATGGAAGAAACGGTGTTTAAGCAATCACGATCCCAGTATGCATTGCAGGTAATCCGTAGCTCGTTTGACGGGAACAGGGTTCAGATTATCAATTCCCAGTTTAATGGATTAGCTGTTGATTATAGTTCCGGGGTGTTGCGGCAGTCTGATTTAACTGGTAACGCTTCAATTGGAATTTCTGTTTCGGGTTCTCAGATCAGGCTTGAGTTTGTAAAGGTAGCCGGTTCGGCGGCTCATTGTGTAAGGGCACAGGATAACAGCGAACTATTTGTTCTGGATTCCGGCTTTTTGGGTTGCCGACTGGGGTTGTCTGCCTATGACAGCACCAGAGTACAGCTGGAACGGGTGAGTTTTCGTGATCATGAAGTTGCAATATCGGCCTTTGTTTCCAAGGAAGGCTACGGAGTCCCCGAGGTCTTTGGCCGTCACTTGATTATGGATTCAGTCAAGCGGGAAGCAGTCAGCGAGGAAGGCGCATTGGTGGAGTATGAACTGGCGCGAGGAGATTAAGTATCCACTGCTTCGGAGTGCGTCTTTTGTGCTCAGAAATTTGTATCGACTGGGCTACCTTGAACTGTATCCGTCTCGCACCATAACCTCCACATATTATGACACTTTGGACAATTATCTCTTATCCAAAGGTCGGATGGATGTGTTTCCCCGCTATTATGTAAGAACCCGTAGTTATAACTCCAATCCAGCCAGTCTGGAGTTAAAAATCAGGGAAGGCAATCAGTCCACCAAAGTAAGAAGTGCTGATCCTGGAAATGAGATTTGGGCATTTCCAGACCCTGTGCTTTTTCTGCTCAAAGAACTTGGTTTATCTGCCCCGTTTCCACTGCTGCCCAAAGTCACAATCTCGTACTGCCGTTATTATCTGGAGCACCCAAGATATCCAGATGTGGTAGTCACATTGGATGATGAGCTATTGTGCTCCCCGTTTCCAGGCATCCCAGATGTAGTTTTTTCCAAAGGGGTTCTTGAGTTGAAATTTAATAATCAGATGGGTGCCATGCCACCACTGCCTCCAGGCATTTCCTGTGCCCAGGGGCATTCCAAAATTCAACTTGCATTTAATAGTGTTTACAGGGGATGGCCTGGCTGACTCGCCGGCAACCCGGGGCGGATAAAAGATCGGTGATCGGAATCTGTGAGGAGATGTTTTTTAGGATAATTTGTGCGTCTGGCATTTTGGCAGTATTGGCTTCATAGGCACAACGCCAGGCAGCCTTAGGGTGAGGATCAACAAGCTTGAAACAGTCTGTTACGGCTTCCGGGGCAGTGGTGCTGTCATGAAGCCCCAGTGCTTCAAATGCCCTAAACCGCATGTGCAAAGCGCATTCCAATTCTTGTCCTGACTCGCATCGTTTTTGCAATTCATCCTGAACCAGAGTCAAGTCTCCTCTACCCATCAGGTCGCGTAAGTATCTTAATGAGATGGAACGATGATTGAGGTTGATGGGACGGATTCCCGAAGAAAGTCCCTTGGCAGGGTCAATAAACTCCCAGGAACCCATCATATCTGCTTTGGCACAGGGGAGGGGAGCGGTCCAGCAATATCCAATTTCTTCATGGTTCGTTTCTCCTAAAAATGCAGATACCTGATTGCCTTGATAGATGCCACTTAAAACGGATGCAGATTTAGATTTTACGGATTTGGGAAAGTAGAGGGTTGAAGGCTTTTCTGTGTAGACAAGTTCTTCAGATTGAAGAAGTGTGCTTATTGCTTCTGGTGTTATCAACTGGTAATAGCTGTGCCAGTCCAAATCGTTAAATTCGGATTGTTTCCATAAAAGATCTGCGCAGGCTTCCTCAATTTTTTCCTGACAGGATTGATATAAAAGAGCGGCTGCTACTGTATGCACCCCAGACTCACTTAGTTCCTGGGAACGCATAAATATTTTGTAGGCATAATGATGCCTTGCCATACTGCGTCCCCATTCTGAATCGGGAAATCCCTTAATGTGGAAATAAATCTGCAAAAGGCAAACAGGTAGTAACAAGACAAAATGAACCCGTTTGATGGATGGTGCCAGAAACCAGGCGGGTAGCAGGACGAGGCTACCAAGAGCATAACGCCAGCTAGGAGCAATAAGCCAAAAAATCAGACTTCCTCCTAGCCCGAATCCAATAGGAAGCCAATGATTTTTAAGCTTGAAAGCAAACAGGGTGGATAGAAGAAACAGGCTAAGAAACATCCATTCTCTAATGGGCCAGGATTCCAGCCAGCCCCAAAATGGGGAACCTGCAACGGGATGGTACCCCCATCTTGCAAACTCACTGATTCCCTGCTGCATTTTGGAGACATCCATTTCAAAATTGGTCCAGGGTAACATTAGCCCGGGAAGGGGCAGAGGTAAAAACAGGTATCCGGAACGAAAAATACTATCCAGGGAAGATGGCAAAAGGATCAGACCCAGAACACAAAAACCTTGGACAAGTGGTACTAGGCGGAAGGTTTTGCGTTGAAATCCTGCCAGGACGAATAAATATAGAACGATTGCGTGCAATTTGATGGCACAGGCCAAGGCAGCTAAAAAAATCAGGATGGGTCTGAAGCCAATGTTTAAAATCATCCAGTAGATACAGGGATAACAGAGCATGATACACAAATCTGCATTGGAGCTTGGAAACACAGGGTTTTTAGTCAGTAAAAGCACAATAACAAGTAAAGAAGCTGCCAGAAAACGGTCCTTGGTTTTAGACCTGTTTTGAAAGAGCACCAAAAACAGAGGTACCAGTAACATTTGTAGAATCAGGGTAGAGGGTAGCTGCAGTAAGTATTCTGCTGGAACAAGATGAAAAAAAGGAGCAAAAAGGCTGAACCATGTAGAGGGGTATCCATACTGTACAACCAGATTGGCAAATCCTGGAATCATCCCGTAAAACGCATGTCCCATCATAATCTGTGCATGATAAATACCTGTATCTCCGTATTCCACCATAAGAGAACAACGCAAGGATGCTATAAGTCCAGAGGGAATAAGAGCCAGAAAAAACAGTTTTTCCCAGTGCCAGAAATATAAAATCAGTCCGATCAGAAAAAGTAGACCAAATCGAAGATCCACGGGACCAAACAGAGACCAGATTTGCGAGAGAAATGCTAAAAGAAGTATCCCACAAAGTGCTGTGGCAAATGGATACAGCCCCCGTGAAAAGCGGGGTTTATGTTTAAGTAGCAAGTGCCCGAAGCCAGAAGCACAAAGGATTAGTAGCGAGGAAAAAACATACAAAAGGAGCATTCTAACTACTCGGTTTTGTGTTTTAAGGCCAGCTCCTTAAGTATATTTTGGACTTCCTCGGAAAAGCTTTGGCTTTCTGCCATAAGATCCGATGCGATCTTAGGGGTTAAATCATGACGAAATCGTTGTAATTGTTTCTTTTTGGCTAAATCCGGCAACACATTTAACAGGTTGAGACTGATGTGGTAAAAACCGGAAATGTCATTGGCCTCAGGTAGGGGGGGCAGAGTCATTTCCGTTGGTTTTAAATCGATCAGCTCCATTGCTCGTTTAAATTTACCCGTAAAAAAATGTGACAAAACAAACTGTTCCCAAGTATGAACTGGAACATCAGTATTAAGATGGGCGCGGCAGATGGCATCAAAATCACCCTGTTCAAACAAAATATCAACTATCAATGGATGAGATATAAACTCTGGCCACCGGCCCAATACGGTGTCCACGGATTGATACAGGGTATCAGGTTCAGAATTACTCCTGATAGCCTGCAACTCCAAAATATAGAAATGCGCACTGTTTTTATGCCCAGGAACCTTTTTTAACTCCAGTAATGCCTCATTAGTTCGACTCAGTTCAGACAGGATTAATGCCTTGCCCTTGGCAGTGTCCTCTGGGCTTAATCCAGTGTGTTCCAGATATGTCTCCAGTTCATCAGAATTGAGGCGCAGAAGAATCCTGGCCAAAAGCTCAGTGGAGTTTGGCAGTTGTTTTCCAATGGCTTGAAGCGCGAGTTGCAGAGCATTTTGCTCCTGTAATCGTGGGTGTTCAACAAATGCGGAATAAATATCCTCAGGAGAATGGTTAAGGGACTGGATTTCTCCAAATAGCTGAACCAGGTCGTTTACATCGTCTATGGGCGGATGTGTATGGCTGTCTGGGTTTCCGAACAGGTGCTGGTAAATGGGACTATTTTCTGGGACTGCCCCTTTAAGAAGTTCAAGATCTCTGGTGGAATAACTGAAACTTTTGATTGAGTCAAGCTGTAAAGCTGGTTCAAGATTGGTTAGTAATACAGTTTTTCCTACATTAGGAAACTCTCGTAACATCAATTCAGTGGGAAGTTCTGCTTTAGCCGGGTGTTCTTTTAAAATTTCCAAAGCTTCGGTAAATTTTCCCGACCACATCAAGGCAACTACAGCTTTGATAATTTCATGTTCCTGGGGTCTATATCCTGTCCCGATAATGTTTGTGATTTTTTCCCAGTCAAGAAAGGTAAAGGCAATTTCTTTTTCCTGAGTTTGAAAATCCCGCTTTGCAAAAAGAACCTTTAATTGTGTCAGTTTCTGATTTACTTCATCCCGATTTCTAGATTCCAGGGCTAGAAACAAATTGCAGTTCAGATATTCAAACTCGCTGTCTGGATCTGAAAATGCTGATTTGTAAGAGTTTTTAGCCTCCTGGAAGCGGCCTTCTTTCATCAGAACACGGGCATGGCCCAGCATACATTGAGGAATATTTTTGCAGACACTATCACCACTGATGACAGTTTCAACCAATTCTTGCTTAATGTCAGGAAAGTTGTGATTTTTCCAGTGTTGCCAGATATCCATGGCGATCAGGTAGCTAAACGGATTGTTGACGGGTAGTAAATTCAGGGTCTCTTCCAGGAGTGCTGCTGAGGATTCGGGTAGAAACTCGTGCCTTAGTTCTTCATAAACTTCCATGAGATTTAATCCGGTTTTTATGGCTCCATCTTCGAGCAGGGCTACAAACTGTTCTGCCTTCAATTGCCCTGTCTGTTTTTCATCTTGAAGAATACTTCTGAGTCTATGAAGAACATCCTCTGGACTCTCTGGAACCGTTTCATTGATCACCGCATTCTGCGGGAGTCTTCTTGTGATGGGGTATAACAATGCTTCCATCAGTGTGGAAAAACGGGACTGCCAATCGGCCCAGGATGGGCTGAGTGCTCCAAAAAGTATAAAAAGTGAGAAGATATACTGATTTGGCTTACATCGATTCATGATCATTCATATCCTCTTTCCAGCGAAACCCGGCCTGACATCCGGCTTTTTTATCAATAAACTCAATTTCCTGCAATCTTTGGGGCCAGGTACAGGGCAATGGACTATCATAACAAAAATCTCCGAATGAATCCCATTCCTGAGCATCCCGTAAATAGATTGGATGACCATTTAATGTGGTTACAGGCAGGGACTGGTCCCAGCGAATCGGGGAATACATTCGGGGAAACGGATTTAGAAGCTGATTCAGTGCGGGTTTGATACTTCCTGATTGATGGCTCATCCAGAAGGCTCTTTTCCACTGGGCATCGGTTATTGTGTACACAAAACAAAACATCAGGATAAAAATAATCAAAATCCAGGTCTTGTTTGGAGAAACAGTCTGTTTTTCTGCCAGTTTTGCAAACAGACAAGCCCAGAATCCACCGGCATATCGAGAGGAAGGAGCAATCATCATTAGCATAACACCGCACAGGACAAGCCATAAATCCCAGGGGTTTTTCTGCATATCTTTGCGATTCAAAAGAACGGATACAAGGCAGCCAAACACCAAAAATGCAGACAGGGGAGAACACATGGCCCACTGCCAGAACCAGAAATCGTTTAAAACACCGGTTCCACAACTCATGGCGTGTATTCTGATATGCCTGGAATTGTAAATGGCAATTTCATGACTTCTGGGATGGGCATTCAAGCTACAGAAATAAGGTAGGGGGAAATAGGCACAATCAGATAGTTTATAACCAATAAAACCAGTCAATACAAGGACAAAAACCCCACAACATAATGCCTTGAACTCTTTTTTATACAGGCAGACGGCTAGCAAGGGAGCGACTAGAAGAAAAGCTATCAGCTTGATGGAAAACAAAAGACAGGCAAGAATCAGGCAGACAGGAATATAACCATGGGGCCTTTTTGCAATCAGATCAAGAATCAGAATAGGAACAAACAACAGGGGTAAATCTGGTGAGGGTGAATTGCATAAGCCTATGTTTAACCCCAGGATCAGTATCAATGTCATTGCCAATGGGGTTCTCAAATTATCCCCAGTCAGAAAACGATTCAGAATGGTGTAAACAATCACCGCAGTTCCCAGTCCACCAGTAATGCCTCCGCAATTTGAGACTCCCAAAAACTGACTTAGTGAGGCACAAAGAGCAAACCAGCTTGATGCATTCCCCAATGGGTCCATAAGTGTGGCAATTCCGGTTACGGTTCCATACTCAGATAACCAGCGGATGGCCTGCTGATGGTAGACACCTGTATCTCCAAGGCTAGTAGCTGTACTGAGGATAAAGCCGGAAATGGCACAGGACAGAAAGAGGCACAGTGATTCCTGCTGGCTGATAGAGGTTTTTTTATGCCAATGAGGGCAAGGGGTAAAAACCCAATATAAATCCAGCCGCAATTTTGCAATGGTGTAAAAAGTGAAACCCCGTGGAATAGAACACCAAAAGCCATCATGGCAAGTGTTAAACGGTATTCCAGTGGCAATTTGGGTGTAAAGGCACTACTTATGTAAACAAAACCATGTGTCAGGACTAAAAGAATCAGTGTGTGAATAATCATGGATTGTTTCTATTAGCCCATTGTAAGGCCAGTGCTGTGTGACCATGTTTTTGCATACAGTCGATTGCAAGTTGCCATTGAGTGTCAGACAGCCGGTTAAATTCTTCAAAAAACCTTTGATACAGATCGGGCTGTGAGTCATTGTCTGAATATCTCAGGGACAGTTCAATCAAAGCCTCACAGAGATCGGGGGCTGGGTCATTTTGTAACATTGTCTTTAATTTGAATCTCAGAACGGATACCGGTTCATCCTGTGAATTCCGGGCAGGGTAATTCAGGTTCAATTCAAGGTAAATATCCTGTAGTGGGAGCTGACGCAGTTCGGCCATATCCATTTCATTGTACAAACAGGCCAGCGATTTAGGTTCCTTATGTCTTTGCAGCTCATTACAATAGTGTTCCGCAAGTTCCGGGAGCTCGTGAATTCTGTACCATTCAGATAAAAAGTTAAGCTTTGAGATATTGCAGCTGGGGTGGCAATGAATAAGACCTGGAGGCAGATTAAGAGAATTTTTATCTGCACGGATGTAACGCAGCTTTTCCAGTTCCAGTATGGCACGGGTGGGCCAGGGACAAGTATTGATTAGATAGGTTTGCAGGGTGTGGATATCGCGGGAAGGCATGTCCCGTACCAAATGATTAAGTTGATCAAAGAGATCGTCCACTCGGTAATCGGAAAGGGGTATCAGCCATCTAAGTTCAGACAGTAACGGCTCCAGGCGTTTGTGGGGTTCGATTTTTTGCAGGGCAGTGCTCAGTTTTTCTGATGAGGCATAAACATGATAGGGTATAGGCTCTGTCCAGTAATTTCTGCCATCATTTAAGATAAGAAGGTCTATGTAAAATTTCAGGGTATTAAAACGGTGTTTCCAGTCCCTATGCTTCTCAAGGCAAATGCTTGTCTTAAGAAGCATAAGAAACAGACAACCGGATAACAGTAAATCACGAACCATTTAGCCTATTTTGAGGTGGCAACATAAGAACCATCCCAGTTATCTGGTGGTGGATTTTCTGAAAAGTCCTCACAGCGTTCAATGTACAAATCACAGGCCTTATCCTTGCCTTTTCTATATTTTTTCAGATCCTTAAAGACTTGAATACCTTCCTGGAACCTGCGGCCGAAGTAATAGGTATGCACCGCAGCCTCAAATTCTTCCAGACCGCGCAATGCCTCCGCACTCATTTCCTTTTTTATACCAATGACTTCAAAAATCTTCACAGGCAGAGTTTTTCCCTTTACGGCAATTAAATCCAGAAGGCGGCCAGCGGCCCAGTCTTTTACCAGATTATAGGTACTTTCTGAAAGAATCAGGTAGGCTCCATAACCTTTGGTCTGACCTTCGAGACGGGCACCAAGATTTACCGCATCTCCAAGTACAGTATAGTTAAACCTCTGTTTTGAACCCATGTTCCCAACTACCATCGGCCCTGTGTTTAGTCCAATACCAATGGCCACTTCTACATCATATTTTTCCTTGATTTCTACAGCTAAAGTATCCATTCGTTTTAACATTGCAATAGCTGTGAGGGTAGCCCTAGCAGCGTGATCTTCCTGTTTTAAGGGGGCACCCCAGAATGCCATTACGGCATCACCAATGAACTTGTCCAGGGTTCCATCTGATTCTAGAACCAGATTGGTCATCTCTTCCAGATAGTCATTCATCAAAGCCACCAGAGTTGTGGCATCCAGCTTTTCCGAGATGGTGGTAAATCCCCTCACATCAGAGAACAATACCGTCATGTCGCGCTTCTGCCCCCCAAGCTTTAACATATCTGGATCGGCAAGCACGGAATCAACCACGCTTGCATTCACATAGTGCTGGAAAGCATCCCTGGTTTTTTTCTTTTCCCGTTCTTCCATCATGTATTCATAGGTAGTAATCAAAACATAGACAACCCCAATGAAACTTACGGTTTGAGTGAACTGATAATAGGAGAAATTGTAATGGATAGAGTAGTAACAGAAGCCTAACCATCCTACCGCAAGAAGCAAGGATACCAGTGCTCCAAATTTTGCATTTAATCGAGTCAGACAATATGGCAGGATAAACATTAAAGACAATAGAACGAGAAATTCCAGTAAAAAGGCTCCGTCTGGTCTCAAAATTTGAATTTCATCACGAATGTTATCCAGAACATGGGCGTGAATCTCAAGACCGTCCATATAGCTGGAGGTCGGGGTTGCTCTCCAGTCATTGATACCAAGAGCTGTGGGACCAAGAATCACAATTCGATCCTTTAAAGCTTCCTCTATTGTAACCTTTGGGGTTTTGAATCCAAAAAGCATTCCCTCTAGTTCATCTTCCTGCATGATATCAATCATGGAGTACTGAACATAACCTTGACGGGTAGCATTATATGCAACCTTGATTTTTGAAGAACTCCCCATCCGAACCTTGTTTTCAGGTTTGGCCAGATTGTCTTCCTGGTAAATGGATGTCAAAAAATCTGTTTCAGCAAGAAGAGCAGTTTCAAAGTGCTTCTTGAGACTATTCAGGTCCTCTTTGGAAAAACTATGCAGCAGAATCAGATGTTGCAATAATCCCGACCACAAATTTTCTACCAGTACTTCGATTAGTACCGGTTTTATACTGCCTTGAACTTTTTTTAACATCTCACGATTGGATTCAAGTTCAATAAAGGACTTGTCAGGGAACAGGGAATGAGACTGAGGTTCAAAGTTCTGAAGAATTCTGTGAATCATAGGCATGGGAAATGTGCTGAGCGACAATAGAAAGGCATCTATGTCTGAATATTCACCGATGTTGGCCAAAACCAAGGCGGATTCCAGAAATTCAAAATCTGGACTCATGTTGAATCTGCATAATGCCCAGGCTGAATCAAGTAATAACTTCTGGTGTTCTGTGGCACCACTCCATCCTTGCAGGATTTCTCGCAGTTTCTGTTTTAATGCATTCTTACTATCCTCTTTCAAGGAGAAAAACGGAGAGTTCACAGCCATCTCAAGGTAGGTGCCTTTACTGATTGGTGCACTGATGGATCGATGTTTCAACAAATTCAGGGTCTCCAGACCTAGACTGCCAAACAGTTCCCAGGATTCTGGATCTACGGAACCGTCTTTGTGTTTGAGTTTCACAGGGAGAGCGTTTAGAAGAGCGATCTCTCTTACAATTCCATCCCCATCTGGACTCACATTAAAGAATCCGTTGTATTTGATAATCTCTCGTAAACCAGCATAATTATATGTGCCCCCATAATTACGCATGATTTGGTTTTCTATTCCTCGCTCTGTCAGCCTGTAGCTGTTGTACTCAGCCGGAAAGAACACATTGCTGAAATCCTTTATGGTGGCCTCCTCTTTCGAAAGCACACTGAATCCACCAACTATTTTGTCAGCATAACGAGCAAAACTTTGTTCGAGCTGTAAATTGTAGTCAATTTGTTTTGACAGTTCATCGATTTCGTTACTTAAATCAGGACCTACCTTGTTCTTCAGATTTTTTAGGGCGTTTATGGCCTCTTTGTCTCCTTCTTCTGAGAAGACAATATCAAATGCCACTGTTCTGGCTTTTCCCTTTTCAAAAAGTCGTTCTAAAAACTGAGCATATCTGTCCCGGCGAATGGGCCAGTCATTCAAAACGGTTAAAGTTTTTTCATCAATTGCTGCGACAACAATATCCCTACTGGTAGGAGTTGAAACTGTAAGTTCATCCAAATGGCGCAGATATTCAGGGCTGTTTTCCTCAAATTTATTGGACAGTACACCCTTCTGAATTATTGTGATTTTATCCTGTTGGGATTGGGCATTCCGACTGGATATATAAGAATCATATGCTCTTCGTTCCAGTTGTGTTAGAAAATTGTCGATTGGGTCAGATACAACACCGATAATATCGAGAACAGGGTTGGATTTGCCAAGACTGAACTTGAAGTGGTGATCCAGATACAATCCACATATACACAAGAAGACAAATAGAATGGAGGGGGAAAGTTTTCGGGCTTTTTTCATAGCCAAAAAGTATATCGCCTTTTGGTAAATGTCGATAGAAGGATTAAAGGTTCACATAATAAGAGGTTCAGATGTTTACAAAACTGGGAATAAATGCCGCATTAATGGCTGTTGTGATGCAAAGTATCTGGGCAAATGGCCCGGTAGTCACTCAGGCCCACCAGGATCCCTTTTATTACAGCTGGAAACAGGAGAAAAACCCAGGGGTAGACAAGCTAGATAGTGATTTGATGGTTCTGCAAAGAATTGGATCAGGTGAGATTTTACAGTTTTTAAAATGGTGGGAAGACAAATATTGTCTTGATGCAGAGAGGCTTGAGAATATCTATTCAGGACATGCGGCAGAACTTGGTCGTGAAGTCCGATTCTGGGATTCATTGGGCAAACTGGGGCAGGACCAGCTTCGTCTGTCCTGGTTTCGGGAAAACAGCATAAAAATTATGCCGGAATACAAATTATTCATCCTCTCCAGAATTGCCCAGATTCATAGTCTCGAAAATCAGGAGCATAGCGACCATGGTGAAAAATACACCTACGGCCAGTCCGAGTTTGAAGGCCATCGCCCATCCTTTCCCCGTCGTAGAAACAATGCTCACCGCCGCCGTTGATGCGACGGTGAGCGCGGTTCTGTTTATGCAAACATGTGCCGAATCAAATCTACAATCCTAGTAGAATATCCCATTTCATTGTCATACCAGGAGAGTACCTTCACCAGGTTCCCATTTTGAACCATGGTGTTTTTGGCATCGACACTGGAGGAAAAGCTTGAGCCATTAAAATCTCCGGAAACCAGTTCTTCATCGCAGACCTCGAGAATTCCTTTTAAATCCTTGAGTGCGGCCTCATTTAACATGGCGTTCACGGCCTCCGCAGAAGTTTGTTTTTTGGTAACAAAACAAACATCGACTACGGAAACATTAGGAGTTGGCACCCGAACGGCAATTCCTGTCAGCTTGCCTTTGAGCTGAGGCAGTACCTCTGCTACGGCTTTAGCGGCCCCCGTTTTAGTAGGGATCATATTTAAGGCAGCTGCTCTTGCCCTTCTTAAATCACTATGTGGCAAATCCAGAATTCTCTGGTCATTGGTATAGGAATGAATTGTGGTCATCAGTCCAGATTCAATACCAAGATTGGCATCAATGACTTTAGCAATTGGTGCCAGACAGTTTGTGGTGCAGCTGGCATTGGAGATTACATCATGTCTGGTTTTGTCATAGGATTTTTCGTTGACTCCCATAACAATGGTGATATCCGGATCGGCTAGTGGGGCAGAAACGATCACTTTTTTTGCTCCGGCCTTAATATGCCTTGAAACTTCGGCTTTGTCCTTGAATACACCAGTAGACTCCACAACCAGATCTACTTCCAAAGCTTTCCATCCCAGATTTTCCGGATTTTTTTCGGCGGTAATGCGGATTGGTTTTCCGTCCACGATCAGGGCATTGCCGTCCACGGATACATTTCCTGAAAATCGACCGTGAACACTGTCATATTTCAGGAGGTGGGCCAGGGTCTTGGCGTCGGTCAGATCGTTGATTGCGACAATTTCAACCTCAGTCCCAAGTTTGTGAACCTGGCGAAAAAAACAGCGGCCAATGCGGCCAAATCCATTGATGGCAACTTTGATTGTCATGGGGTCTCCCTCCTAAATACTAATGATTGGTTGGCAATTATAATGCAGAAATACTCTTGACGGTATCTGTTTTTTCCGCATAATAAGCGCAAAGGAGTATTTATGACGATCATCAGAATTATATTGACTCTAATGAGCTTTGTTGCCAGCCTCGCGGCTCAAATGGTGTCTTCCGGTGGCTACACATTCACTATTGATGCCACCAATGAGAACTTCAGGCCTATCTACAATATCAGGGCATCAGCCTTTGTTTCTGGTACTCATGCCAGAATCGAATTTTCTGCTCCCGGTTACCAGGATGGCCGTGAAACTGTCTATTTGAACAGCAATCAGAAACACTACAGGGTCAGGGTGCGCATGTCGGATCCATCAGTATGGGTCAGGGCACAGTCCAAAAAGGTCAACAACCTGAATGTGTCAGTAAACCAGAGCCAGTTTATGGCTACTAGTGCCGATCGTTATGTGTTTGAAGTGCTTTTGCGAAACACCGGATTTTCCAAATTTACCTATCGTGATATTGAGGTAAGGGTCAATGGGATGTGGGCATTTGCACCCAGGATCCAGGTAAGTGGTCAGGATGGCTCCAGACGAATTCATGTGGAAGTTCGTCGTGAAGACCTCAGAAGTTTTTCCAATCAGGTAGTGGTTGAAGTTCCTTCCGACGAAGAACTTACCCCAGCTCGCAGAAAAAGACTACAGGCCTTAAGTTTTGAACTGATTCAGTCAGAAGGCATGGAAGAAACAATCAGGGCTCAGAAGATGGAAGAGTTAAAAGAGCTTAGAGGGCTTCTTGGTCAATAAAAAAACTTCGGACTTCGGGAAGGCTCAGGATTTACGCAAATTCATATTGCTTTCCCGAAGCACAGTTTTTTGAAGAAACACACCCTTGATACCAATAGCAGGGAAGACCATGGATTGAGGGGCAAGAATTGTTCCTGGACTAGTTACTGCATTGCAGCCGATCTCCACGAGGGAACCAAGCACTGCCCCCATTTTTCTAAGGCCGGTATCGATTCTCTCCCCATTCAGATTCAGAACAATTCCCCCAGGCACCAGTTTGAGGTTTGCCAGTTTAGTACCAGCCCCAAGGTTGACATCATTTCCAAGAATTGAGTCTCCTACATAGGCAAAATGTCCAGCTTTGGCTCCGTTGAGAAAGATGGAATTTTTAACTTCGGTGGCATGGCCGATGACACAGTGGTTTCCGGCCACTACATTGCCGCGAAGGTAAGCTCCGTGACGAATCTCGGTATTTTCTCCAATAATACAGGGGCCTTTAATATAGGCTGTGGGCTCAACAATGGAGCCCTTACCTATGTAGATTCCATCTCCTTCAAGATAGGCACCTTCCATCACGGTTCCATGAATTTCCCTTCCATGAAAGCGGGAGCAGAACTCGGATAGGGTTTTACCAAGCACTGTATAAATCACAGGGTCGCCCTGGAATAGATCGGCCCATAAAAAATCAGTCAAATCTAAAAAGCAGGATGTGTTCAATTGCATAATTCAGCCCTCTCTGGATACCTTGAGAGCTGTAATGTTATCTGTCTTTCCACCGAAATGAAAGAGATAGCGTTTGTCCAGGAAGAACTCCGTGTATTTTACGATACAGTCATTTCTATTGTAGACCAGCTCCTTAAAACCCTGAGCCGTAAAATTCACATCAATAACCTGTAACAGGCTCGGGTTCTGGGTAAGATTGGCATCCAGAACGGTTTTTTGAAAGCGTTTGAGGTGGCCTAAGATAAACTTCTTTTTATCGGGACAGAGGCTTTGAGCCGAAGGTCCTTCCAGTTTAAGAATATTGACATAGTTACACAGTGTTTCTGTAACCAGGAGTCCAAAGTAGATGCAGCGTAAAAATGCCAGGACTTTCTGTAGTTCCATAGGGTTGGCATTGGGATCCAGAACCATGTCAAAAATCGGTTTGTTCTCAGTCTTGAACTGGTAGTAGGTGTTTCCAAGTTCTGAACGGAAGTCACTGTCTGAGCTTTCATGACCGCTTAACATGTAGACCATGGCATGGCCAAAATAGGCATCTTTGACTTTATTCAAAACAGCAAACTTACTGGTGTCAACACTGCCTTCCCGCTTTCGCTTCAAGGCCCTAAAAAGATTGTTCCATTTGTAGAAGTTGCGGTTGAACTGTACGAGTTGATCCAGGGTTTCAGAATTGGCAACCCGTGCTTTGGCTTCCTTTTTTTCTCCGCTTTTTTGCGATTCTTTCCATTCCCTGGACAAGGCTTCGGTTATAAGTTTGGCGACGGGCCTATCTGGAAAATACAGTTGTAACTGCTCAATCAGATGTTTTCTGAAGGATCGACCACGATTGGGATCCACATCCCGTAGCATTTCAAAAAATCCAGCAATTGGAGCGGGGCTGGCTGCCTGCATTTCAAACAGGGTGTAACAGACAGAGGCTTCTTCATAATCACTGAACTTCTGCTCGGCACTGATCAGGTCGCGAATCACTTCCACAGCCTTCACAAAATCAGCTTCACTGTAGCGGCGAATTTGTCCCGTCGTATCCATGGATTGAGAGGGCATGCTGGAATTTGAGTTTTCTGTTTCGCCTTCCTGACGGTAAACCATGCGGGCCGGGTAAAGATTGGAACTGTACCTTGGTGTCAACACGGTTGTGGGGACTTCTGAACCCTGGACAGGGCGCAGCAGGTTTTTGCTTTGGCCCAGAAAGTGAAACGACATTGAAGATTCCATGTCTTCAATCGTAGCAAAAGAAAAATTTCTAAAAAAGGGCTGGAATAAGCCGACAATCTCAACTCAGACAATAAAGCTCAGGAAAGAGACTTCTTTCGATACCTTCAATCATAATATGCAGAATTTTGATATGGAGTTCCTGAATCCGATCAGTTGTAAGGCCCGGAACCACAAAACATGGAGAGGCAAAACCGATAAGACTCCCGCCATCTTTTCCGCTTAACCCTATGATTTTCATATTGCGACTGCGGGCGGCTTCACAGGCTTCCAGGACATTCTGGGACTTGCCACTGGTAGAGATGGCTATGAGTATATCCCCTTCTTTTCCAAAGGCTTCTACCCATCTTCTGAAAACATTTGTGTACCCATAATCGTTGGCTACACAGCTAAGATAGGCAGGATCTGAGATGGCCATTGCCGGAAGGGCCGGACGATCTTTTCTGTACCGGCCACTCAGTTCTTCGGCAAAATGCATGGCATCACACATGCTGCCTCCGTTGCCACAACTAAGAATCTGATTGCCATTTCGCAGTGCATCAGCACAGTGAGCTGTGGCCTTTTGCATCAAAAGTTCATTGCCTGGATCGGCAAGAAACATGTCAAGACAGTCTCTTGCCTCACGAAAGCTTTTGAATGCAGAAAATTCGGTCATTAGAAACCAATTTTTACCTTGGAGTCTTCAGCTGCCTTGGCTGGAGCTTTTGTCGGAGCTGGCTTTTGTGCTGGACTCACAGGCTGGGCTCTTTGCATCATAGCTCTTTGCTGGGCCTCAAAAGCCTGCCGTTTTCCGTCCTGAATTTTTGGATTAACTTCATCAGCCTTGATTTCGGCATACATTTTAATGACATCACGATAGGCCTGGGAGCTTTCCATGAGGGAAACATTTCCATCATTGATACACTTTTCCAATGTAGTTACAGCCTTGGGTTTTGCTTCCTTAATCATGTGAATCATGGCCACATTGCGGCAGATCAGTACGGACAGTTCTTCCGGTTGTACCTTGCCATCGGCAAGACCGTAATACTTCAGGGCATTGTCAAAATCTTTACCCTGAAAGAAGTAATTTGCCATTTCCAGATTGATGTATGCCTGTTTTTCAGGGCTTATTGAAAACGCTGTACCTGAAAACAGAACAGCCAATATAAGTTTTTTCATAATTTTTCCTCCGATGGAAAAATACTCTGAATTGGACGGAAACGCAAATGTCTCACCATGCTGCTTGGGTTGGAACAGAAGGCTGTGATAGGATTTCCCAATGCGCTGTGCATTTAAAAAATCTCTGATTTTGTTGTCCCTTCTGGCCAACAGAGGAAATTGTCTTAATCTGCCCTCCGGGTACTCCCAAAAAGAAAATGGAGTTTTAAGGGAAAAGGACAATGCCATAATGGTGCATATACCAGTTGGCAGTTATTTTGTAGGTTCAGAAGATCCTTTGCATCCTCCTGAGGAAAAACCTCTACTTTATGCTCGCCTCAAAGAGTATCTGATGGATCAGAGGGAAGTTTCCCGAAGGCAGTATCAGGCCTGTGTTATGGGTGGTGGTTGTGAGGCCTTGAATCTCTCATTTGATCCTCTGCTTGAAGAATTGCCTGTGAATCATGTCAACTGGGTTCAGGCCAGATCCTACTGTCAGTGGGCTGGGGCTGATTTGCCCACGGAGCTTCAGTGGGAAACAGCGGCTCGTGGTAAGAGCAGTACAGTATTTCCAACAGGAATCCGTGCTAGTGCTTCTTTGAGTTCTGAGCTGGTACCGGTAATAGCCACCGAGGCAAATGAGGGATTTTCTGTGGCTTTAATGTCATCAAATCTTAGTGAATGGACCCTGGATGAGGCTTTGATGGATGATTCAGGCAGGCTTTTGCCAAGACGGCTACAGAAGGAACAGATGGATAGTCGCAGGGTAGAGGACTATCTGTTTCAGGATGCGGGCTCTGGCTACAGGATTGTCAAAGGCGGCAGTTTTAAAACAGCCTTTAGCAGTTTTCAGAGGGCATCGGTGCGCAGAGGGGTTAGTGAAACCCTGACTCTTGACTGGGTTGGCTTTCGCTGTGCCCTGTCTCTGCCCTAAGGATAATTCCAGTACTGACTGTCTTTATCCACAAGGCGAATGTAAAGAGGCAGCATTTTGGACTCGGAAATCTCTTTGGTGTTGTGATAGAACCGAATCAGTTCCAAGGGTCTAAATGCTTCAGTGCCTGCCATAACGGCAATATCATCAGGAGTGATGGTGTGTCGGCCTGCTGTTTTTTTAGTGCGAAAGCGCATTCCCTGATAGGACTGGTAGGGAAGCTCGGAACATACAACAATTGAAGAAGTGTTTACATCAAAGGCAAAGTCGTATCTGGTGTTATTGTAACGAATGGCTTTGAGAATAGTTTCGGCAAGATTGTTTGAATTTTTTGGCCGAAGGATTGCTAAATCGGTGATCTTCCAGTCACGGATATCATGCAGGCGAATGCCAGGACGGATTGCCTCAAGAACGGTTTTTCCCGATTCAATTTGGGGAAGAAGCTTCACAATCTCCTGATGCTTTATTAAATGGTCCCCATTGGCAAACTTCAAATCGGACAGTTGATTGATGTTTCCAATCACCATGGCTACATGACCGAAGTGCCCGGGAATGATGGAATCTGTAATGGCACCGGCTGTTTTTTCAACCAAAATATCTCCTGGTTTTAAGTTTTGATGGACAGATTTTAGCTCGCTTTCTGGAATTGATTTCAGTAAATCCTGGATGTTTATGGATCCAGCAATATTGCCAAAGAGTTTGGACAGGTTGTATTCAGCCCAGTTCAGCCATTTGCCTTTACGAATCTTAAGAGCAAACAAAAATTCCTGAAAGGCTGTGGATACCTGACCCCAGAAGGAAGATGACTTAATGGTTTCCTGTGCCAAAGGGGTATCAAGTCTGTCAAGAAGAGCTGTAAGATAGAGTGCGCCACCGGCTATTAAGGCATTGCCTGTACTCTGGTTTGATTGCAAAAGAATCAGGGATTTTGCAAATCGAGCCCGCCCCTGCCTGCTAAGCCACTCTGCTCCGAGACGGGTGAAATGGTGAGTCTGATTGTCAATTTCAAGTTCTTCCCATTTGTCCTTCAGTTCAGATCGGTTGTCAAGAACATGATAAAAAAAACGAAGGACTTCATAAACGAGTAGATCACTAAGGCAGCCAAATAGAGTTTCGAGGTACTGAGAGTCATCGGCCTTAAAGCCTCGGATATCTGCTGCATAGACTTCTTCCGAATTGTGCCCTGGAAGAAACAGAGACAGTAAAAATTGTCTGGAATTCGAGGATGAAAAGCTTTTGAGCTCAGTTTTTAAATCATAAAACCTGCGAATCAACAAAGTGATTTCAGGTTCCAGTGCTGGTGGTATCAGTCCGGATTCCGGGATTTTTGCGACTAGCGTGACCGTGTCATGCATCAGAGTCTGCGCGCTGGAGTCCATTTGCCAGAACCTGGATGCGGCATCGGAATAGTCAGTTTTTAAGGCTGAGGAGCATAAAACACTAAAACAGCCAAACCAGAGGAATACAAAAATTTTCATCGTCTGTTTCTACGAAGGGGATCCATAAATTGTTGCTTATATTTTTTGCACCCTTGCCAGCAGTTGTGTAGAATCTCGATCGGATTTGGCCTTTGAAAGGAAGGAACAATGCACCCAACCTGTTTTATTTACAGTTCTCACAATCGTTGCGAGTATATCCACCGCTGGTGGATCGTGGAGAGGGCATTAAAGAGCCCTGACAACAAGACACTGTTGTATTTGCCCATGTCGGAAAATAGTGATGGTGGAGCATTTGGAAGTGCCCAGCAGTTCGGATGGGGAAAGTTTGAATGGTACCTGGACAGGTTCCGGCAGTGGGGACTCCAGTCCAATCCATTTTATTATTCTTCCAGCATGACAAGACATGATGCGGAAGTTTTTGTAGATATGGTAGCGAACTACGAGGTAGTTATTCTAGGTGGAGGAAATTCCTCTCTTGGTCTGGAGCGCTACAAGGGAATTGGACAGCACTTTTTTGGTGACAGGGATTTATTTGAAAAAATTCTGCATGACAGAGCCCGTCGCGGTAAATTGACTGTTGGCTTTTCTGCTGGAGCGGATCAGCTTGGTTCCATACTCTCCAGTCAGGTTTGGACAGATTTAGCCGATCCGGTCGGCTTTGGACTGGCACATAACATCATGACCACCCTGCATCATGATCCGAGTCAGAACCGGGAGCTTTTTGTAGGAGCACAGAAATTCCCCCATTGTATGATATTTGGATTGCCAAACGATTCAGGTCTTGCTGTTTCCCAGGGAACTCTGCCCTCTGGAAACATCTGGCAAATCATAGAATTTGTCACAGACAACAGCTGGGATATTCCTGAAGAGGCATTTCACATCAAAACCAGGGCCGGAGCTGGTATTGACCATTTTTATGCCGATGGTCGCAGCTGGAGTTTTCAAGGCGGAGACAGGATGGCAAGGATAATGTCTCCTGATTCCTCATGGCAGGATGCGTTTGTAATTACAACTCAGGGGCGAATCATTCATTATTACACCTACAATGAATGCAATTTTGGCTCAATCGAAGAGATTTTTTCGCATTTCTGATCATTGATGCTATGTTTTTAGCCTGGCCCTGTTGGGGTCAGGCTATTTTTTTGGAGGAAAATATGAAGCGACTTATCTTTGTTTTAGCGTGCCTTACCAGTTTAAGCTGGGCAGATGCCCCAAGACCATTTGTAGATTTTGCATTTGAAAATCTGGATGGCAAAATTATTGAGTCTGATGTTTTGAGAAAAGACAAGGTTTTAGTGTACAAAATAGGTCAGCTATCCTGCCCTTCCTGTACGATAGTATTGGGACACATGGGGAAAATGTATCAGGAATATTCCAAAAAGGGCGTGGCGTTTCTGGATATTTCCCTCGATGAAGATGTGTCGGCTTTAAAAGAACATGCGGCCAAGCATGGAGTGCGTTTTGATACCCTTATGGATCGGGATGCGGATTTGGCCGGGTATTTTGGAGTATCGCTGTTGCCTGTGCTGGTGGTAACAAACCGTGCCGGTAAAATTGTGAACTATGTGGTCGGGGAGATGGATGAGGATGAGCTTCGCAAAATGGTTGACAGGGCTCTTATGGATTAGCTCTGTTTACAGTCAGGTTCTTGGGTCAGACTTGTCCGGGAGCATAAGCAGGCAGGGCAAAAAGTTTACCCATTTTGTTCTGCCCCGGGTACTGACTGAACCCTCAGGTGGGGAATACCCATTTGTAAATCATCCCCTGTTAAGTGAGAACCGGCTTCCAGAAGGGGTCTTTTCCCAAAATGCCTCACAGATTGATTTTTTTGAAAGAAATCGTGGCCTGAACAATTTTTCATCAATAAACCCCTCTGGACTGGGTATGTATGATTCCATGTCCCAATCGGAAAACAGGATCCTGGTGATGCTGACCGGCGTATTATGGCAGCAGGCTGCCGTTGATTCAGTTTCTGATATTGTGACCCTCGCCAGACATTATAATAACGAAACCTTGAATCAGGAAAGGCTGGAAGCAGCTGCAAAGGAGTGGTTTCAAAACAAAATTACCACGGGACACAGGTATCCTCAATTAAGAAGATTCCTGGCGGAAAGAAATCCTAATCTTGGTCAGGCTTTAAAGGGAAGGGAGTTTCGTGAATTTGAAAACCTGCATGTGGGGGCCAGTTACTTTTTGCCTTCCAATCAGTTTGGGATGATCCTGGATTTGATTCAGATTCTCTCTCAAAGAGCATTTAAAACTCATGTGAGTTTTGTTTTCCTGCAATCCGGGGGCCACATGTCGGATCCTAAGGAATTTATGAAGGACACAGGAGATCTGATTCCCTTTGTTTACGATGAGCAGGGCGAAGTGTCCATGGAGTATATCGATCGCCGGGTGCCGACAATGACTTTGGTGGACAGGGAAGGTACGATCATGTATCAGGGAAACCCCTTGCCTCTGATGAGATTAAAAACCACAATCGACAGACTTTTAATCCCCGTGTATGAAAAAGTCGGGGCCGATTTGGCAAAAGCCAATCATGATCGCCGAGTCAAGGCAGTTGAGGATGCACGGGAGCGGGAACTTTCGAGGCGAAGAGAACTGGCTCGTCAGGCGGAACAGAAAAAAAACCGGGGTGATGCCTTCAAAAACAGGCAGTCCGATGATCCTGGGGTGAATCAAATCAATGTCAAGGACTTGAGTTTTTATTGAGTTAGAGTTTTACCAATTTTTTGGTCTGCCGTGAGCCAGCGGTTTGTGGTTTCTGGGTCCACTTCCCAGTCCTTAAGAGTCTCTTTCAAAATCTGGAAGCGGCGGGCAATCTGTCCCGGTAGCAGTGAAAACGGGGCATGTACCTGAAGCAGGGGCCTTAGCTCATAGGTTCCACTACGATCCCCAAAAACGCGTCTTACAAATTCAACCTGGCCTTGAATCAGCTGTTCTTTGGAAAAGGGTTTAAAATAAAACCCGATCATGGGATCCTTAAGCAGTCTGGTGTAAAAGTCCTCAATAATTTGAGTTAACCTCAGGATTCCGCCTAAAGATACAAGGCTTAATTCACTAAAAGGTGTGGGAGTATGCGTATTCATATTTTGGCCGTGGGGAAAATGAAGGAGCCCTGGTTATCATCGGCTCAATTGTATATTAAGAGGCTTTTACATTGCCACAGTGTTCAGATTTATGAACTGGAAGTCCGCCATCAGGGAAACGATGAAATTCATCTGTTTCGCGAAGAAAATCGTTTGTTGCAGGAGAGAATCAAAAAACTGCCTGCTGCAGTTGTCTGGGGATTTCATCCCAAAGGTTTATTAATAGATACAGAAGGTTTTGCGGCCAAAATGGGAGCGGTACGAGATTCTGCCAGAGATCTTGTACTGGTTATTGGTGGCAGTCATGGCCTTGATGAAAACACTTTAAAGCTCTGTCAGCAGAAGTTTTCTTTCTCGCCCATGATTTTCCCCCACATGCTGTTTCGGGTTATGCTTTTAGAGCAACTGTATCGTTCGCACACCATACTGGCTGGTGAGCCTTACCACAAATAGCAGGGTCGAATCAGTTTTTTCCCTTGGGGGCAAGAATGAAAAAAAGCACAGAAACCAGAAGGAAAAGGCCACCAATGGAACGGCGATTCTGCTCCACAAAGGACTGGCCTTCCTCAACTTTATAGGTAATGGGGGTGGGGCTTTTGGGCAGAATCATGTCGTGAAAAATACGGCTAGGGCTAAGATACTGTCCCCGATTTAGACCTGTACTTAAAACTTCCTGAACGGGGAACTCCAGATCCATCTTACGGGTCAGTTCCTGAAGGGCAGGATGCCAGGGTTGATCAATTTCCAGACTGACATAACCACTATCAAGCAGACGAATGGATTTGGCAAAAATCCATACAGGTTTTGAGTCCGATAATAAAAGCAGGGAAAAGGTCAGGCGGCGGGAATAATAATCAAACTCCGGTGCCATGAGCCATTCAAACTCATACTCTTTTTCAGCCCCTTCCCGGGCCGAAAAAAAACGGGCCAGATTCAGACCAAACTGCTGTTTGGTCATGGCGATCAGAAACTCTTCATGAACAGGTTGAGTCAGATTCTCATCGTAATACAGGGGAATGATCTTGTCTCTTAGATTGAGGGCCAGTATTTGAGTGCGCAGTTCTGGATGCATAACCCGAAATGGTGTTGAAAACTCAACTTTTTCCGGATTTGTCAGCTGTGAGGCAAATTTTTCTATACTAAAGTATGTAAATGGCCCCGCATTGCCCCAGCTTAATGGTAGAGTTAAAAGATACAACAGGTAACATTTTTTCCACATTTTTATCATGCTTTAATTCTGCTGGATCTTCTGTTATTTTTCAAACCTTATGCTAAGAATTGCCGCATTACTGATCATGGGTGCCATCATCGCCTATCTTGGGGACCGGATTGGAACACGGATTGGTAAACGACGACTCAGTGTAATGGGGATGCGCCCCAAAAACACAGCGGTTATCATGACGATTGTTACGGGTATGCTGATCACTGCCTGTACACTTGGGCTAAGCTCCCTGTTTGTTCCTAATGTCCGACTTGCTCTCACAGAGGATATTGCCCTCATCAAAACCAGAAGCCAGGAGATGCAAAGGGACTATGAAAAGGCATTGGCAGTGGATCAGGAGCTTAGAAATCAGGTGGCATTTCTTGAGCTGGAAAGAACAAATCTTGAGAGCCGTAAATCTCAGATGGAAGCCGAACAAAAGGATGCCCTAAGAGAGGTTGAGTTTCTACGGCAGGAAAAGTTAAAAATTGATGCTGAGCTGGCTCAAAATCTAATCGAGGAAAATGTCTTAAGAGAACAGCTTATGGCCAGGGAAAATCAGTTGGCCCAGTACCTTGAAGCCGTGGAGGACAAAAATCGCCAGATATCGGCGGCCAGAACGGAGCTTGAAGGCCTGGAAAAAGAACTTAAGTCTTCAAGGCAGGAGCTGGAGGTACTTTCGGTACGCCTGGCCTCTATGCGTGAAGAAGCCTTGCAGGCCCTTGAAACCATTGCTGAATTGAGCCTGATTATAGAACAGAAGGAAACCAGAAGGATTGTCATTCACCACATGGAGCCACTGGTAGAGTATCCGTTACAGATTACTGTCAGGCCCCCAAAAGATGAGTTTCTGGTGGCCTTTGATGGTTTGTTGACCCAGATTCGCAATCAGATGATCTCCCTTGGAATAGAGCCTCAGTTTCTTCAATCTCAGGAAATGCAGAATTTTGCGGTACAGGTTGAAGAGAGGGTTCAGATTTTATGGGACAAAATCGAAGCTGCCCGTCAAACCGGGGTAGATACAGCCCGTGGTGTATTAATTTACCCCATTTCTGAACACAATGTGTTTGCCGGTGAAAAGCTGGAAGAAGCCCGTTTTTTAGTCATTGAGGATCGACTTTTAATACCCTCCGGGGTTGAGATTTATCGTATGACTTTAGATACACAGACCCCAGCTGAAGAGCTTTTGAAAGTCATTTTTGAAAGAGATGAGCATATCAAAAAACTGATGTTTGCCCAGGGAGTATTGGGTAATCCATTTAAACCCCGTACCCCTAAGCAGATTATCCAGTTTGCCCGTTTTGTAGATGCGCTTAAGGAAGAAAAACCCAAGGCTGTTTTAAGTATTGTTACCGATGATGATATCTACGCATCGGGAAATTTTGCTTTCCGTTACAATATCATCCATGCCGCTTCTGAAGGTGATGCCAGGCAGTAGATGATATCCGAGGGGCCTAAATTGCCCCTGCCTTACTGTTGTTTGAGATCCAGAATTTTTTGATATACAGAGTGAAACCGGCTACGGTATTGAGACAAAAGCACCTTGGTTCTGGTATCCACAAAATCATAAACCACAGGCGGATTTTTACCTTCAAAAAGCCTCATGATACGGCCTACTCTTTGCTGGATTCTGGAGCTGTTTCTGGTGGGAGTCACTAAAAACAGATTTTCCAGACAGCGGATATCAAGACCCTCATCGGCAAGCTGGGTAGAAAAAAGAAAATCAATCTGACCGTCTCTTGTCTGATTTAACAGATCAAGCCTTTCCTTTTTGGCGGTTTGTCCTGTAACCAAAGCGATTCTGGCCTTGGGGGCCTTGTTTTTGAGCAGTTCAACAAGCAGGTTGAGATGTTCAATTCTTGAGGAGAGGATCAGATTTTTTTTGCCGATTCCCAAAAGCAGATGCCTGACAATCAGTTCGTTTCGGACTGGATCTCTGATCAAGGCTTCCATCATTTGATGCCAGCTTTCATTATCCTCTTTGTCATAGGCAAAAAAGAAGCTGGTTTCAATGGGTTTAAATCCTGGTCTTAAAAGCTGTTTGGTTTTTTGCAGGGATTCTGTTTTGATCTGATGCAGGATTGGGCCAAGAAAAAAGTGCATGATGCTGCTTAGCCCGTCTTCCCGTTCCGGGGTGGCTGAAACCCCATACAAATACTCAGGCTTTAAGAGCCCCACAACTTTGGTAAAGGTGCTGGCCGGAGTGTGGTGGCATTCATCCACAACTACAATTCCACAGGTTTCAGACAGTCGTGACAAAAGGATTCTGTCGCGAACCAGAGATTGCACGGTTCCGACAATCAGACTGGAATCGATATTTTTTTTGCCTCCACCAATGGTAGCTGCCTCCATCCCTAGAAATGTTTTGGCACTCAAAACCCACTGCTCCAGAAGATCGAGGGTGTGAACCAGTACCAGTGCTCTGCGATTGCGTCTTTTGATTAACTCAAGGCTCATTACGGTTTTTCCGGCCCCACAGGGAGCAACCAGAATACCGCGATGCCTCTTTAAGAGATTGTTAAGTGCCAAATCCTGATAATCCATAAGCTGGATACTGGAAGAAAAATCCGCCTCGGCCTTACATAAGAGATTTTCCACTTCTACTTCAAATCCGTAGCCCCTCAGAAGTTCGACAATTTCCTTCAACCATCCTATTGGAATTTCCAGATAGGGATTGGTTTTGGGTTTGCGTAGATGGCAGAAAATCAATTCTCTTGGTTGCCTTTGTTTGGAAAACCGCCCCTTTTGAAATAGAGACTGCTTCAAGAGGGCTGGATTATCGACGCTCAGTTCAGCTAGCAGCACTTCATAAAAATGCTGAAACTCATTTGGTCCGAGCTTTTCAAGCAAGGGTGGAACAGGAACCCGAATTTTTTGATCCAGAATCAGGCAGAGTCGCATGTGGTGCAAAACATGCCCTGAGTGAAGGGCATTTGTAAACCCCTGATTTCCTTTTTTCACAGATATTTGCACCTGTATTCAGGAAAGATTTTTCATTGACGATGGACGGGCTGTTACGGAATTGAATTGAGGATAGTTATGGCTACCAGAAATACATTGATCGCAGGAATTGATCCACTACCTAACAAACCCGTTCAGAAAGAACCTGTGTTGGAAGTGGAATATGCCAGCTCTCCGAGACAGGCTCAGGAATTACGGCGCATAGGGCCGTATGAGATTCTGGGCCGCCCTTTAGGTACTGGGGGCATGGCCAGTGTCTACAAGGTTTTAGATCCCAAAGGGGAAGTGTATGCGGCCAAGGTTTTATCCTTTGATTATGCCAAAGATCGTAAAAAGCGGGAACGCTTCATTTCAGAATACGAGGTTTTAGAGCAACTGGATGCCCATCAGATCGTCAAGGTACATGAATTGATCGAAAATGAAGATCTGGTCTGTATCATCATGGATTTTGTGGAAGGCAAGACTCTGAAACACTGGATCAAACGCTTTGCACCATTCCCTGAAGTTGTGATTTTTCATATTCTGGGAGAAATTTCCCGAGGCCTTCTTGAATGCCATTCCCGGGGGTTTTGTCATCGTGATCTGAAGCCGGAAAATATAATCATCACTTCCAAAGGGGAAGTGAAAATTCTGGATTTTGGAATTGTCAGAGACATGGATATGAATCGTACCCTGCCAGGAACAGTGCTTGGCACCTTGGATTATATGTCTCCTGAGCAAATCAACCCCCAGGGAAAACAGGTAGATTTCAGAGCCGATTTGTACTCCTTAGGAGTAATCAGCTGGGAAATGCTGACGAGAAGGTTGCCTATCATTTTTGGAAACTCCGAGAGTATTGTTGAAATCTACGAAAAGAAGCGCAATCCAAAGCTGAAAAAAGGCAGCAGCAAATCGCCATTGATTGAGGGAATGGTTGAGGCCCTGATGTCCCCGGATCCCGAGGATCGACCAGTTTCTGTCGAGGAAATACTGACCCTCATCAACGATTACATGCCGATTCGCTCCATCCAAAGGCAATATCAGGGCTGGTTAACCAATATTCAAAGAGAAATTCATGAGGAAATGGTCAGAAAGACCCAGATGCGCCGCACTCTGGAAGGGGATGCTATTTACATTCCCGAACCATCCAACTGGGCCGCCCGTGCCCGCTGGGTTATGGCATTCCTAATTGTTCAAGCCGGTGGAATGGGTCTGTTATATCACTCCAGTCCTACGGCTAAATCCCTGATAGACGGATTCATGAACCGTACTGAAAAGACTTTTGAATTGTCCATTAAAAGCCCCGCAAAATAGCGACAGTTTATGCCCGTGCCTCCTGTAGCACTACATATCCAGCTTCGATGTTACTATGAAAAGAATTGGGTAATTGTGCCCACAGGTGCACTTCGACCAGCATGGGCAGTGTTGTTGCGGTTGGCGCGATAGTTCAAAACTCTTGATGGCAGCGTTGCGATAAAGATCAAAGAGCACATCATCGCCTCGATTGTGATTATCAATAGCGAACAAAGCCTGCTCCAAGGTGTCAGCAGTGCGCATTAGATGATTGACATTCAGAGCCATCGTTTCACTCCTAACCACCAGTATACAAATTTGTTTTTATCGACGAGATTGTTTCTCAGAGAGTCTCATTATGGATCGTAGGGGAATCCCCTACAAACGCTATTTTGACAAGCAAATGATCTATTATGGGATATAAATTTTCCATATTTGATAGATTTATATTGAAATTCAAGCTAAAAGTAGTGTAAAAAATACCTATTTTATGGAAGCGCAAGAAAACACAATGGTAGATAGTACAATTGAGGACTTAAAATCTCGTTGGTTGAGAGCTCGTGTTTCTGCATACAACCAGGTCATCCATGTCAAAATGTCTTCAGAATCAGAAGTGATTGCCAGTCTAAATGAACTTGAAGTGGAGCAATTTGAACAATTACTGAATCAATTGTTTTTGAATTCCTCACAATTGGGCCGAGGTTACCAAAAACACATAGGGCTCTCCTGGGAAAAAGAAGATTTTCAAAATCATCTCTCATCCTTTGCAATTCCATGTTTTGCAGGAAACTGGATTGTAAAGCCTAAGGCCGTGGCACTTTTGCGTACAGGTTGTAAAACAGGTCAGGATTTTGGTAGTAGGGCCTGTCAATATTTTAGGGAATCCATCGATGGCCTGGTTCTTGGTTTAAGCGATGAGGTAGGTTATGCGCGTCATCACTCCGTCATGAGTGGGGACACAACCTGCAAAGATGTTTTTTTTAACGAAGAACCAATTCCTACGGATGCTATGTGGAGAAATCCAGACCGCTATGCCCCTGCTAGTGAAAATATGCAGGTGGAACTTGATTTGTTGGTTCATGAATTTGACAGACAAAAGATGAAACTGAGTTTTTTAGGGCTTTTGGAAAACGCGCTTGTCTATAAAATGGAACCCAAAGAAGCTGTTGGATGTTCGGCTTCCGTTAGTTTTTTTCGTAATCTTTTGATTCAAAAAATCAAACAGAAGTTTCCTCATTTAACTTTAAGGGATGCCAGTCCCATATCTGTTTACGGGGAGAGAGCATGAGCCAAATGAGTCGCAGGCAGTTTTTTAGGGCCTTGAGCGGCTCACCTGCAAAATACAAACTAGGTTCCTTCCAGAATTTTCCAGTAGGGATGGCCCAAAACCTGACAATAGGTTCCAGTAGTTCGATTTTTATTGAATCTCTGCCCGAGGGGATTCGCGTCAAAGATATTAATGAAGGTCATTATTTAAGACTTTCCATAGGGGATGATGGTCAGATTTATTTACATCTGAAAGAAACCTGGCCTAAGGATGTAGTCCTGTCCTCAATCACAGCAACGGCTTATCACATATCCTAAAGGGGGATTTATGGCGGATAAAAAGTTTGAGATCAATAGAAGATCCTTTATTAAAGGAGCAGCAGTAACTACGGCTTTAGGTATTGGTTCCAAAGTCATGAGTGCTCCTTTAAAGTATTTTAAGCCAATGACTATTGATAACCCACTAGCTCAATATCCAGATAGAGAATGGGAAAGTGTCTATCGAAATATTTTCAAGCCAGACAGCCACTTCCACTTTTTATGTGCCCCTAATGATACCCACAACTGTCTCTTAAAGACCTATATGAAAAATGGGGTAGTTCTTAGAATTGGCCCCTCCTTTGGTTATGGCAAGGCACAGGATCTTTATGGTAACCGTGCATCACATCGCTGGGATCCCAGAATTTGCCAGAAGGGTCTGGCTTTGGGGCGGCGGGTATATGGTGATCGTCGCTTAAAAGCCCCAATGATACGCCGAGGCTATAAGGAGTGGATTGATGCAGGATTTCCTAGAGACAAAGATACAGGAAAACCAGATCCCAAATATTTTCAACGAGGCCGTGACAAATGGTTAAGAGCCAGTTGGGATGAGATCTTTAAATATACTGCCCTGGCTGCCGAAAACATTGCCAAAACTTACAGTGGAGAAAAGGGAGCAGAATACCTTCGCCTCCAAGGCTATGAGCCAGAAATGATCGATTCTATGGGCGGGTCGGGCCTACAGACCTTCAAATTACGCGGTGGGATGGCCTTTCTTGGAGCAACCCGTTTGTTTGGAATGTACCGCATGGCCAACAGCCTTGCTTTAATGGATGCCAAAATTAGGGGAGTTTCTTCGGACGAAGCTAAAGGAGCTCGTGGATGGGACTCCTATAGTTGGCACACCGACCTCCCACCAGGACATCCCATGGTAACCGGTGCTCAAACCAATGATTTCGATTTAAGCTGTACTGAATACGCCAATCTGATTATCTCCTGGGGCATGAATTGGATCACTACAAAAATGCCAGATTCCCACTGGATGACAGAGGCTAGAATTCGGGGGGCAAAAATTGCAGCCGTCACGGTGGAGTACAGTGCAACGGCCTCCAAATGTGATGAAGTGGCAATTATTCGCCCCGGCACGGATCCTGCTTTTGCATTAGGCCTGGCTCAGGTCTTAATACAACGCAACTGGTATGATCGGGAATGGGTGCAAAAAAACACCGACCTACCGTTTCTAATCCGCATGGATACGCTACAACCCTTAAGACCTCATGAGGTGATTGATGGTTTTGTAGCCAAAGAACTTAAGTCTATTAGCTTCAAAAATAAAAAGGAAAAGGTTAACAACCTATCCCAGACCCAACAATTTGCTCCCGATACCATGAAAGATCATTTTGCCCCTTATCTGGTTATGGATGAAGACAAAAAAATATCTGTAGTCACCAGAGATGATTTTGGCCCAGGTTTTGAGAAGCTTGGTATCACTCCTGATTTAAACGCCCAAACTACTGTTAGGTTGTTAGATGGTCAGGAAGTTAGAGTAAGAACCGTTTTTGATCTGACCAAAGAATATCTGGATCAAAATTTTACACCCGAAAAAACCAGTCAGATCACAGGCTGCCCAGTTCCTGGAATTTATAAACTGGCACAAATGATTTCGCAGAATAAGGAAAAAACTCTTTTTGCCGTAGGTATGGGACCAAACCAGTTTTTTAATGCTGATTTAAAAGACCGGGCCATTTTTCTGGTGGCTGCCCTTACCCGAAATGTTGGTTTCCCTGGTGGTAATGTTGGTAGTTATGCAGGAAATTATCGATCTGCCATTATTGGTGGGGAACCCGTTTATGCTATGGAAGACCCATTTAATCTCAGTCTTGAAGAAGGGCAAAAACCCAAGACTCGTAAGTTTTTACAGTATGAGTCCCTGCATTTTTTTAACTATGGAGATCGTCCCTTAAAAGTGGGTAAAAAAATGTTTACCCCCAAAGAACACATGCCTAGCCCAACCAAATTTATGTGGAACAGTAACTCGAACTCCACAATTGGGAATACCAAATGGCACTATGATGTGGTGATGAATACTCTGCCTAAAGTCGAGTTTATTGCCTATGCCGACTGGTGGTGGACGGGTTCCTGTGAATATGCTGATATTGTATATGCGGCAGATAGCTGGGCAGAAGTAAAGGTTCCTGACATTACCGGTTCCTGTACCAATCCTTTTGTTCAGGTGTATCCAGAAACTCCATTACCAAGAATCTTTGACACTAAAGCAGATATTGAAATTTTAGCCGGGGTTGCCAAAGCGATTGCCGAAAAAATTGAAGAACCACGATTAAAGGATGTTTTTCATTTTGTTTTTGCTGGCAAAACAGAGGAGTATATCCAAAGAATCATTGATGCTTCTGCCTCGTTAAAGGGATATCAGTTTAATGATTTACGGGCCAAGGCCAAGGAAGGAATCCCAGCCCTGATGAATATGAGAACCTATCCCAGGATTTCATCTTATGAACAAGCATTAGGCGAAGAACCTTGGCATACCAAGTCAGGTAGACTTGAGTTTTACCGATTCGAGAAGGAATTTATTGAACATGGGGAAAATCTTGTGGTTTACCGGGAACCGGTGGATTCTACACATTATGAGCCCAATGTCATTGTAGCTGCCCCACATGATGCCATTCGCCCATTAAAACCTGAAGATTGGGGCTTTTCCACAAGCGACTTATCTTGTGAAACTAGACAGGTCAGAAATGTCATCATGTCCACTGATGAGGTTTTAAACAGTAAACATCCCTTGAAGTTAAAGCTTAAGTTTTCTCATGTGTACCATACTCCCAAATATAGGCATGGGGCACACTCCACACCAATTGACACAGATTTTAATGCGATGTTTTTTGGTCCCTTTGGGGATGTTTACAGAAGAGATAGCCGACAGCCTTTTGTGACAGAGGGCTATGTAGATATCAATCCAGATGATGCCAAAGCAATGGGCGTAGAGGACGGAGACTACATTTATATTGATGCCGATCCTGAAGATCGACCGTTTCGTAACTGGACAGAAGGAACTGAGGAGTATAAGGTCTCTCGACTTATGCTCAGAGCCCGTTATTATCCGGGCACACCCAAGGGGATTGCCCGTACTTGGCACAATATGTATGGTGCCACATTTGGTAGCGTTAAGGGACATGAAACAAGAGAAGATGGATTGGCTAAGTCACCGGAAACCAACTATCAGTCCCTATATCGCTACGGCTCCCATCAAAGTGCGACCAGAGCATGGCTTCGACCAACCCTACAAACAGAAACTCTGGTTCACAAAACCATGTTTGGACAGGGAATGGATAAGGGGTTTGAACCAGATATCCATTGTACAAATGGAGCACCTCGTGAAGCTTTTGTCAAAATGAGCAAGGCAGAAGCTGGGGGTATTGGTGGCAAAGGCAAATTTCGCCCGGCCGAGCTTGGTTATCGACCAACTTATGAAAACAAAGCCATGAAAGCTTATCTGGCTGGTGGTTTCTTAAAACCAGGCAAGGAATAGTAACTGCACAAAAACTGAGAGGAATAGAATCATGGCGAAAGTAAAAAACTGGCAAATTGATAGGGAAATGGAATATCCCTACGCAGAAAATAGACCAAAAAAACAATGGGCAATCGTTTTTGACTTAAATAAATGTATTGCCTGTCAGACTTGTACCCTGGCATGTAAAACTACCTGGACCAGTGGCAAGGGTCAGGAATACATGCTCTGGAACAATGTTGAGACCAAACCTTATGGTTCCTATCCATTAGCTTGGGATGTCAGGGTACTTGAGAGATTAGGACACCAGGCCTGGGAAGCAAAAAAGCCCTACTACGGCAAAACAATTTATGAGGCGGCCGAAGCACATGAAAAAGCCGCACATTTTAGCCCTGAAGATCAAGACTGGATGTATCCAAATCATGGTGAAGATGATTGTGCCAATCAGGTAAATGGTGGTGATTATCTATCTTTAAAACACGACAAATGGTTTTTTTATCTTCCCCGAACCTGCGCTCATTGTACTTATCCAGCCTGTCTGGCTGCCTGTCCGCGAAAAGCTATCTATAAGCGGCAGGAAGATGGGGTCGTGTTAATTGATCAGTCCCGTTGTCGTGGTTATGGGGAATGTGTCAAAGCATGTCCGTATAAAAAATCCATGTACAATCCACATACTAGGGTAAGTGAGAAGTGTATTGGTTGTTATCCAGCCGTAGAACAGGGACTACAACCTCAATGTGTAGTTAATTGCATTGGGAAGATCCGAATTATGGGTTTTATTAATCCCCCATGGAACGCAAAAGCAGACAATCCTGTAGATTATCTTGTACATAAGGCCGGTCTTGCTCTTCCATACTACCCACAGCTAGGACTCGAACCCAATATCTATTATATTCCACCAGTTCACGCCAACCAGGAATATTTGCAGCAAATGTTTGGTCCGAATGTGAATCAGGCCATTGATGCTTACCGTATACTCAAAGACGATAAGGTCGCACAAGGGCTTTTGATGTTAATGGGCAGTACCGATCGAATCATTCGGCGTTTTGAAGTCAAAGACGATTTTGCCTTTGGCTACGATGAGAGTGGGGACGAGCTAGTGAGTGTTCCATTGGTGGAAAAAATGATTACCCGGACAGCATTTGATGAAAAATTTGGTGCGGTCAGAAACAATACTCCTTGAGGTGGATATGAGCCCAATACGATTTTATTTAAGCACAATCTTTTTAAGCACTGTTTCCTTTGCCCAAATTAATGTAAAGAAGGTTACAACCAATTTATCCCAAGATTACCAAAGTGTTGCGGTTTGGCAAAATGCTGATAAGGAGTTTAGTGTTTCCCTAATGGCCCAGCCTATGGTGACACCTAAACCCAAACAAACCTCTGTTGCCAATGTTTTTGTTACTGCCTTGCATGATGGCAAAAATCTGGCATTGCGTCTGCGCTGGTCTGACCCTCAGATCAACGATTCAGATAAGCTCAAAAGCTACTCTGATGCCGTGGCCGTGCAATTTCCGATCAATGATAATTTACAACCTCCAGCGGTAATTATGGGGCATCAAGGTAATCCTGTGCATATTTTTCACTGGAGATATCAGTATCAAATGGATGTAAAGCAGGGTTCAAAACGCGAAATTCAACAGATATATCCTAATATGACTGTGGATATGTATCCTCAGGACTACAAATTCACTGGCAATATTCCCAAGGCGACTCAAGAACAAAAGGATGCTTTTCTTGGTGGCACTGCGGCCGGAAATCCTAAGTCATACTATAAACCGCAAGGGATTGATGAGTTGATGGCCGAGGGATTTTCTACTACGGTGACTCGTCCTAATCCACAGGCTTCAGCTTTTGGAGTTTGGGAGAATAATGAGTGGAAGGTCTATATCTTACGCCCTCTGAAGTATCAGGACGGTTCCTCCTTACAGGAAGGTGGAAAAAGTCATGTAGCTTTTGCTGTGTGGCAGGGAGAAAATGAGGAAGTGGGGGGCATGAAGTCGCTAACCATGGCTTGGACACCATTATTACTGATGGAGCGTTAAGATGGACAGTATTAGTACAATCAATCCAGGCCCTTTTGTTTTAGCTTCTGTACTTTCAGGATATCCTGATCAGAACTATCTAGTTTGTGTCAGTGAGTTATTAAAAGACAAAGATTTTGAGATTTTGCAGCCGCTGCAAAACAAATTAGAACAGTTGATTGGGAACAAAGACTTTAATGTTGAGGAACTGAGTTCTGAGTATCTATCTATTTTTGATCTTTCTAAAAGCTTAAACCCTCTTTATGAGACTGAATATGGGCGTGAAAGATCTATGTTTAAAACTAATGAACTTTCTGATATTGCCGGTTTCTATAAAGCTTTTGGCTTTGATTTTGTAGATGGAACAGAGATGATCGATCATGTTTCTGTAGAACTTGAATTTTACAGTTTGATGATGATGAAGCTTATCTATCTACAAAACGAGAAGGATTTAGAGGGAGTAGCAATTGTTTCCGATGGAATGCTCAAATTTATGCGAGACCATCTGGGTCGATTTGTTTCCTCCATTTTGTTACGCCCTAGAGTCATGGAATCACAATATTACAGTTGCGTATTTCAGTGGATAGAACAGCTTGTTTTACAAGAATGTAAGCGGCTAAATATCAATCCTGAACTCCAGGGATGGTTCAGCGTATCCCAAGCCGAAGAAGAGGTATCCTGTGCACAAATATGAGGATTGTCTGAACATCATTTCAGAATGCCTCACTTCAGTATCTCTGGATACTGAAACGGTGGGTCTTGAATATGCCGCCAATCGTGTTTTGGCTACTGATATCCATGCAACAGAAGATCACCCACGGTTTGATCATTCTGCCATGGATGGATATTTGATTCATCGGAGCTTATTAACACAATTCAGGGATGGGAAGAATCCGATTCTGACCATCTCTGAATCATTGGTCGCAGGGGAAGAAATACCAGAAATCAAGGAGGAATTGCAGGCCATTGAAATCATGACAGGTGCAAAAATTCCCAGTGATGCTTTTTGGGCCGTGATTCGTTTAGAAAACACAACCACGATAGAACAAAATGCTGATGCAAAACGGATTTGTCTTAACTCTATCCCAAATGACGGAGAAAATATCCGCCGTCAGGGTGAAGATATCAAATTAGGTCAGCTTTTACTACCACGGGGAACCAAGATCGAGTTTCATCATTTAATGGTCCTGGCAAACATGGGTATTGATCAGGTTGAGGTACTCAGAAAGGTTCAATTAGCCATTGTTTCTACCGGAAAAGAACTCGTAAGTTACGCAACAAAAAATCTGAATGAAACTCAGATTCGCAATGCAACTGGAATTTATCTGGAAGCCTATCTTCGAGGACAGGGACATGATGTTAAAAATCTTGGAATTGTTAGGGATGATCCGACCCTCTATCGTAATCTTCTATTAAATGCATTTGATTCAGGTCAGGATCTTTTGATCAGCACCGGTGCTGTCAGTATGGGGAAATATGACTTTGTTAAAGAGACGCTTCTGGGGTTAGGGGCACAGATTCACTTTCACAAATGCTCCATTCATCCTGGAAAACCAATATTGTTTGCGTCCTTAAACTACCGTGGGCGCGAACGATTTATTTTTGGGATACCTGGAAATCTGGCGGCTTCTGCCGTAGGGCTTCGTTTTTTTCTCATTCCATTCCTGAATCAATTGACCTATTGCAAGTCCCCAGAACCTGTTTATGCGGAACTGTTACATGATGTTAAAGTCTCTTTGGGTTTTCGCAGTTTTTTTTGTGCCGAATTGAGTCAATCCGATGGGGTTTGGAAAGTCTCTGCTCCCAAGAGGCGTTCCGCAGCATCCTTAAGCCAGTTTCTAAAAACCAATGCCTGGGCTGTATTTTCCGGGAATGAAGAATTTGTTCCCAAGGGACAGAAGGTCGAGGTTTTCCGTTTGTGAAAACTATTGGATTGATTCTTGCTGGTGGCCTTTCCAAGCGCATGGGTCAATGCAAGTCTGAATTGTTATATCAATCTAAAAGTCTTTTACAAAAACAGTATGAAACCTTGGCTTCTCTACCTCAGATTGATTCCGTTTTGGTTAGTGGGAACCAAAAGGACTACATTTCAATTCCCGATCAGGTCTTAGGGCAAGGTCCACTGGAAGGGATTCGTTGCGTTGCTACTTATGTTCTAGAAAATTATGGGCCACAAAAGCTTCTGGTTCTTCCTGTGGATATGCCTTTACTGGATCGCGATATTCTCACCCCACTTCTAAAACTGCCTGCCAAAGCATCAGGAGTTAAATACCTTGGTTTTGAATTACCCGTATTATTAAAATGTGATTGCAATCTTTTGCACAAGCTGACAAATTTGAAATGCCTCAACATGCCTTATTCCTTTAAAAGTCTTTATTCAATGCTTTTAATACATGAGATCCAGGCTTTGCATTCCCATAATTTTAGTAACTTAAATACTCCCCAGGATTGGAAGGAATTCTTAAACCATGAACATTAGACTAGAGGATAAAGTTAGACTAAGGCTTTCCCAACAAGACTATCAACAGCTAGAGCAATACCAAGTTCTGAAGCAATCATTTCAGATAGTCAATCTCTATTCTTTTGAGGTTGAGATTGTCACCAACTGCGAAGTATCGATATCACAAATTTTTTATGAACCCCACAAGCTCAAAATTTTTCTTTCACCTGATGACTTTGTTTCTATAAAACCATCGGCAAAAACAAAGTCAGGTATCGATTTTTCGGGGCTTAATCTTCAGGTGGATATTCGATCCTGATGAATAACGACAGTTTATGCCCGTGCCTCCTGTAGCACTACATATCCAGCTTCGATGTTACTATGAAAAGAATTGGGTAATTGTGCCCACAGGTGCACTTCGACCAGCATGGGCAGGGTGCTTTCCTGAAGTGCTGTCTGAAGGTCCATGAAGCCCTCTACATCTTGCGTTAAATCGGACGGAAGGCGCAGCACCAGATCAAGATCGCTGCCCTCGTGCGAGTTGCCAGTGACACGGCTACCATAGGCCCAGACCTCGGCATGGGGTACTGTTTTTATAAGTAGCAACTGTAAGGTGTGCAGGTGCCGGTCGGCGAGTTGAAGATGGGGCAAATCAAGACGCGGCATCTCACTCCTCATCACCAGTATACAAATTTGTTTTTATAAGTAAAGCTGAGATAAAAAACGCCCCCTCAGAAATAACTTTCTGAAGGGGCGTTTCCCCAAAGGGTTTATCCCAAAGAACAACTATTAATAACGATAGTGTTCTGGTTTAAATGGACCTTCTTTGTTAATGCCTAGATAAGACGACTGGGCATCGGTAAGTTTGGTTAACTTTACACCTAGTTTATCAAGATGCAGTGCTGCAACTCTTTCATCCAGATGTTTAGGCAGTACATAAACACCAACTGGATACTGTTCGGTTTTGGTGAACAGTTCAATTTGGGCTAGTACCTGATTTGTAAAGGAGCAGGACATGACAAAGGAGGGGTGTCCGGTGGCACATCCAAGGTTCACTAAACGACCCTTGGCTAAAACGATCATGGAACGACCGTTAGGCAGGTGGTACAGATCAACCTGTGGTTTGATGTTTTCACAACGAACTTCAGGGTTGTTCTCAAGCCATGACATTTGAATTTCTGAGTCGAAGTGACCAATGTTACATAAAATTGCATTGTTCTTCATTTGCAGAAAGTGATCCTTGGTGACTACATCGCAGCAGCCAGTGGCGGTAACAATAATGTCAGCCAGAGGAGCAGCCTCATCCATGGTCAGAACCTGATAACCTTCCATGGCAGCCTGTAAAGCGATGATTGGGTCAATCTCAGTAACAATAACTCTTGCTCCAAGACCTCTTAAAGCATCAGCACTACCCTTGCCCACATCACCGTATCCGGCTACAACACAGACCTTGCCAGCCATCATGATGTCAGTGGCCCGTTTGATACCATCAGCCAGGGATTCGCGGCAACCGTACAGGTTGTCAAACTTGGATTTGGTCACGGAGTCATTTACATTGATAGCAGGAATTTTTAAGGTTCCGGCCTTGTGCATTTCATAGAGGCGGTGAACCCCGGTTGTAGTTTCTTCTGTGATGCCTTTGATGTTAGGCAGAAGATGCTTGAATTTTTCATGAATCATGATTGTGGCATCGCCCCCATCATCAAGAATCATGTTAGGTACTGTCCCGTCTGGCCATAACAGGGTCTGCTCAATACACCAGTCATATTCTTCCAGAGTTTCGCCTTTCCAGGCAAACACAGGAATTCCACGGGCAGCAATAGCAGCAGCGGCATGGTCCTGGGTAGAATAAATATTGCAGGAAGACCAGCGTACAGTGGCCCCTAATTCGGTCAGGGTTTCAATCAGAACGGCTGTCTGAATGGTCATATGGATACAGCCAATGATATTGGCACCCTTCAAAGGCTTGGTCTTTCCGTATTGCTCACGAAGAGCCATCAGACCAGGCATTTCCTGTTCTGCGAGCTGGATTTCCTTGCGGCCCCATTCGGCAAGACTGATATCTTTTACTTTATAGTCGGTAAAGCCACTCAGGCCTTCACCCCATACGGCCCCTGAGCTTACAGCGGGTTTTGTTTGTTGCATGAAACACCTCGTTAAAATGAATAAGACCCCCAGTATAGATTCTGTCAAGTACTGTGATCCAGTTTTTTTTTCAATGTTCCTAATTTATCCAGACTGGGCCTATGTATGCCATATGTCCATCTTCCTGAACAATTTTTGTGTAGTAGCCCAGACAATCCGTGCAGGGTCTCATATTGGCTAACAGAGAAATGGTTTTTTTGTCATGCTGATGTAGCACCTGGATCAGATCCAGAGGGGTATTCTGATTTAAAAGGATAGTCTGTTCGTAAAGACCCTGAGGATAAATTTCCACCAGATGCAGTGAGGCAATGGGGGCTGTGCCATGAACCTCAAGAGGGAAAATCTGGCTCAAGCTTTCCGAATCACTGGGAAGGAGCAGGATTTGCGGGCCGGTAGTGCCATAAAATGTGCCCTTCTGAATCGCCGCATAAATATTTTCTTTCGTGTTTTTTGGGGCAAACACTCCAATAACTCCCCCCCCATCCAGATCGTGAAGCGAAAGCTCAGGGAAGCGCACCAGGCCAGGATGGCCAAAGTGGGTATCTGATGAGGCCATAAGCCGCATTTTCCATCCCCGCTTTAATCCTTCCTGAACCGAAGAGTCTTTACGAAACCAGGGGCTATGGGAGGGGAGATGCTTTTCAAAGTTTCCGTGGGTGGAAAATACTTCCACAGGGCCCTCGAATCCTGAAATCACAGGACTTTTAAAAGAATATCCACCCCATATCATCATGGGATGATGAACAATCCCGATGCAGTCTTTGCAGGCCTGGTACATCTCGCTTAAATCGGGGTATTGATCCGAGGAAAAGACATTGGGGTTTAAATCAGGATAGATCACATTTCTATGCCCAAAAGCACTATCTGGATTGTTCCAGGTAGAGGTCCATTCAAATCCAAAAAAAGCACTGAATTCCAAAGGGATTGTGTGCTCCATGATGGCGTGATGGGTCAGGGCAATTTCTCTTTCAGTCAAAGGCTCACGGAACACATTTTCCGCATGATCGGTAATGGCTGCAAAATCCAGAAGTGAGGTAAAGCGGGCATATTTTAGGGCCTGATCAGGGTTTACGGGAATTCTGGCATCACTAAAGGCCGTATGTACATGTAGATCCCCAAAAAATACAGGCCGCCTGGAGGGTGCCTTGGGATAGAGAAGGTAAGGGACATCATTGTGTAAGCCAGACTGGGAGGGTAGGGAGGTTTCAAAAGCAGGTTGTAAGAACAGATATTCCAATCCGGTTACAGGTACCTGTGAACCTCTGGAATCAAGACCGGAGCAAAGAGGTGAGAGGTGATCAAATACTGGGCGGCGGCAGATAATTTTTCTGGCTGGGCCAACGGAAGGCGGCAAAAGAGCCTCACCCAAAAAGTGTTTCTGGGATTGAACTATGGAGCTTAACTGAAATCTCAAGGGTACATCTACCTCCGGGTGATGAGAAATCCAGGAAAGACTCAGGGGAAGATTGCGACATTCAGGAGCAATAAAAAAACGGTAGGGCCGATTTAAGCGGGGAGGTCTTTGTTTAGCGGATTCATTGATGATAGGCAGAAGGCACTGCAAGGTTCTGTCATCAGATATAAGGGTTAATCCCTTGATTGGTTCTGAGACCATCTCAGAAGGACGAATCAGCTCAAGAGCGGAGGCTTCGGGGTGGGGAGTTACCCGAATCTCCAGGCGGATCTGGGTTTTATCCTGTACAAACCACATTTCACAGGCAGGACTAAGGCTTGGGTTTAGCACAGTGTAGGCAGAAGAAAGAAAGAGGGATTGAATCCCTAATGCAATCATTAGTAAGAGGATAAATAGGGTTGAGCCCAACATGAGCCTATTGTATATGTTAGAATGCCCACATGGAATCATTACTGATTCAGCTCAGAAGAGATTTACATCGCCTTGCCGAATTGAGCTTCCAGGAAAAGGAAACTCAGACCTATCTGTTTTCCCGCCTGAAAGAATTGGGTCTTAGCCCTAAAGTCTGTGCTGGTACGGGACTGGTCCTGACCCTTGGTGAAGAACTGCCGGGAAAAGCCATCATGTTTCGAGCCGACATTGACGCCTTGCCCATTCAGGAAGAAACCAATCTGGCCTTTGCATCCAAAAATAAAGGTGTGATGCATGCCTGTGGCCATGATGGGCATACTGCCATGGTCTTTGGAGCGATTGTATGGGCCTATCAAAATCTACACCGTCTGGCTCGTCCCTTAAAATTTGTATTTCAGCCGGCTGAAGAACAAGGTGGAGGGGCAAAGGTCATGGTGGATGAAGGGGTTTTGAGCAATCCCGAAGTAGGGGAGGCTTATGGTTTACATTTGTGCAACCGTTTGCCTTCACGAAAAATTGGACTGGCTCCCGGAATATTTTCGGCATTTATTGATGAGTTTTCCCTAAAAATTTATGGCCGGGGAGGACATGCAGCCCGTCCCTATCTGTGTGTGGAACCGATTGTAATTGCGGCTCGTCTGATTCTGGAATCTCAACTGATTCTGACAAGAGAAATTAACGCCATGCATGCCAATGTTTTGACTTTCTCTACCATTCATTCCGGGGAGAGATTTAATGTGATCGCAGATACCTGCACTATGGAAGGTACAATGCGCTCCCTGTCGAGAGAAGACAGGCAGTTCATATTAAAACGGCTGTCCCAGAAGATTATGGCCATGGAAATGGAATATGAGTGCAAAATTGATTTTGAATTAAAATCAGGGTATCCAGCCATATATAACGACTCGGAATGTACCGGCCTGGTTGCGGAAGCTGTAACCGATGTTTTGGGAGAAGGTCATATTCTGCCTGAAATCATGGGTATGGGCGGTGAGGATATGTCCTATTTCCTTGAGAGAGTGCCTGGATGTTATTTTTTGCTTGGTTCGGGAGGTACCCACCTTACCTACGCGGCCCATCATAATCCAAAATTTAATTTTGATGAGTCAGTTCTTATGGCAGGAACGGAAATTTTCTGTCGATTGATAGAAAAAAGAGCCATGAGAAAAGAAGGATAGTGAATGCGTAGAAAACGGGTTCTGGTAACTGGTGGAGCTGGATTTTTAGGGTCTCATCTCTGTGAGAAACTTCTGAGCCTAGGACATGATGTCATTTGTCTGGACAACTATTACACAGGGACTCGGGCCAATATTCGCCATTTGTTATCCAACCCTTATTTTGAGCTGATTCGCCATGATGTAACCGTGCCGATACTTCTTGAAGTAGATCAGATATACAATCTGGCCTGTCCTGCATCTCCTGTCCATTATCAGCAGGATCCGGTCAAGACGATTCGCACCAACATTCAGGGGGCCATCAATATGCTGGATCTGGCCCTGAATACAGGGGCCCGTATTTTGCAGGCCTCGACCTCTGAAGTGTATGGAGATCCTGAGATTCATCCCCAGACCGAAAATTACTGGGGCCATGTGAACCCCATTGGTCCCCGTTCCTGTTATGACGAGGGGAAACGCTGTGCGGAGACCTTGTTTTTTGATTATTTCCGTCAGTACGGAGTGGATATTAAAGTAGTCAGGATCTTTAATACTTACGGCCCGCGAATGGATATTGAAGATGGAAGGGTTATCAGCAATTTTATCAATCAGGCATTGCATAATAGAGATATCACCCTATATGGAGACGGTATGCAAACCCGTTCCTTCTGTTATGTTTCCGATCTGATCGAGGCTTTGGTTCTGATGATGGATTCTGCTACTGGTTTTACCGGACCGGTGAATCTTGGAAACCCCGAGGAAGTGACCATCCGTGATATTGCCCAGGAGATCATAAAAATTACCGAATCCTGCTCGGGGATGGTGTCCTGTCCTTTGCCCACCGATGATCCAAGACAGAGAAAACCAGACATCACACTGGCCCAAACCGTACTGGGCTGGACACCTGAAGTGGGACTGGAAGAGGGATTACAAAGGTCTGTTCAGTGGTTTCGTACTGGCTCTGCCTGATTATTGGCATTAAAATTTTTTTGATGCTGGTCTTCAGCTCGGACTGGCTGGATCTCTTGTTTCTACCCTTTGTAAAACACTATCTGGTATCTGGTACCAATCCATGGGATAGCTATCGCACCTCTCTTGATATGGCGGCTTTTCCCTATCCTCCGGGGATGCTTCTGATCCATGCTTTTCCTCTCTGGTTTGTAAAACTTTTTGTGTCTGAGCCTCCGGACTGGTTATTCAGGCTAGCTTTTAAGGTTCCATCGCTTTTGGCAGATCTCTCTATTTGCCTGATGCTGATGCGACTTTATTCTTCCAGAAAAAATCTGATCCTTTGGGTATATTTTGCCTCTCCCATTCTTTTGTATGCCGTATACATGCATTCTCAGCTTGATCTTGTGCCCACGGCTTTTTTATTTTTTAGTGCTTTGCAGCTGATGAAAAGGCAGATTGTATTGGCAGCACTGGGATTTTCCCTGGCCCTTTTATGCAAAACCCATGTGTTGGCACTTTTACCCCTGATTCTGATCTGGCTCTGGAAAAAAAACCTGTATTGGGAAATGGGGTTGATGCTGACATTACCGCTACTTATATTTTATATAGGAATCCTTCCCTTTGGTTCCGAAGCATTTTACAAAACGGTGTTTGCCAGTCCTGAACAGAGCCTTCTGTTTGCTTTTTATCTTCCGGTTGGTAACAGAACCGTATTTGTGGCCCCCATGGTCTGCCTGGTGATTTATCTTCGTTTTCTGGCCTATGAAAAAATCAATCGGGATCTCTTTTTTTCCTTTGCGGGTCTTCTATTTTCTGTATTTGTTCTTTGTGTGCCGCCAATGCCTGGATGGTATGTCTGGTCACTGCCTTTTGTGTCCGTTTTTTTTGTACAGATATTATATGAAAAACCAGGAAGAGTGTTTTTGTATCTGACCCTGGTTTTTTCCTATCTTTTGTATTTTGTGCTCTGTCATCCCTTTACGGTTTCACCTTTGAATTTTTTGGGAACACAGCTGCCTTCTATCCTCAATCAGGGAATTTTTACTGATTTGGGCTTCACACTTCTATGGACCTCGCTGGTTCTTGTGATTCTGGCTCATTATGGTTTGGGGGTTCGCTCCAATCTGGTGTACAGACGAAGAAGCCTCGGGGTTGCCATTGGAATTGGTGGGGATTCAGCTGTGGGCAAGTCCACCCTGCTCAAGGATTTAAAATCCCTGTTTGGTTTAAGGCTTCTTGATCTGGAAGGGGATGCGGATCATCGCTGGGACCGTGCGCATGACTCCTGGAACAGTATGACTCACCTCAATCCAAGGGCCAATCATCTGCACAGACAGATGGAGGATATATTAAGCCTCAAACGGGGTAGGGCCATTCACAGAAATGATTATGATCATCTGGAAGGGAAACTTACTGAATCCAGAAAAGTTGAAGCAGCAGAGTATATTGTTTTGAGTGGACTACACCCTTTTTATCTTCCTAAAATGCGCAAAATACTTGATTTGAAGATTTATCTGGATACGGAAGAGAGCCTGCGCCGTCACTGGAAAATTCTTCGGGATACCTTAAAGCGGGGATATTCTGAAACAAAGGTATTAACTCAGATTCAGGCCCGTGAAGAAGATGCCTTAAAGTATATCAAGCCCCAGAAAAATTATGCAGATCTTATCATCTCTTATTTTCCCTGTGAGGATGGTGAAAATCAGGAGAAGTTTTCCAATCTTGGTTTAAAACTTGGTTTTGGGGCCAGTGTAAACACTGAGATTCTGCGCCAGTGTTTACAAGAGCAGGGTCTTGCCTATTCCTGGGATTATTCTTCTGATCTTCAGAATCAGGAATTTATATTTTATGCACAGATGAACCGTGTTCAGCTGATGGCAATAGCGGGAATGCTGATTTTGAATCTGGAAGATATGCTTGAGGATAAGGTACAGTTTGAGGAGGGTCATAGGGGTATGGTGCAGCTCATTTTACTGTTTCTTATGTCGGAAAAAACCAAGGGCATTTTATCTGGGGAGGATGAACTTGTCAGCCTGTGAGTCTGAGCTGATTCGCCTTTCTCGGATCGCAGGCATGCGACCGGACTGGGTACAGGCCGGTGGAGGCAACACCTCTGTTAAGGATGGAGATTGCCTGTTGATCAAGGCCAGTGGTCGAACCCTTGCTGAGTTAAGCCCAGATCGTGGGATTGCCAGATTAAGTTTAGCGGTTTTCTGGGAAGAGTTTTTACATTTTAAAGATCTTGCATCAGCTACGCAAAAATCTCTGCACAAGGGCTCTGAGAGACCATCCATTGAAACATTTCTTCATGTACAGATGCAAAAAGTCACATTACACATACACCCGGCGTTTGTATGTTCCATTCTTATGCATCCCGATTATGAAAACATATTAAAACCTCTGTTTCCAGATGCACTGTTTCTTAAATATTGCACTCCAGGTAAGGATCTTGGTTTAGCTCTCATTGATGGTCTCAAAGATAGAAACGATCAGAAAACCCTGGTTTTTCTTCAGAATCATGGGGTCATTTTTTCTGGTCCTGATGTAGATTCGGTTTTGGAGATGGGGCATGATCTTGATTCTAAACTGTTGCCCCTCTTAAAATTTGAGATACCTTTTTCAAGGTTTGATATTAAGGTATTGGGGCTTGTATCCCAGATTTATGCCTGTTTTGAAAATCCAGTGTTTGTCAGCCCAATCACAGATTCCCTGATTTTAGGAGTGTTTCAATCCTCTCCCAATCTTCTGTATTTTCCGCCTTTTAGTCCGGATATTTTAGTGTATTGTGGTCCCAAACCCTTAAAATCCTCATTGAACCGCTTAAAACAGGATCTTTTGGATTTCAGGCTGGACTACGGCCTTGATCCAAGAATTCTTATATGTGAGGACAACTTGTTTATTGTGGGTCAAAACGCAAAGAAGGCCAAAGAAATTGAAGATGTGCTTAGGTTTTTCTGTTTCTGTATATTAGGGGCTCGAAGTCTTAAGAGATCAAAAAATCAGCCTTCTGAATCGGCCTCCCTGATTTCACACGAGGGCTTAATGGTTTTAAGCCCAAAGGAGATTGAGTTTTTGTCCAATTGGGAATCAGAAAAATATCGCAGAAACCTTGGGGATAAATGATGCAGGTTGTCATTCCTATGTCTGGGGTTGGGCAAAGATTTCTTGATGCAGGATATAAGGTTCCCAAACCCCTAATTTCTGTTGAAGGCCGGGAAATGATCGCCTATGTTCTTGATTGTTTTCCCGGGGAAACCAATCTGATCTTTATCTGCAATGAAGAGCATCTAAAAACGACAGACATGCGTTCAGTTTTAGAAGACCTTGCCCCCGAGGCTCTCATTGTCAGTGTAGCCCCCCATAAACTAGGCCCAGTATACGCAGTATCCAGGGCATTTGATGCAATTTCAGATACACAGGAAGTGATAGTTAGTTATTGTGACTTTGCCAAACTATGGGACTATCATGAGTTTTTAAGACAAATCCGTACACGGAGAAGTGATGGGGCAATTTCTGGATACAGGGGATTTCACCCACATATGCTTGGTACAACCAATTATGCATTTTGTCGCGAATCTGAGGGGGATCTCATTGAAATTCGCGAGAAACAGCCGTTTACAGACCAAAGGATGCAGGAGTTTGCCTCGGATGGAACCTATTATTTCAGAACAGGGACCATTCTCAAGCACTATTTTTTACAGTTGATGGAAAGAGGCATTCAGACAGCAGGTGAATATTATGTGAGTATGGTGTTTAACCTGATGGTAGAGGATGGACTTAAAGTATCACTGTTTGAGATTGAGCACATGCTTCAGTGGGGTACACCAGAAGATTTAAAAGAATATCTTTATTATTCAAAGATGTTTCAAAGACTCGCAGTGAAAAGATTCTCAAAGGAAATCTATCCTCACACACTGATTATGCCTATGGCTGGTGCAGGGAGCAGGTTTTCTCAACAGTTTTATAATCTTCCTAAACCGCTGATTCCAGTCAGTCAAAAGCCTATGGTGGCTCAGGCAGTTTATTCCTTGCCTCAATGTGAGAATCAGGTATTTATTGTTAGAGATGAGTTGCTTAAAGAGCAGAAGTTTGGAGAATATCTCAGCTTGAACTGGCCCAAATCCCAAGTTTTATCCCTGAGTAAGTCAACTGAGGGTCAGGCAAGTACCTGTGCCTTAGGTGTGGATTTGTGTGATGTGGATAAACCGATCCTGATTGGTGCCTGTGATACGGCTCTTCTCTGGGATTCTGCGGGTTTTCAGGAGCTGATGCAAAGGCCGGATCTGGATTGTGTGGTGTTTTCATTTAAAAATCATCCCCCGGCCAATAAAAACCCTAAAGCTTATGGCTGGCTGGAAGCAGATGAAAATGGAAGGGTAAAAAAAGTCAGAGTCAAAAAACCCCTGAATCTGAATCCAGAAAATGATTTGCTTATGGTGGGCTCGTTCTGGTTTAAAAATCCCAAGGTATTTCAGGAAGGCTACAGGATCCTTTTAGAAAAACAGCTTCGTGTGAACAATGAGTTTTATGTAGACAGTCTGATTGAGGTGTTACTTGAACAGGGTTTTTGTGTGGTCGCTTTTGAGGTTTTTGAATACCTGTGTTTTGGAACCCCGGATGAGTTAAACTCATTTTTGTACTGGCAGAAGTTCTTTAGCAAGGTGGAGTGGCATCCCTATGAAATGTTCCATAGTTGTCCCCTGTTATAATGAGGAAAAAAATCTCCCCCTGATTGTTTCACGATTTTCTGAGGTAGTGAAGCGGCCCGATGTAGAACTGATCCTGGTGAACAATGGCTCTACGGATGATTCAGAACAGGTTCTTGACTCTCTGGCAAAAAAACATCAATTCCTGAGGGTAGTGACAGTCCATAAAAATCAAGGTTATGGATATGGAGTTTTGTCAGGGCTTAGGGAATCCAAAGCAGAGTATCTGGCATGGACTCATGCCGACATGCAGACTGATCCAGGGGATGTGATTACGGCTTTGAATCTTTTGGAAAGCTCAGAAAATCCAGATCAAAATTTTATCAAGGGTCTTCGTAAAAACAGACCTTGGTGGGATACATTTTTCACCCTGGGCATGAGCCTTTTTGAATCATTTTATCTAAACACTTTTTTGTGGGACATCAATGCCCAGCCCAATGTATTTTCCCGCAGTTTTTTTGAATCCTGGTCCAATCCCCCCCATGATTTTTCTTTGGACCTTTATGTGTTGTATCAGGCCAGAATTCAGAATTTGAACATCCGCCGTTTTGCTGTTGTGTTTCCGCCCCGAATTCATGGAAGCTCATCCTGGAATACAGGTATTACCTCAAGGTTGAAGTTTATCAAACGCACAATTCTGTTCTCGCTCAAATTAAAATCTGAATTGAAGCCATATCGGAATGAATGAAAAATTTAGGGTTATAACAGTCTGTTCCACTACGGGATTTGCCCAGGTTCTGACAGATCCGGCCTACTGGAATCAGATTGTTGTTTTTACTCATCCCCATATAGGTTTATATGATTATCGAAGTGAGTTATGGCAGTCTGGCCTGATTACAGTAGCGGGTGTTGTAGCTCATTATATAAGCCCATCCTGGAAGGACTGGCTTTCCAGGCAGAATGTTCCCTATGCCCAGAGCCTAAAGAATCTGAAACCAGTTGGGAGAGAATTTAATCTAACAGGTGCTGAATGTATCAAACCCCAATCCCTAATACTTTGGGATTTTGGCAACAAGGCAGGAATTCAAAGAGCATTTGAGACAAGAGGGGTTTTGGTATGCACGGTGTCAAAAGATCAAAATCCATTAGAGGTTCAGGATTGTTTGGGGTATGTATTGTCTAGTGGGCCAGGGGATCCCAGAGATTATAAAAGTCATTTGCCTACAATCAGAACCATGCTTGAGTTAAAACCAGTGATGGCAATCTGCCTAGGACACCAGTTGTTAGGCATGGCCCTTGGCCTGAAGGCAGAAAAAATGGAATCTGGACATCATGGCTCCCATTTTCCAGTCACAGATATTTTAAGGGATAAAACCGCAATCACGGCCCAGAATCATAGTTACAACATAAACACTAGATTAGTAAAACCACCTTGGCAGATTCGTTTTGTCAATCTTAATGATGGTAGTTTAGAAGGACTTTATGAACCAGAATGGGGACATGTTAGCACCCAGTTTCACCCGGAAGGGGAGCCAGGCCCTCAGGATTTTTTTTATCTGATTGATGAATATGTTCACAGGATTTGTTCATGAGCTTAAGATCCTATCTGATTTTAGGTTCGGGAGCCATGCGCATTGGACAGGGAGGGGAGTTTGATTACTCCGGGACTGTCTGTGTAAGGACCCTAAAATCCCTGGGACATAAAACGGTGGTATTAAATCCTAACCCCGCATCCATACAAGGGTGGGAGGCTGATATCACCTATTATCTTCCCCTGGTAACAGATTCCGTAAAACGCATTCTGGGAGAGCAAAAAATTCATGGTGTGTTTCTTGGTTTTGGGGGGCAGACTGCTCTTAATCTAGGGATTGCCTGTTTGCCAATCTTTCTTGAGCATGGGGTTTTGATCTGTGGTACATCACCTGAATCCATTATGGCTACTGAGGACAGGGAACTTTTTTCCAGACGCCTTGAGCAACATAATTTTCCCCAGCCACCCTGGATAAAGACAAACAGCCCCAAAGATGCCCTGGATTTTTTGAAAAAACACCAGAAGGTACTGTTACGAAAGGATTATTCATTAGGCGGAAGTTTTGCACAGATTACGGACTGTAAAGAGGTAATCCATAGTTCTATCAAGTTGGGAGCTGTTTATCTGAGTGCCTGTCTTGATGGTTTTCTAGAAATAGAAACCGAGGTGTTAAGGGATTCTCTAGGCACAAAAATTGTGGTGGCCTCCCTTCAGAATCTGGATCCATTAGGAATCCATACAGGGGATAGTGTTGTTGTCTCTTCGGTGCAGACACTTTCGGATCGGGTCTGGCAGAAAATTCGCAGCATGGCATTGGGACTTTCCGAAGCTTTTGCCATTGTTGGTGAATGTAATCTACAGTTTGCCTATAGCCAATTGACAGAAGAAGTGTATGTGATCGAGATGAATGCCCGTCTATCCCGGTCTTCAGCCCTGGCATCCAAGGCTGTTCATTATCCGATTGCCCTAATTGCCACTCGTCTGTGTTTAGGCGAGCGTTTACATAAAATCCCTCATCCTTATCAGAGTTCATTAAGTGCTGTCTGGGAACCGGCAATGAACTATGTGGCCTTAAAAATTCCTCACTGGGACTGGGATAAAATTGGTGGAACCCCGTGGGTTCGGGGTCCTCATATGCGCTCTATCGGAGAGACTTTAGTGTTTGGAAAATGTATGGGCGAAGCTTTGCAAAAAGCGGAAATCTCTTTGACTAATCCTCCCCTGTCCCAGTCTTTGTATCCAAAACAGATCAATTCCATGTCCTCGCACCAGGAATTTGAGAACGCTCCATTCTATTTAAGTGCCAGTGCAAAAAAGACATTTTTACCTGTGCCAAGAGAAAATTACCAGAATACAGTTCTTGTACTCAGTCCCGGGCCATACCAGATAGGTTCGGGAATCGAATTTGAATGGAATCTGGTCTTTACCTTAAAAACACTTAAAAAACTCGGCTACAAGGTGATTCTGATCCAGCCTAATCCAGCAACGGTCAGCTCGGATCCAGATGAATCTGATCGCTTGTATATAGAAACATTATCGCTGCCAACCGTATTGCAGATTGCGAAGGTTGAAAAGGTGGATTCCATTTTTGTGGCCGCCGCAGCCCAGATTGGGGCGAGATTGGCTGAGGGAATTCATCAGGCAGGTTATCCGCTTTTCGGTAGCAGAGTGGAATCCATATTAACCTGTGAAAATCGGGACAGATTTTCTGAGTTTTTAAGAGTCAAAGGTTTACCGCAACCTGAATTTTTCCAGTGTAACAATCAGGATGACTGTTTGAAGTTTGCCAAATCCATTGGTTATCCGATTCTTCTAAGGCCCAGTTTTGTTCTTGGTGGTCAAGGAATGCAGATTGTAGCTTCAGACGAGGATGCATCCAGAGCCAGATATCCTGCAATTGCCACCCGCTACTTTTCAGACTTTACCGAGTATGATATTGATTGTGTGGCTAACGGAACAGAACTTCTATTGTATTGTATACATGAAGTGAATTCCCAAAATGGGGTTCACGCGGGAAACTCTATTTCTTTCTCACCACCCCAAAAGCTAAGTCCTGAAAATCAAAAGATCATACTTGATTGGGCCGGAGTCCTGACTCAGGAACTGGGAATTTGTGGGGGCTTTAATTTTCAGGTCTTATTGCATCAGAATCAGTTGTACATCATTGAATTAAACCTTAGATTTTCCCGTTCCTTTGCCTGTTCCTCTCTGGTAAGGTCGCAAAACTTCGTAGAAGCTTCCATACAGGCCATGTGTTCTAAGTCGTACCGGATATCTTCTACCCCCAGTTTCAAAACGGTGGTAAAAACTCCGGTGTTTTCAGAACATGCCATGAGTTTTACAGAAGCCCGCCCAGATATTCAAATGCTGGCCACTGGGGAAGAGGTGCATTTAGAGGAGCTGAGCCAACCGGTTTTTAATAATTTGAGCCGCGACTTCCCAGGTGCTTGAAATAGCCTTTTGTAAGCCTTTTTGTATCATTTCCTGCCTTAATGAAGGGTTCTTTAAAATAGCCTCAATTTGAGCGGCAAGAGCCACTTCATCTTTGGGGGGAGAATAAAAACTGGCCGAGTCACCATAAAATTCCCTAAGCACGGAAATATCCGACGCGATACAGGGGCAACCACATGCCATAGCTTCCAGGGGGGGTAAACCAAAACCCTCATATAGGCTTGGAAACACCAGTGCTTCAGCATGGCGATAATATTGAGAAAGGGTTTCATCGGAGATGGGGATTTCCCCGGTAAAATGTACTTTTGGGTTGTTTGTGGCCAGAGCTATGGTTTCGCTATCACCTAGAATAAATCCGGATTTTTTACCAACAAGAATCAGATCGGGAGCATCAATCAATAGTGAATGTGCCTTCAAAAGAGTTTTTAAGTTTTTATGCGGCTTGATGTTGCCAACATAAAGGATGTATGGGTTGTTATGGGGTCTTGGCCCAGGTTGAAAATTGAGCCAGGAGGAATGAATTCCTAAGGGCGTAACAACAGGCTGATTAGATTTGATTAGCAGATTGTGGGCTTCAAGTCTGTTTTTTGTAAATATAGAGTCAGTAAAGACAGTTTCAGCCTGGCTTTCTATTCTTTTTAAAAAAATCAGGGTATATAAGCGTTTCCATACACTGGAAAACTCCTTTTCCATTGGCAGTATGTCATGAATTGTGACCACTAGCCGCCCTTTGTAGAGCCAGGGGATATTAAAGTGAGGAACCCAAAGAAGCTTTGAGTTTTTAGACATTGCGGCCGGGATCTGATAATGCTCTTTAAAACTGTAAATAGGGCAGAAAACAGGCCGGACAGAAACTCCCTGCTTAGGACTAAAACCGAGTTTTTCCAAAAGCTCAGGGTTTCCCAAAAGCTCAATACTGAATCTGTCTGAATCTATAAGATAGGGAAGAATGTTTCTTAGGTAGGTACCAATACCGGAATGGGCAATCATTCTTGCATCAATTGAAATCAAGGGTTTCATATTCCTCATAATAGCATGACTCAGTCAGCACTTGACCCTTTGCCAAATCGTCCCTACACTTGGATCATGGTAAAGTGTTCATTAATCCTATTTTTACTTTTTTGCCTTCCCAGTATGTTTGCATCGGGATTTGCCACTTATCAGGCTCAGGCCATTCTTGATAAGCATCCTGCTCTAAGAAATTATGACCCTTTGGTGCAACGAATCAAAAAGAGAGTGTCTGTTGACAAAAAGACGCTTCAGAGTCTTTACCAGAAAGAAGAAACCCTGCATAGGGAGCTTATGGTTTCGGTTACAAATCAGATGCATAACCTGAAAAACAGCCTCATGGATTTGAAAAATGCAAAGGAAGGATTGTTTTCCAAAAGTTTAGCTGATCCTATGTCGCATTTACAGGACATTGGCAGACGGCAGGCTGCCTTGTACCCAAACTATCTGAAAGCTGTTCATTCCTTATATCAAAAGTATCAAATGGATGTGGATTTGGCCCTTTCCCCTGCATTTCTGAGTTCTTTGGAAACACAAAAAATTTTGTTGCAGGTGAAGGCTGAGATTGTATCCATAGGTCTGGAGGTTATGGATTCACTCAACTATTCAGCTCTTGTTCCAGCTGGGGATTTTGTGGACAACTGCCGTCCTATTCGCAGTCTTTATCCAGAAAAGTTTCGCTGGGAGGTCATATTACAGTCTGTTTTAGACAATCATTCCGATTTATCAGGAAAAGATTTACAAACCTTTGTACAGAAGAGCATCTCCTGCGTAAAAGCTCCTTTTGGATTTGAGCCTCAATCTTTAGATATTAGCCAGCAGTTTATGGGAAGTCTGGCGGATTTGACTTCCGAGATCATTAACAGGCTTAATCTTCGTTATGGAAAACTAAGGGGTGAGGAACAATGATTCGTGCCCTGTTTCTTTTAATTGTCCTGCTTGTTTTGCCAGAGGCTTCAGAATCGAGGCTTAGAGAAGTGCTGGAATTAGCCAGGGCCAAGCGGCTAGGACGCAGTGCCCCCTCGTCGGTGGGAATGGTGGATCTTCTTCTTTTGTATCGGGTTCATCCAGACCATCGGGCCTTTGTGACAGAGTTGGGCGGGATGTATCAGGACAGTGTTTACGCAGCCCATGAACATGATTTGTACCAGAACTGGCAGGCTTTGTATCGTGGGCGAAGTATTGACGAAGGTTTGGAAGGTGCTCTCTTGGAGCTTTCTAAAACAGGCTCGATGACTATACTTTCTGAGGAGCAGACCCAATTTAAGCAAAAAGAGATGCTTAGGGAAATTATTGACGAGATTCAGATCCTAAGACGCAGTAAGAGTCTTTTAGCTGTCCTGAATTGGAGTGGAACAAATCCGCACCCAATTATTGGGGCCATGGATCTTAACTGTGAAATCTTAACACGGCTATATGAGAAGCATCAGGTGAAGGCTTCCTCGCAACAGGTCTGCAAGCTGTTTTTTGGAGATAAGGAGAAACCATGATCCGGTATTGGTTAAGTCTTGGTTTTGTTTTGGTGTCCACCGTTTTAGCAGATCCGGATCCACTATTAAATGAGCTGTTGAAACGCAATGGCGATGTTTACCTTTTGATTTCCGATGGAGCAGTTGGTGATCTCTATATGTTTGATCGATCTGAGGATTATCAAAGATCTGATGTAGTGCCACCCTCTTCGCCATTGTATTCCCGCCTGCCCAATTATGTCGGATTTTCTGTAGATAAATTCGGACATATCAAGCTGTTTCGTGCCAAACCTGATATTGATTCTCCTAATGGCAGCACTTCAATTCTGAATCTGACCACAAGACGGCACCCTTTAGAAACCGCAACCCTTCCTGCAGTAATGACAGATACCAATACTATGAACCTGCCGGGAAGCCAGGCTATTACGGCCACCCCGTCAGGATGGAGATATGTGATCTCTCCTAATGGGGCAGAAGGCTGGATGAAGATTTATGAATCGGGATCCGAGGACTTGTCGGTAAACCGTGATACTTCCAAATCCGGGGATGATGCCACTAAATCAACTGATATGGATGCCATTCGTGGGGCCTTCCGACTCAGACCCATTGCCGGAAAGGTTGAGGAGGGAAGTACGGTGTTGCCTCCCCATTACAAGTCCTATCCTTTGATGTACCATGTCTGGTATCACGCTGGATTCTGGCAGGGTGGCAGGCAGGCATACAGGGTTGAGGCCGATGAAGTCAGACAGCTAAGAGTACAAAGACCGGGAGAATGCTGCGGTGGAAATTTTACTAATCCAGTAGGGCAGAACTGGCATAATGAGTGGTTTGATATGCCCTTGGCCCCTGCCAATCAGGTAATCCCCAATGCCGGAGATCCAGGCTGTTATTACCTGCCCTATGGTCAGAATCACCCACGATCCGGTGAGGTGCTTTGGAACAGGGGACCAACCAATTGTGATTCCACACCCTTAAGCCCACCCATTGGAGCATTTTTTATGTTGCCCCATGTGGTGCATTCAGGGGCTGCCACAGAAAGCCGTCTGGCAGGGTATCCCATGAATTTCCCCTGGGATTATTACACAGCCCTTCGTTCTGCTGCCATGGTTAAAGATGTTAAAAAGAATGTTAAAATTTTGCTGGTTGATGCCTTTTTATCCGATGCTGACAATCAGGTAATGATTCGTAATGCCGGGGCATCTGCCACATTTACGACTCTTGAGAATGGCAGGGATTTTTTTACCAGTGCTGGCCGTGATGGTTACAGTGATGCCAGGGATAATCCATTGGCTTCTACAGTCAGTTATTCTGCTGATCTTGGACGATGGAATCATTGTGGTGATTTATGTGGACTCGGCCCAATTCCATCCACTCAGGAGCCCCCGCCCTCCCCATCAAGCACGGCCTATGCTTCCAGTTATGGAAGGGATCAATCCCAGCAAAAACTGTATATGATAAAAATTGCTTCCCTGGGAGCTGGAGAAATTCAGACTTCGGTTGTGGAAATCAGCGTGGCAATTACAGCGGCTGGAGCTGGAAACAGGCAGAAGGAACTTGTGAGTCCTAACCTCAATGCAAATGCTGGTATTGACGGATACAAGGTCGGAGATGCAGATGCGCGTTTTGGTACTGATGTCAATCAGCAGGTTGTGTATCGGGCCTTTGGCACGGATCTTGGGTATGCGGGAAACCTGGAATTACCTAACTTTGTGCAGTCACTTGGGTTTTCCAAACGAAGGGATGGCTCTACCGATTATGTCTATTATTCCAATCTGCCAGCTTCGCACTTCACCGTAAGTTCCAACTTCTGGGGCACAGGGGGGACTGTCTGGTTTGCTGAGGAAAGAGCTAACCGCTTAAATCTTAGGTATGCCAACTACAACCATACAGTAGCCGGTTCTTCATCCGTTGGTGTGATAGATGCAGGCAACCGCCTGCCACTTAAGGCAATTGCCGCTGACGGTGACAACAATGTGTATATAGTTCACTCCAATAATACCCTGGAAGATGCGGCAACCATGGGAAGACTTTTTGGAAGCCGCGTGGATCGCAATTCCCTGGAAACCCTGTGTCGTGGTGGATTGATGGATGTAATGAGCGATCCTTCGGGAAATACCTTGAACTGCAACAGCCTGAGTGCAGGTATTCCGGTTCCAAAACCCAATGGGGTTACACCCATGAATCCTATGCAGGTAACCGTGACCATGAAACAGCACGCTGGTTTTGTGGTAGAAAAACTATCCCCTATTGATGGTTCGTTACCGGAAAGACTAGGAGTTATTCCGACTTTTCAGGTAGGCACCTGTGCCACTACCTTCAATTTTCCTCTGGATGCAGCCGGTGATGACATCTTTAATGCCGATTTTCCTGCTATTTCCAATACGGGCTGGGCATGTACAGTAACAGCGGCCACCTTCAATTCCCCTGATTTTTCTGGAATCAATGTAAAACTGGGGGTAATCAATGTGCCTAATCCACCGGCTTCCGGTTCAAGTACTACAGTAGATATAGTTCATCCCTGTGACACCACTCCAGCTTCAGCTACCTGTGATGCCAATCAGAATCTTATTGAAGACACTCTGGCTGTATTCAGAATGGAAAACCCACCTCATTATGGGGGGGTTCCAGCCGTACTGAGTCAAAGTTCCAATCAGATTCTTAGAACTCTGGGCAATGCGGCAGGAGGGGCCGTAAAGATGATTTCCAATTATCTGCCTACAGGTTTTGCCTACACCAAAACATTGCCCCTGGTTTCTGGGGGTGGTTCGGTTCAGGACTTGTTCTGGGATAACGATACGCGGATTGGAATTACGGTGGCCACCCTTTTGAATGAACCATTTCGCTCTGAAGTATCAACATTGATGAACTCCAGGATGGATCAGGGCAGAAGCGGAACCAGAACCATGCGTTATCGCTGGCAGATTAGGGCCAAATCACCTCCCCACAGTCTTGTGGATTATACCCAGAATGACATGCCCTACACCCCTGTCTTAGAAAATGTTCCTGCTTCTGGTAACAGGGTCAAAGCCAATTGTGAACTGATCCGGGCTGATGGATCCAGTCCGGAACCATTGCTCGAAGCTCCTGGAACTATAGCTTTAAAGAGGGGCCTTCTGTTTGACTCCTGCTGGCAGGATATGAGCCGCATGATTGCGGGCAGTCCCACTGCCCCAGTGTACGCGCCCGAGGATATGCCTTACAACTTCAAGGACCCAGGTGAATATGAGGTCACTCTGATGCTTGGGGCAGTTGGTTTTGATTTGACGGGAGTGACCTATTTATCGGATCCATCCACAGTACCAGCGGCTTTGGTGGTCACCTCCTATACCATGCCCGTAACGGTTGGCTCTGCCCCCCCGTTGGCCAACCCATTTCTGAACCAGATCCGGGTTAATGTGACGGATTTGAGCCAGAATCATCTGTTCAGAATGGAGTCTTTGCTTACGGATAGTGAATTTCAGCAGGCATTTGCCACAGCCACTGCCCACGGTCTGGTTTCTGGTCGGGTAGGCAGTTTACCAGTGATTCCTTTGCAGTATCTTCAAGGGGAAAACCTGATTCTGGCCCATCAGGGACAGAATGTTCCCGTACATACGGCCGGAAAGGTTGAGTTTTTCCGATCGGATGCTGTGAACTATCAGGGATTTGCCGGAACTCATTCCAAACAGAGCGGGATTGGATCCTGGGATTTTGATTTTACCTGCCCCCGATCTGTTTTTAACAATACTACAGGGCTTTATGAAAATCGTGGTGTCCAGAATTGTGGCGTAATTGGTGGGGTTCCGCTAGTGGACAAGTCTGGCCTGCATCCATCCAACTGGAAAAAAGTAGGCGAAGGGGCGGCTTTGACTGAGGCATTTGGCAATGATGCCTCGGCAGATACCAGCAGTCGTCGCAGTGCCAGAATTGTGAACAGTGATGGAAAGGTGTTTGATGAAGAGTTTCTGGGTGCCCTTCCACCTGAGGATCTGTTTGAGTCCTTACATCAGGGAACACTGGCTAGAAAAGAACATTATCCTTCAGGACTTGGGGTCATTGAATCTCCCCACGGATTTTATACCTGGTACGATATGAAGTATGTATGGTTTATGCGCTACCGCTTGCCGGACGGTACTGTAAAAAGGGCTGTAATCCGTACTGGAAATCTGGCAGAAGTGTTCTGGTTGAACTGGTATGCCAATTATAGTCCGGCAGGGGTTCGCGAAAAATTTCAGAAGCTGGTGCAGTTTGTAGCTCCAGGAGCCCATAATCCTTCTGGACTGGTTATGGATAATACCCGTCTTTTGCAGGAGGATCCAACGGATCCATATAAAATCTACTTTCGCATTCCCTTGCTTGAAAATAATGCTCTTTTAACAGGGGATACCACTCTAGAAATGAACGGGATTTTAAGGGATGAAATCAACACGGACAACAAGGTTGCCGCTTTTGATTTTGTTAGTCTTGCGCAAAAAATTCGTCCCCTACGATTCCCTGTGCCCACTGGTGTAACTGTACTTGAGGTAAGTTGCCAGGTGTTTGCTCCCATTGTTGCCTGGAAACCTCAAAAGGAAATTTTAAGTCCTTCTGGAGCAGGTACTGGTAAGTTCACCTATTATGATGCAGCCCCAGCATTGCCCAGTGGAGCAAGTGCCAGTGCCTTTGAGATTGTCACAGAGACTTTTTCGGTCATGAAAAGGGAATATGTATATGGGGAAGATCGGTTTACGGCCTGGAGGGGTTTTGGACGGGTCAAAACAAGTTATCCCAGTCCCAATGCCATGTCCTTTGGGTTGCAGCAGGCCGAGGAATTACCTGGATTTAATATCAGTGATTCCGGAGCGGTTACCTATCGTGCCAATTCCGATCATTTTGCGGAAATTTTTGTAGGGGATTTACAGAACCCGGAAATTGCAGAAATTTCCGGGGTTCCACAAAACCTTATTGCAGGACGGGCCAATGTAGAAGAAGTGACTTTAAGGGTGCGGGACAATGCTCAATATGCAGGATGGCAGAATGCTCCAGTCCAGGATGCGACCCGCTTGCCCCAGATTCAGGGGGGACTGCCAGTAGTCAGTGGATTTTATTATGAAATTGGCATGGATCCACGAAATCGCAGGGGTTTAGGAGTACTAGGCAACGAATCCTACAGTTTTTTACAGTCGCACCGCAACCAGGAACTCAATGGAGCAGAAAACAGTCTGGTGTTTAATAAATCTCATGGTCTCTCTGAATTCTGGCCGGGACAACCTTCTCCCGGTGTGAATCTGCAATCGGTTGCCAACCATTTTCACTACTTTAATCAGGGTGAGGGAACTGCCCGCAGAAACGACATGATATTTTCCACTGAGACCTGGCCTGCCACACTCACGGCCAAGGCTTATGGGGATGCGGACTGGTTTGCTAACCGCCGCCTTACTCAAGGTAGTATTTTTCCATATCAACCTGCTGGTGTTATGGTGTTTTCGCATACAGCCGCCACCTCTTCGGAGAGATTGGCCCAGGTAGCCCATCTTATGCCGCATTTTGAGGACGGGTTGTTAAACATGTTTGGATTTCCTACCCGTGGGGCCAATTCCAATCGAAACCAGCTACGACTGGATTCTCAGAGGGCGGGAGCAGATTGTCTTGTAGCCAGCCATCCGCACAAGGAAGATCCAGGCAACTGCTTTTTGGAAACGGTGTGGGAAGTCGAACCAAGTGCTATTGTAGCCCCGCATTTTTTTAATAATGACTATGGGCTGACCCTGAGCATGTATGCTACGGCCCAGGATGCCAGAATCATGGATGATTACAGGGAGGCGGATACCATAGCTTCCATCAATCCAACAAATTTCCATTATCGACTGGCTGGAAAATCCAACGGACTGGTAGCTTTGCCTTCCCTGGTTGGAAGTAAGGCACAAATTTTAAGAGAGGCCCAGAAGCAGTCCATGTTTCATGAGGCTTCAAGAATTGGAGACATTACCTATCGTGATTTGACCCCACCCTCTTTGCAGGTAACCCTGATTGACTATAAAACCAGGCTGCCTGTCTATTTTGTGGTGTCCCCAGTACAGGGCCTTAACCGGGATGGGTTTTCCAATCTGTTGTCCTATCAGGAAAGGATGCATATTTTCCGCAGTGCTGATCCCCGTGCTCCTATGGATGAGACAGGAAACTGGTTTCAGGCCTCTTCCATCAGCAGGGAAGCCCAGGCAGTTACATTTTCCTCCAATAGCCCGTCCTCGGTTGAAATCAGGGTTTCGCAGTACGCAGCAAGCCCAGGCAATCTGAGTGATTTTTTCTGGGAAATTCCTCAGGATACAAGGTTTGAAGTCAGGGCCAGCATGTCAGACAATGTGGTTGGAGCCATTCAGGACGGTTCCCTTGAGATTCGCTCCGAAGCCTGTAATCTGGCAACTCCGGCCTTAAGTTCATTTGGAATTGAGCCTACCCAGAACCCCCTTCCCAATATTGACAAACGGCCTGGAAATCAGTATCTGGACAGGGCTGAGTTAAGAACTCATCATGTGTATCCCCACAGGGACAAGGTGGACGAAATCAAGGTTATTGCAACCGATGCCCAGGGCAATAGAACAGCCCTGTGTATTCCTGTGAGAATCATACCTCAAAGTGTTCATTTTCGGCAGATTGGTTCGGAGAGTACAAGGCAATGAGAGTCTTTATATTTTTTACCCTGGTATATAGTCTTTGTTCCTCTGAGGTTCTAACCTATTCTCCAGGATTGCTCAAGCTTTTGCATCCAAAGCTTAAAAACTGGCATTTCCAGGCTGGCAGATTCATGAAAAATCAGGATCTGCTCAGTCTGAGACTGGAACTTGGTCGCCTGGATACCCTCTGTCTTAAGCTTGAGGAAGAAATCAGGGAAATCAGGCAGGCTCAAAGAACTGAAGTTTTGCCGGGCAGCCCTATGAGCCAAAACAGATACAAGGAGATAAATCAGGCTTTACGGCTTGATCTGAAAGCCAATCAGGAACAATGTCGCAAACAGAAAAATGAGATTACCCAGAAATATTTTTTTAATGCAGAGCAGTCCGGTCTGATGTTAAAAAAAATAGAAGAAGAAATCGAATTGACAGTCAAGAGGTTAATCGATCCTAAGGCTACCCTGATCCGTCAGCCGGAACAGGTGGAAGGGCTTAAGGTCTCACATAGCGATATTGATCTGAGTCACCTGTCGGATCCATTCCATCCCCTGGAGTCATTTTTGTCCCAGGACTTTGAACGCCTGGACCGAATTCAAGCCCTGCATAACATCAATCTTCCGGCAGATGAGGCAACAGATAAAGCCACTTTGGATGCCATGAAACAATATGTAGACCGATTTCTGGTATTAAATGTGTTTCCAGCTATTATGACAGAGGCCAGGGATATTTCTTCGGAGGCCATAGTTTCTCTGGCCAGGGAATGGAAGCTTTCTTCAGCACAGGTTCAATCCCTGGAGCTGTTTGTAAGGGAATACTTAAAGGAAGCCATCAGATAATCTTTCAAGAAAATCGACACCCGGTTTAGTTTTGTCCTGCTTTTCTAAAAATCAAAAAAATCCCTAAATAGTCCTGTCTTTAACACTTTCCAAAGCTCCGAAGGGACTGACAGAAACAAGGAAGGGATGTATGTGGACCAGAAAAATTGGGCTGTTTGTTGTGATCATGTCCTCACTTGAGGCAAGTCTGGATTTAAGTCTGATTGAAAAAACCATCAGGCAATTTGAAGCGAGTCAAGGTGACAGAGTCGAGTCAGGATCTCGTTTTGTCATTCTTTTGCCAGCTGGGCAATCTTTGGTAATGCCTTCCAAAACCCCAAAGACTGATACTCATTCAGAGACCAGACAAGCCGTAGCAAAGGTCTATGATGGGTCGCCTCATTCTACACATCCAAAGACTATGGCTCAGGATATTCCATTAAATGAAGCCAAAAAACAGGAAACACCATTAACAGGTACAGACTTTCTGGCAGTTCCACACAAGGAAATGCCAGACTTCTTGAAAAACACAGGTACAGGGACTCCTTATGTGGTTTTATCTCCACAGGCTGTTGGGCCTAGAAGTTTTGTTACCGAAGTACCTACACCGACCCTTAATCCCCGTCCAAGAACCTATACTAACTACTGGAAGCACCCCAAAGCCTACGATCGTGTACCAGAGCCAGAGGCCTACAGCTGGCATATGCCACCATCTGTACCCCAGATGCCAAATGATATGAGAGTTCCTCCACCAAGATTTTCAGCCCCGGTTCACGGTGCTCCAATTAGTAAGAGCGGACCATATGTGCCTCCTATGCCGGATTTTGGCTGTAACATTCTTTTGGAAGACTAAAATTGAGGTTTTGGGTCTGGTTTGCAGTACAGGGAAATGTTAGACTCCAGTACCAAGTATTCCTGTAACAGTCTTCAACGGTGGTGTTCATGAGTGCCAACGACCAAACCCTGTACTACTTTAATAAGGCAGCCAATGCCATGCAACTGAGCGAGCCCATCATGATGATGCTGTCTCGCCCCTGGCGTACAATCAGCGTAAAAATTCCTATGGAAATGGAAAATGGTTCCATGAAGGTTTTTACGGGATTTCGTGTGCAACACAACAAGGGTCGGGGCCCTTGCAAGGGGGGATTAAGATATCACCCGACCATGGATTTGGAACATTCCAATTCTTTGGCTTCATTGATGACCTGGAAAACCGCACTGGTGGATATCCCTTTTGGGGGGGCCAAGGGCGGGATAAACTGTAACCCCAGGGAAATGACGGAAAAGGACCTTGAAACGGTAACCCGCAAGTTCATTTCAGCCATGCATGAGTCCATTGGGCCATACAAGGACATTCCGGCACCGGATGTAAACACAACTTCCCAGGTAATGGCCTGGATTATGGATGAATATTCCAAAATCAACGGGTACAGTCCCGCGGTCGTAACCGGAAAACCTCTGGAACTGCAGGGGTCTCAGGGAAGAACTGCCGCCACGGGTCAAGGTGTGATTTATGTGATTCAGAACCTGCTTGAAGACTTAAAACATCCGATTGAAGAATCCTCGTTTGTGATTCAGGGATTTGGGAATGTAGGTTCCTGGGCTGCCCTGATTTTGTATCGCCTCGGAGGTAAGGTACTGGCAGTCAGTGATTATACTGGTGGAGTATATTCCCAGGAAGGTCTTGATATTCCCAGACTTTTTCAATACTGCTCTGAGGGGGGAACCCTGTCTTCAGTACCTGGGTATACTCATGTAACCAATGAGGAACTTCTGGCACTTCCCTGCGATTTTTTAATCCCTGCGGCTCTTGGGGACTGTATTCATCAAAGCAATGCTCACTCCCTCAATTGTAAATATATTATTGAGGCTGCCAATGCACCGGTGACCCCTGAGGCCGATGAGATTTTGCAGAAACGCAACATACTTCTGATGCCTGATATTCTGGCCAATGCTGGTGGGGTATGTGTGTCCTATTTTGAATGGACCCAGAATATCCAGCAGTTTCAGTGGTCCGAGGAAGAGGTAAACTCAAGGCTGAGAACCAAAATGCGCTCAGCATATCAGACGGTTTGTAAGGTGGCCAAACAGAAGGGCGTGGATTTGCGCACAGCAGCCTTTATGATTGCCATTGGTCGGGTAGGCAAGGCGACTGCCCTGAGCGGAATTTAGGAGAAACCATGTGTGAAACAGTTGACTATTTAAAAACACACTATCAGGAAAATCCTCTGTTTAAATATTTTAACCAGCAGGAGTTTGATTATTTTTTGTCCCTTACAGAAACTGTGGAGTATGAGGCAAATCAAATCATTTTTCACAAGGGGCAGGAAGCCAGAGGTTTCTTTTTGATTCTGAAGGGAAAAATCAGGGTACAAAGAGAGAAAGAGGCTGAAAAGCCCAAGGTTCTGGCTGATATTGAGGCCCCTACTGTTTTGGGTGAAATGGGATTGATGGCCAAAAGGGTCAGAACCAGTACAGCTCTGTGCCTTGAGCCTTCTACAGTATTGTTCTTCAACAAGCAGAAGTATCTTGAACTTCTGGAGAAAAACGACTTGATGGCGTTTAAGCTGTCTCATAATGTCGGTACAATTGTGGGAGAAAAAATGGAGGCCATGAATGTGGCCATGATGGACATGAGAGCAAAGTTCAAGGAGTTTACTCAGTTCAAAGCCTCGTTGTTCTCGGACTGGAATTTTTAAACAGGTGCAAAAAAGGGCTTTGATCACAGGAATTTCAGGGCAGGATGGTTCTTATCTTGCCGAGTTTTTGCTGTCCAAAGGTTATGAGGTGCATGGACTAGTCCGCCGTGAGTCCCTGGAAGTTTCCGGGGGGCGGGAAGACAACCTGTCTTCGGTTCGTAACCGAGTGATTCTGCACCAGGGCAGTATTGTGGATCATCTATCCCTGTATCGCTGTATTAAGGATGTGCAGCCAGATGAGTGTTATCATCTGGCTGCCGCCAGTTTTGTGCATTATGGTTTTGAAGAAGAGTTTCAGGTTATGAACTCCAATTTCAGTGCCACACATTATCTTCTGGCTTCCATTCTTGAGCTAAGACCACAATGCCGATTTTTTTATGCAGGCTCCAGCGAGATGTTTGGTAAACCTGACTTTGCACCTCAGAATGAGACATCAGGATTTTCTCCCCGTTCCATTTATGGCATTTCCAAAGTGGCCAGCCACCATCTTTTACAGAACTACAGAAGCCGTGAAGGTCTGTTTGCCTGTACAGGCTTTTTATACAATCATGAGTCACCACGGCGGGCCAGACATTTTGTAACCAGAAAAATCACTAGAGGTGTTGCCAGAATTGCCAAAGGTCTGGATAAAACCCTAAAGCTTGGTAATCTGGATGCAGTCCGAGACTGGGGATATGCCCCTGATTTTATTCAGGGCATGTGGATGATGCTTCAGGCAAATGAGCCAAGGGATTATATTCTGGCCACGGGAAAGACCCATTCTGTGAAGGATTTTCTTGAGATTGCTTTTTCAACTCTGGAACTGGACTGGAAGCAGTTTGTGGAGACGGATCCCAAGTTTTTTCGTGAATCGGATCCGATTCCCCTGATAGGAGACCCATCCAGAGTTTACCAGGAACTGGGCTGGAAAGCCCAAAAGCCCCTGACCGAGATTATTCGGGAAATGGTACTGGCGGATTTTCAGACGGTTTTATGAAACAATTGCTTCTCGCAATTCTGTTGCATACTTTGGTTTATGGTCTTGAGGATCAGAACCGTGATGAACAGAAAGACTTCACGGAATTCCAATCCACCTTAAAAACACTGCCACTTACCGAGCAGGCTGGTTTTCTGGAAATGGGAATCAATTCAGATAACGGCAATATTTTCTATTTTTGTTTACAGGCCCTTTTGGAGAGGAAGTCAGTAGGCTCGTTGCCGCTTCTGGAAATGGCCCTGGAGCCACATATGTTATCCGAGGACAGAAGAAGGCTGGCATACATTCATTACATGCGACTGAGATATCTGACATTAAGTGATCCTAAAGAAAGGTCAGTCTGGCTTCTTAGGCTTTTGGCAAGCAAAGGGGTTCATGACTATCCAGTGCTGATGGACTGGGCCATTGACGAATATGGGGATTCCGGGCTGGCAGGGGATGTTTCCATTTTTGAAAGATTTGAGAAATATGAGTGGCTGAGTGTAAAACTGGCCCTGTTAAGAGAGAAGTTGTCTTTAAATGCCAGATATCCCCATCCTGATGAACTGGTGATTCAGGCCATTCAGCATAAGGAACTGGCAATTCGCCTGTGGGGGCTTGCACTGAGCTTAAGAAGAGACAGTGAGATTGTAGCCCAGTTTTTGTGGAGATGGTATGAGCAGCATAACCTTGTAGGGGGCAGAAGGGAATTTGAGATCCTTGAGGATACCCTGCTTCAGCACTACAAGCTCTGGCCTAAAAGACACCCGAGAAAGCCAGATATTCAGAAACAATAGACTTTAGTTGCGTCCATGTTCACTTCTTCACAAACACCTTCCCTGGCCAGTTTTTCCAGGGTGCGCTTGGCATCATCCAGAGGAATTCCCGCCTTGATCAAATCCTTAAGGGTGAGCTGATTTAACTCCGAGGCTTCTGCTAGTTCAATGATTCTGGCTTCAAGAGACCGTTCCGGTTTGGAGAATCCACTTCCATTTTTGTGGATATACTCATAGTCGGCTTCGATGATGTTCTCATCATGAGGAGTTTCCCCACCAGTAGCTGTGTACACAGAATCATAAAGCTCTCCCCTTTGTGGGGCATCGCGGTAATTAAGCAGGGCATTGGCCTGCTCAACCTGTTCGGGGATTTTCAAAAGATCATAGATAATACCCAGGCCGGAAAATGCCCCAGTAAAGAAATACAGAAGTCCCCAGATCGGCTGACCCAGATAAAACTTGTGAAGCCCAAGCATTCCCATAGGAGGAAACAGCAAAATATAGGCAATCAGGGTGTCCTTTTTTCCTGGCACATATTTTTTGATCGATTTTCGTCTTATCACAGAAGTCAGTATATAGAAGTATCGTTCTTTAGAAAAGTCTGGAGATTGGGGAATCTTGGAATGAAATGATCAGATTTGTTGGTTAGCGTACTATTTTGGGAACTATATGACAAAAGTTGGCTACTAATGTGTTATCTTGTTTGTACTTGTAAGCGGTTGTTGCTTTAGTGCCGATAAGAATCAGCAGTATTTTGTAGCGACCCGAAAGAAGTGATTATGCGAGAAAGCGCGGTAGTGAAGCTCGAACTGGTTCAGGATGTCTGGACGGAATTTCTGGCTGATTTTGAGAACGGACAGGTGCTGTTTGATCAGATCCTGATTATTAACGACTCCGTATTTCTTCGTGGACCCAATCTGGATCTGGTACAACAGTATCAGGCTCGTGAACAGCACATTCACTGATTAACAAACCCGCACTTAAGTTTCGCTTGGTGGTATAATCGCCTCGCTGAAAATTTAAGGAGCAGGTTATGTCTGAGAGTCAGGGCAACAAAGAAATCACGAGTCGCAGTAAGGACTATTCCCAATGGTATAACGATATAGTAATCAAGGCAGGTCTTGCCGATTACTCCCCGGTTCGGGGCTGTATGGTGATTAAACCCTATGGTTATGCCATTTGGGAAAAAATGCAATCCGTTCTGGATTCCGCATTTAAGGCTACCGGACATCAGAATGCCTACTTCCCGCTGTTTATCCCCAAAAGCTTTTTATCCAAGGAAGCCTCCCACATTGAAGGTTTTGCCAAGGAATGTGCCGTAGTAACCCACTACCGACTGATTAACGATCCCAATGGTAATGGAGTTGTGGTGGATCCTGAAGCCAAACTGGAAGAAGAGCTTATTGTTCGCCCTACCTCAGAAACCATCATCTGGTCCACCTACAGGGACTGGATTCAGTCCTACCGCGATCTGCCCATTCTGGTAAATCAATGGGCAAATGTGGTGCGCTGGGAAATGCGTACCCGTCTCTTTTTAAGGACTACCGAGTTTTTGTGGCAGGAGGGGCATACAGCCCATGCAACCTCAGAAGAAGCTGTGGAAGAAACCAGAAAAATGCTGGATGTCTACGCTGATTTTGCTGAAAACACAATGGCCATGCCTGTATTCAAGGGTGTTAAAACGGAGAATGAGCGGTTTGCTGGTGCTATTGATACCTATTGTATTGAGGCATTAATGCAGGACGGTAAGGCTTTACAAGCTGGAACCAGTCATTTTCTGGGCCAGAATTTTGCCAAGGCCTTTGATGTAAAGTATCTGACTCAGGAAGGAACACAAGAGTATGTATGGGCCACTAGCTGGGGTGTTTCAACCCGACTGATGGGGGCTTTGGTAATGACCCATTCCGATGACTTCGGGCTGGTACTACCTCCTGTCCTGGCTCCAATTCAGGTGGTCCTAATTCCCGTAGGCAAAAATGTGCAGCTCGAAAGCACCCGGGCAAAGTGCAAAGAATTGGCCAGTGAGCTAAAAGCTCTTGGTATCCGGGTCAAGCTTGATGAAGACGATAAAAAGTCCCCAGGCTGGAAGTACTCTGAGTATGAGATGCTTGGAGTACCTTTACGACTGGTAATTGGTCCTCGAGACCTTGAGAACCAGACGGCAGAACTGGCAAGACGAGACACAAGGCAAAAAGAAATTGTCCCTTGTGATGGACTGGCTTCCAGAATCAATGAGACATTGGATAGAATTCAGGCTGAATTGTTACAAAAAGCCCGTGCCTATAGAGACTCCCACACCTATAAAGTAGATACTATGGAAGATTTTGAGAAGGTTCTGGATTCCACTGGTGGTTTTATTCTGGCTCATTGGGATGGGACATCTCAATCCGAAGAGGCGATCAAGGAAAAAACCAAAGCCACGATTCGCTGTATTCCTCTTCATCAGGAAAAGGAAGCCGGTGTTTGTATTTACAGTGGGAAACCATCTATGGGGCGGGTTGTTTTTGCCAGAGCTTATTAAGAAGGAAGTGCTGTATGGATTTTTCTGATACCAGAATTGCGTTTTTGCGAAAATCCGACCAGGAGCTGAAGCAGTCAGCATTTTTATTTGGAATGTTTAACAATCCGACTCTGAACCGTTTCGGTACTAAGGCAACGGAGCTGGCATTTAAAATGCATCTGCCCATTGACTCTGCTTTGCGTTCCACGATTTTTCCCCTTTTTTGTGGTGGGGAAACCATTCAGGAATGTATGCAGACCGTCACCGATCTGGAGAGGTTTGGGGTTATTACCAACCTTGATTTTGCGGTTGAAGCCAAACAGAATGAAGTCGAGTTTGATGCAACAGCCAAAGAACTTCTCACCATTCTTGATTACAGTGCCCGTTATAAATCCTTGCAGTTTACCAGTATTAAAATCACTGGAATTGCCCGTTTTGCTCTGCTGGAAAGACCTACCTTTTCCAAAGATGAGGAACTGGAATGGCAGCGAGTAATTTCTCGTCTTGATTCCATTTGTGCCAAGGCCGTTGATTCTGATGTCTGTCTGTTTATTGATGCCGAAGAAAGCTGGATTCAGGATCGCATTGATGAACTGGTTTTTATGATGATGAAGAAGTACAACCGTGATAGACCAATTATCTACGGAACCTGGCAGATGTATCGCCATGATCGTCTAGCCCATCTTGAACAATCCATTCAGATGGCAAAAAATGAGGGGTTTTGGTTAGGTGTCAAACAGGTGCGCGGAGCATACCTTGAAAAAGAAAATGAAAGAGCGCATTTGATGGGTTATCCGACCCCGATGCAAAAAACCCGCGAAGACACTTCCAAAGACTACGATCAAGGTATTGCTCTTTGTCTTGCCCATCCCGAATCCGTGGCCTTTTGTGCAGCTACCCACAACGAAAACAGCGTGACCCGAGCCTTGGATATTGCTCGCAATATGAAGGCAGAGCCCCATCTGAGTTTTGCCCAGCTTTATGGCATGGGCGATCACATCACTTTCAATTTAGCCCATGCTGGTCACAAGGTCTGCAAGTATGTTCCCTATGGTCCCGTGCGCGAAGTCATTCCCTACCTGATTCGCCGAGCCGAGGAAAACTCCTCCATTGCAGGCCAGGTAAGCCGGGAACTGACCCTTTTACAAAGGGAGATAAAGCGCCGCAAGGAGAGCTAAAATTCTATTTATAATGGGCGAGAAATCCAGACCAAATTCAAGTGGCACTTTATTGTTTTTCCTTACTCATTCCTCAAACGACAGTCTTTCCATAAGGCCATATCCAGTCTCGCAGTAAGGAAGAAATGAACCCGTAAAGTTCATCTGTCACAGACAGCTTGTCGGGATTATGTGATTTGTGACAAGCTCCACCGTGACCAGAAAATAAATCATCTGTCACGCATATTTTATTGCAAGTATTTCTTGACAAGTTTTTTGAAGGTATTCTTTAGCCTGCTCCAACCCCTCGGAAAATTTCTGCTTTAATGCCTTATTTCCTTTTATGATTGCCTGATCTCAGACAGCCCTTCCAAAAATTGCAAAATTTCGGAATTTGTCCTCTCTAATAGCCTCAAAATATGCCCAAAAATCCCGTGGTAGCATAAATGTATGCAAAACCTACATCAAAAAATCACAGAAACCGTCATAGAGTATAGAAAACAGGAAGGGCTCTTAATTGAACTGACTCAGGAAGCTGATTTCACCAAATTTTTTCTTGAGCTTGGTTATTCATCCCTGTTTGAATACTTAAATCTTGGTCAGGGAATCAGTGCCGCAACCGTAAGTAACTTGATTACGGTGGCCCGAAAATCTGTTGAAATTCCAGACATGAAAGAAGCCATTGCCTCGGGTGAAGTCGGCCTGGCCAAACTAAGAAAAGTATCCTCGGTTATTACTTCTGAGAATAAATCCGAGTGGATCGAAAAATCCAAAAAACTTTCCTGCCGGGAACTGGAAAAAGAGGTTGCCAAGGTTTCCACCTACAAACCCAGACGGGACTTCTGGCAAAGAATCAATGCAGATTATTTTCGCTTAAGCATCGACACCACCGAAGCTTTCAAAGCTTTGACAGAACGAGCCCAGGATGTTTTCTCCAAAAAATGCCAGAGCAACAAAACCTTAACCGAAGTGTTTGAGTGGGCAATAAACGAGGCCTTAGCCAAACATGACCCATTGATTAAGGCGGAAAGAGCAGAAGCTAAAAAGGCTGCCACTGCAAAACAATCTGTCGCGGCCACCTCTGGCCCAATCCGTAAATCAGACTCAACCAATCAATCTGTCACGCTGGATGCTGGACCCACCGACAAGAAAAGAAAACACATACCACAGAATATCTTAAATCAGGTGGCTTTAAGGGATAAGGGTCGGTGCAGCTTCCAAAAGAACGGACACAGGTGTAGCCATAGGCGGCATCTGGACATTCACCACATAAAACCCGTGAAGGATGGGGGCCAAAATACAGTGGAAAACTTAACAACCCTTTGTGAAATGCATCATATATACCTGCACTATCGGGAAGAGATTGAACGCTCCCTGGTTCTGATTCGGCAGTTGCGGCTGGAACAGGGAATCGGGAGTTAAAAAGGTGTTATGAAACAGGCGGGACTGTGAGGTAAAACATGAAGATTTATTTTGCCTATATACATAAAGACCAAGACTCTGATTATGGGGTTTCGTTTGAGGATTTTCCCGGATGTATTACTGCCGGATCCACCATTGACGAGGCATTAGGCATGGCGGAAGAAGCATTGGCCCTGCATATTGGTTGCATGCTTGATGACAATGAAACTATTCCAGAGCCTTCAAGGATTGAAGATATACTGGATAAATCAGATGGGGCCATCACAATCCTTGGGATCCCCTACAAGCCTAAAGCAGCGAAGCACAAAAGAATTAATATCACTATCCGGGAAGACTTACTCTTTGATATCGATCAGGCAGCAGAAGCCGCTGGAATGACTCGTTCAGGCTACCTGGCCTACTGTGCTACTAAAGTGGGAGAGGTTTAATATTCTATATGACACAGAATTTCTAACACTCTCTAGTTTGGCGCAGGCCCCCATTTCCTTTTCGGTTTTTCATGTACCTTGTTACCTGCTATATTGAAACCGATAGTGCAGATGCATGAACAGAGGAAATTAAGACATGACCAGAACTGAGGCTCAAACCCGCTCTGAACTGATTGATAATCTGCTCTCTCAGGCTGGCTGGAATGTTAAAGATCCCACGCAGGTCATCGAAGAATTTGATATTCTGATTTCGCTTCCGGTGGATACCGTCGAACCACCTCCAACTTTTGAAGGTCATCAATTCAGCGATTATGTGTTACTCGGTAAGAATGGCAAGCCTTTAGCCGTAGTTGAAGCCAAAAAAACCTGCAAGGATGCAGCACTTGGTCGTGAGCAAGCCAAGCAATATTGTTATAACATTCAAAAACAGCTGGGTTGCGAGTTGCCATTCTGCTTCTATACCAATGGACACGAAATTTATTTCTGGGATCTGGAAAACTACCCGCCCCGCAAAATCGTCGGTTTCCCTACCCGTGATTACTTTGAGAGATTTCAATATATCCGCCGCAACCGTAAGCCTCTGACACAGGAACTGA
>JACFNL010000093.1 GCA_019454875.1 Candidatus Cloacimonadota bacterium | reverse complement strand
CTGATGGGTTTTGGTGGGAACAAGTCAAATAATAAGTACTGGGAAACAAGGGATGATTTACCCTTGAGTTTAAGAGAGTATCTTGTTTCTCTTTCTGAGGCTGAAATCCCACTAGTGTTAAAGGATTTTTTCCCCGAATCCAGAGATGATTCACACGGTATGCACAGAAGAAGGCAGGCCACAGAAATGCTGGTTCTGATTCATTCTCAGGCTTCGAGATTGGGGGACAAGGACTTTATCAAGTGGAAAACCCAGTTTATAGGAGCATATTTAAAGGATCTGACCATGCATGAGATTGGTCATGCTTTAGGGTTAAGGCATAACTTCAAAGCCAGTTCCCTGACTCCATTTGCCAAACTTAAAGATCCGGCTTACCTGAAGGAAAATCCAATCAGTACCTCCGTCATGGACTATAACGATCTTTTGGTTACCGAAGACTCAAAAGAACCTCTGCCTCAGTTGATGGGGACCCTTGGAGCTTATGACTTTGTGGCAATCGAATATGGATACAGGGATCTGCCACCCAAGGATCTTGATAGACAGTTGAACGGAATTGCCCAATCCCTGGTTGAAAAGGGCCTTGACTACGCTTCAGATGAGGATTTGTGGAGTTCAGATCCTCATGTTCAGACCTATGATCTAGGGGATGATTTACTGGCAACGGCAAAAGAGCGGCTTTTGTTTTCTCAAAAGACATTGGACTCTTTGGATACCATGTTTTTAACCACAGGTTCAAGGATGGATCAGCTAGAGAGGGCTATTTGGGCACTGGTTGGGGATTATTTCCGTAAAACGGTTCAAGCAACCCACTATATTGGGGGCATTCATAGAAACCGGGACCGTATGGGGGATCCAAAACAAAGGGATGCCCAGGTACCTGTGTCCTTTGAAAAGCAGATGGAAACTTTGCAGTATCTCAAAGACAATGTGTTTGGTGAGGCTGCTTTAAAAATTCCAAAAAAATTGCTTCAGAAGTCGCGTTCCAACCCCTGGAACTGGGGTCAGCCCAGCACAGCATCCTCTTTTCAGCGCATGCAGATTCTGGTTCGTTATTCTGTTTTGAATATGTTATTGGGTTCCAAGGTCTTGACTAATCTGGCCGAGTTCCATGAGAAGGTTTCTGAAAAACCGTTCAGCCGTCAGCTTTTGTTTTCCAATCTGCATTCCATGATTGCCGGAAATCTGGCTAGCACAGATTTGCCCTCCGAAGAAATCCGCCATACACAGAGATTTTTTGCTTCCCAGCTTGCTGAATTTGTATCGGGACGCAGGTTTGTAGATGATACAAGCAGGCTTTTAGCCGCCCACACTCTGGATTTGATTCGCATGGATTCAAAAGATCGTCTTGGTAAGCTTACAGGCAGTCGCGACTATGATTCAGCCCTGTTGCGTAGACACCTATCCGATCTTGTAACCATCGCAGATACTGCGTTTGAGGCTCAGATTCAGAAGCACCGTTTCTGATTTGTGCTGCTGTTCGGTCTGTTTTTAAGGGTGTTATGCCTCTGGCTCCCAGCTGGTGACGATGTAAATCGTTATCTGGTGGAGGGGGAGGCTTTTTTGTCTGGGATCAATGTCTGGGCCAGTGCTCCACTGGAATACTCCGATGCAATCGGTGTTAATCATAGTGATCGTGAAACGGTCTATCCTCCGTTGGCCCAGATGGTTTTTGCTCTGGCAGCCGCGTTTTCATTTTTAGGTGCTAAGGTCTGGCAAATTATGGCACTGCTGTTTGATCTGGGTAGTTCCTTTCTTTTGTACAGGCTTGCAACCACTAAAAGGCAAAAAAAATACTTCTGGATTATCTGGCTTAGTCCACTGCCTATGATCGCCTTTGCCGGTGGTGGACACTATGACAGTCTGCTTGTGTTTTTTTTCCTGCTTTCCCTGTATTTTCGCAGGCTGAATCGGGTGTACTGTATGGCCCTTTGTCTTGGGCTGGCCTGTGGTTTAAAATATCAGATACTGCCCCTGTTTCTGTTCTTTTTTGGGCCAGGCAGTTTTTTTGCATTATTTACGGTGTTTCTACCAGTATTGGTGCTTCCCTGGGTTCTAATCTGGTTTTTGTATTTTGTGCCTGATGGCCTTTCCATATCCCTTTATTTTGAAACGGCCCATTGGTTTACAGGCAGTATGGAATACGCATCCTGTCTGCCTCAAATCCTTTTATGGTGTGGGATATCCCAGACTCAGGCTGTTTTGATACTTGGGGTTTTCTACCTTGTATTTCTATTGTGCCTTTGGCTGTTTCAACCAGGATTTTACAAATCCATGTTTTGGGCTTCACTGGCCCTGATATTAGTCTATCCCACAGTGCATTACTGGTATTTATATCTGATTCTGGTTTTGTGGGTGCTTGCTCCCACCGTTCAGGTCTGGTGGATGGCCCACCTTCTGCTTCTGGCTGGTGTGTTAAGTTATAACAGTCCGGGGTTTGCGCATTTTCCCCAGATTGAATTTTTTGCCTACCTCAGCCTTTTTTCGCCTTTGTTTTTTAATCGTAGTGAAAAGAATCGCCCTGGATTGGGTCTAGTGATACCTGTGCTTTCATCAGATAAGGATAAACTTCTTCATTTGTTAAACGATCTGTTTTCTCAACCAGAAATACCGGAGCAGATCGTTATTTCTGAGGGTGGTTTGAACCAGGAGTTACGGCCACTATGTAGCAGATATGGGATCTCTCATATTTCCAGTGCCAGTGGCAGGGGGCAGCAGATTTTTCAGGGTTTGATGCGTTTAAACACGGATATTGTACTTATCCTGCATGCTGATTCCAGGGTATCTAAAAATGTGGTTGGGGAAATCAGGGAGGCAATGCGCGATCAGGACATTATGGGCGGCTGTATCGGTCACACTTACCGGGAGTCTGGATTCTGGCTTCATCTAACGGCTTTAATCAATAGGCTAAGAGTGCAAACCCTGGGACTTTCCTTTGGGGATCAGGGGCAGTTTTTCCGTAGGCATCTTCTGTTTTCGCACCAGGTTTTTGAGCCTGTACCCTTGATGGAAGATGTGGAGTTATCCCTTCGTGTTTGTGAAGCAGGCAGAACAGTTGTGTTAAGAGGTGGGCTTGTTAGTTCGGCAAGACAATGGAAGGGCGGGTTTTTGAACAAAGTACGGCAGGCAAAAAAAATCTTTGTATTGGTAGCCCGCTACCTGCTGCGGCGAAGATTGGGGCTAAATCAGCCTTTTAATGCTTACTACCGATATTATTACTCCTAAAGCCCCGTTGGAAAATCCAGAAATTCAAAGGGGATCTGAAACTCATTGGCAATCTTTTGCCCCACAGCCTTGACCCCTAGAGTCTCACTCAAATAATGACCGGCCAATATGATGTTAAGCCCTAATTCTTTGGCCGTGTGATATGAATAATGATTCATTTCTCCCGTGATAAAGGTATCAAATCCACACTTTGGGGCCGCAGTAATACCAGCTTGTCCCTGCCCGGTGATAATACCTACATTTTGCACTGGCTTTGAGTTGAACTGATATTTTCTTAATACTGGCCCTAGTCTGGATTCCAGATAATCGCAGAACGCAAAAAAATCCTGAGGTGCCGTTGAACCCACAACACCCATAGTTTCACCTTCTAAAGTGATTAGAGGCTGATTGTGTTCAAGATTCAAAAGCTTTAGGAGACTTATATTGTTCCCCACTTCAGGATGCATATCCAAAGGAATGTGCGAGGCAAACAAAGACAGATCCTGATCGAAAAGAAGCTTCAGTTTTCTTTTTTTAATCTCGGTAATTGCAGATTCCCTAGCATAGGTCCAGAAGATACCGTGGTGCACAAACAGGTAGTCAATTCCTCTTTGCTGGCAGGCCAGAAAAGTATCTTCGGTGGCATCGGTAGCCACACCTATTTTTGCAATATGATTTTTTCCGGGAAATTGAAGTCCATTGACGGCAACATCACGAAAAGGTGTAGTATGCAGAAGTTCATCGAGGTAGTTTGTCAGAGTATCGCGAGATATTGTGTTCATGCTGCTCCTATTTATTGCTCTGCTTCCGTGTTTGAGGCATTATATACAAAAAATTTTAAAGGAGTTGAAATGGCAATGGAAAGAACTTATGTCATGGTAAAACCTGATGGTGTGCAACGCCAGCTGGTAGGGGAAATTGTGGGCCGCTTTGAAAATAAGGGGCTGAGAATTGTTGGTCTGAAGCTTTTGCAAATCAGCGATGAAATGGCTCGAAAACATTATGCGGAACATGCTCACCGGGCTTTTTTTGGTGAGCTGGTTGGTTTTATCACATCTTCACCAGTAGTTGCGATGGTACTGGAAGGGGAAAATGCGGTACAGCTGTGTCGCACCATGATGGGTGCTACTAAGGCCGAAGAAGCTCTGCCTGGTACAATCCGTGGTGATTTTGCACAGTATACTGGCAAAAACCTGATTCATGGCTCTGACTCCGTAGAAAGCGCACAAAGGGAAATTGGAATTTTCTTCTCTTCGGAAGAATTGCTGCCTTACACCCTGGATTCTCGCAAGTGGGTAATTTAAGGATTTATGATCTGGTTATCTGGTAAGGAACTGGCCAGAGAGAGAAGGAAGGTTTTGAGGCAGAAGCTGAAACTTTTGCCTCAACCCCTTTGTCTGGCTGTGATTCTGGTTGGCAAGGATCCATCCTCTCAGATTTATGTTGGAGCCAAAGAGAATGCAGCCAAAAAAGCTGGATTGCATTCCAGGGTACTGAGATTACCCGAAGAAACATCAGCCAATGCCTTAAGTCTGATGATAGAGGATTTAAATCTGAACCCCAGTGTTCACGGGATTCTGTTGCAATTGCCTCTGCCATCCCATCTTAATGCCGCAAGACACCTGCAAGAGATTGATCCCCAAAAAGATGTAGATGGTTTTCATCCTCTTAATGTGGGTAAAATGACTCTTGCCCTTCCGGCCTTAACCCCATGTACTCCCTTAGGAATTATGCATTTGCTTTTGCATTACCAGATTCCATTAGAGGGAAAAAGTGTGGCAGTGGTTGGCAAATCCAATATTGTAGGCCGGCCCATGGCTCAACTTCTTATGCATGCTGGTGCCACGGTCACGGTTTGCCATAGCCTCACAATAAACCTGGCAGAACATCTCAGGAATGCGGATGTCATCATTTCTGCTGCTGGTTCACCCGATTTGATTGGGCCTGAGTGCCTTGGTCGCCCTGCCTATCTGATTGATGTTGGAATTAACCGTCTTGAAGACGGTACCGTCTGTGGGGACATGCAGACCCAAAAACTATCCGAGCATCCCCATTGTCTTGGTCTGACACCTGTACCTGGTGGGGTTGGTCCTATGACCATTCAAGTCCTTCTGGAAAACACCTATTTTGCAGCTACCGGAACAGGAATCGATACCGAAAGTATCTAGGGGTTTTCGATTAGAATTTCCCCATCCATCACATCGGGAATTGGTATATCCAACAGGTGTAATATGGTGGGGGCAATGTCTGCTAGTTTGCCCCTTGCTTTGAGTTTCAGATGAGCTTTAGGATGGTTTGGTGCCGGAGCAAAAATCAAATCCACAGGATTTAAACTATGATTGGTAAGGGTCTCTTTGGTGTTGATGTCATACATTTCATCTAAATTTCCGTGATCTGCCGTAATCAAGGCAGTCCCACCCACTGAATGTAATGCATTGACCACCTGTTTTACGGCCTGATCCACAGCTAATACGGCCTTGATGGCAGCTTCCATGTTTCCTGTATGTCCTACCATATCGGGGTTGGCAAAATTGACGGCAATAAAATCAAACTTTTTATCAAGGATGTTTTTGATTAGATGTTTGGTAACCTCTGGGGCTGACATTTCCGGTTGTAAGTCATAGGTTTCTACTTTGGGAGAAGGCACGAGAATTCTCTCTTCCAAAGGAAAAACCTCTTCCCGACCCCCATTAAAAAAATAGGTGACATGGGCATATTTTTCCGTCTCGGCAATTTTTAATTGCCTTAATCCATGTTGTGAGAGAACTTCGGATAGAACCTGATTCAGATTATCCTTGGGGTAAAGGCAGGGAGCGGTGATTTCCTTGCCATAGGGACTCATAGTAATAAAGTTCAGATTTAATTCCGGTTTTTGCAGGATGCTGGATAATTGACGGGCTCTGTCGGGCCGGAAATTGTAAAAAAGCACAGAGTCATTGGGCTGAATGGTTCCCGAGGGAAGAATCACAGACGGCAGGATAAATTCATCATTGATGCCTTTGGAATAGGAGGACTCCATCAAGGATTCGGCACTTTGTGAGGATTCTCCTCTACCGTAAAACAAACACTCTGTAGCTTTTTCGATTCGCTCCCAGCGGTTGTCCCGATCCATGGCATAGAAACGGCCGGAAATGGTGGCTATTTTTCCACAGCCAATGGATTTTGCCTGTTTTTCCGCCTCCCGGATAAATTGAATTCCGCTGGTGGGTAAGGTATCGCGCCCATCCATAAAGGCATGGATAAAGACTTCTGAAAAACCTTCTTTAGCCAGAATTTTAAGAATCCCAAACAGGTGTTCCTGATGTGAGTGAACACCACCGTCTGATAAAAGCCCTAACAAATGAATTCTGCGATTGCCTTCTTTGGCGGTCTTCATAAAGTTTTGAAAAACTGGCAAGGCAGAAAATTTGTTTTCCCGCAAATCTTTGCTGATTCGTACCAGATCCTGATAAATCACTCTGCCCGAACCGATGTTCATGTGACCAACTTCAGAATTGCCCATTTGCCCTTCGGGTAAACCAACCGCTTCTCCACCTGGTTCCAATAGGGATCGGGAGCAGGTATTGATCAGATGATTATAATGCTCCGGTTTTGCCAGCCAGACCGCATTATTTTCATGTTCTCCATTAACTCCCCAGCCATCGCGAATGATCAGACAAAGCATGTGTTTACTCCCATTGTATCTAAAAAGCCCATTTTAACATGTTCGCGGCCCTTGGAGTGTGTCAGAATAGAAGCTATGAAAATAGCCTTGATTCTTGTTTGTCTTTTCCTTTTGACCCTTGTTGTTACTATAACTCCTGCTGTAAAAGAACCACCTTATACTTTACTGGAAGCCAACGCAGATATTGAAATTCGAGACTACCAGGCAAGGGTGATCGCATCGGTGGTTGAACCTGGCAGCCGTTCTTCAGCAGCCAATTTGGGTTTTCGTGTCCTGGCAGACTATATTTTTAAAAATCCTGCCCGCCCCATTCCTATGACTGCCCCTGTTACTCTTGAGCCTTCCGGTTCCGGCTGGGAAGTGTCCTTTTTTATGCCCGAAGAGGAACTTCTTCAAAATTTGCCCACACCTCAAAACCCCCGTGTGCAGCTTAGAAGCCTTGTTCCAGCCCGTTATGCTGTCATTCGTTTTTCCGGTCTGAGTTCAGAAGGAATCATTGCCCAAAAAACCGCCAAACTGTTGGGATTTATTGCTCAAAGAAACCTCAAAGCTTTGTCACAGCCCATATTGGCTCGTTATAATCCACCCTGGATCCTGCCCACGGTGCGCAGAAATGAAATTTTGATACAGATTGGTATGCCCTGATTGACAGATATAATAGACCGATAGTAGAAAAGATATGGGGGTAATAATAAAGAGCCGCATCCTCTAAAAGGAAGAGGATATAAAGCCAACTATTTTGATGTGGAAAGCATATTGGTTACAAATTCGAAATCAGCCTTTGGATGAGATTCCAGGTTGAAAGTAGAGGCCGTTGATCTTTGACCCAGAGTATAACCCGATATCAGAACAATCTGTCACGGACTTCTAGCTTGAGCACTGCGACATGTGACAGAATTCCATAAGGACCGCGAAAAAATCATCTGTCACGCCAGCTTCATTACAAATTTACCTTGACAGGATTTTGGACACCAAATTACAGTCTGTCCCAACACCTCAAAAAATATCGGTTTTAGTGCTCCATTTCTCTCTATTTCTGCCTGATCTTCGACAAGACTGTCAAAAATTGCAAAATTTCGCAATTTGTCCATTCTAGCAGCCTAAAAATTAGCCCAAAAACCCCGTGGTAACATAAATGCATGCAAAATCTACATCAAAAAATCACAGAAACTGTCATAGAGTATAGAAAACAGGAAGGCCTCTTAATTGAGCTGACCCAGGAAGCCGACTTTACCAAATTTTATTTGGAACTTGGGTACTCCTCTCTGTTTGAGTATTTAAACATTGGTCAGGGAATCAGTGCTGCCACTGTAAGTAATTTAATCACGGTGGCCAGAAAAGCTGTCCAAATTCCAGCGATGAAAGAGGCCATAGATTCTGGGGAAGTTGGACTGGCTAAACTAAGAAAAGTCTCCTCTGTCATCACTTCTGAGAACAAATCAGAATGGATTGAAAAATCTAAGAAACTCTCCTGTCGGGAACTGGAAAAAGAAGTTGCTAAAGTCTCCACCTACAAACCCAGACGGGACTTCTGGCAAAGAATCAATGCTGATTATTTTCGTTTAAGTATAGATACCACGGAATCCTTCAAAGCTTTGGCTGAGCGGGCCCAGGATGTATTTTGTAAAAAATCCCAGACCAGCAAGACTTTAACCGAGGTGTTTGAGTGGGCCTTAAATGAAGCATTGACCAAACATGATCCTCTGATTAAGGCTGAAAGGGCAGAAGCTAAAAAGAAATCTGTCACGGTGAAGGCTGCCCCAACAAACTCATCTGTCACGCAGGATGCTGGGCCCACGGAAAATAAAAGAGAACACATCCCACAGGATATTTTAAATCAGGTGATTTTGAGGGATAAGGGCCGTTGCAGCTTTGAAAAGTATGGGAGAAGATGCCATCACAGAAGGTTTCTGGACACTCATCATAAGGAAGAGATTGACAGTTCTTTGGCATTGATCAGGCGACTTCGAGGAGAGCATCGTATGACCTTGGAAGGAATTTTGTAGTGGATTTCGTGATTTCTAGGGGTGGACTGAGCTATGCTGGACAATGAATCAAAGATCAACAGCCTCTAATATGCAGATACTCTTATCAGTTTTATGGTTTTTTCTTTTTTCGCTGACGGAGGCATCGGAGTTTTTCCAATACCAAAGTAGATATAGCCAGGCCCATGAGCTAGCCGTAAAAGCGGAAAAACTGATTAGACCCCAGGGGAGTATTGTACATGGGGGAGGCAATCGTATCCTGTATTTTGGGGAAAAGGCTGAATGGGAGAAAATTCACAAGGTTTTAGTGACAATGGATCAGCCGGTTCAGGTTATGCAGGCCCGTTTGAAATTGTATGGGGAAAGGCTTGAAAAACAAGCGGTGTATGGGGCTTTGGTTGATTTGCGGGCGGACAGCAGGGGAAGAGTTGGTGTGGGAGTAAGCACCATGCTGAATTTTCGGAGGGAAAAGGCGGTTTCATCCAATATGTTGCAGGTTGTGGTGAATGCAAATGAGCCTTATGCATTTCAACTGAGCAGGCAGACAGTGGAGGCTATTAGTCCATTTTTTGTGATTGAAAAAGACCAGGGGGTATGGGCTGAAATGGTTATGACGCCTTTGGATAGAAGGGTTCGAGTTGAGGTTAGAATTCAAAAGGATCTGAGTCCGGATGAGGCACGGTTTTTTGGCACTTTAGATGTTCCATATAATCAGTGGGTTCCACTTTTTGTAAATGAAGGTGCTATAAATTTATTTACCGAAGTTTTTATTGATTCATCAGAACCTCATAGACTGTGACAATTTTGACGAAATCAAGACCAAGGGTGTAATAGCGTATGGCAATTCGTAATAATAAACCAGTACAGATCATGGATCTTGGGGCCTACTCCATCAAGGTGGCCACTCTCAAGTATTCCAAAGAAGCTGATGAAATGGTTGTGGTTTCCAAGGAAGTTTATAAGGTGCCTAACTCCTGGGCTGGGGTTGACACCTACATGGAATCCCTAGGGAACTACTTTCAGGATTTAGCCCCAAAACTAGATAAGAAGCTGCCCATTCGTTTTACAGTCACTTCTCTGTTCACCCCGACAAATATTTCCTATCTCACCCGAATCGACAAAACTCAGATTCAGACAAAAGTCAAAGAAGAGATGGAGAAGTTTGCCACCCAGGAAAAACTGCCTGTGGAATGTCCTCACAATCGTTATTATGAATTGTTTGCCAAGGAAATTGAGGATAAGGCACAGGTCATTTCAGCTTCAACCCTCTTAAACCCCAAGTATGTTGCCATCATAAAAAAACACTTGTATGCCAATGGTCTGAAGTTTGGGGGGATTTATCCGGTCATGTATTCAGTGTTGGAATTCTACAGAAAACTGATTCAGACCAATGAAGCGTTTAAAGATGAGCCTATCTGTTTTGTGGACATTGGACATTTGACAACCAAGGTGAATCTGTTTTTTCAGGAGAAACTGATTTTTAACAAGATTCTGCACTTTGGAGCTAAAAACTTTGCAGATGAACTGTTTGATTATTGTTCCAAGGCTGGGGAAACCAGTATTGCTCCTAGTGATGTGGAACTTTTGGTTCAGAAGGTGGGATTTTCCGGAGATACTGATATTGCCAATGAACTTGGTTTACAAATGAATGATCCGGGACCATACCTTAGAAACATTAATGAGACCTTAAAATCAATTTTTCAGAAGGTACAGACTTCGGTTTCTTATTTTGGGACGGCACTGGCCCGAAATTTTACAGTGGACAATGCAGCATTTGCGGCAATTCGAAAAGGTCCAACTCATATGTTTGTGTCCGGTGGAATTACTAATGCACCCAAGTTTTTAGATAAGCTGCATGAGACTTTTGGTGCATCTATGGCATTGCATCTGATGCAGCCCTTTGATGTAAAAGGAACCATTGCGCAGAACCGCGATGCATTAGCTAAGGAAGATCTACGGCTGTCGCTTAGAGAAAATGGACCGTTTGCTGATGTAATGATGACCTCAGTAGTGGCACTGGAATCTACTAAAAATACTTACAATCTGGTTTCACAGGTAGACTCCGAAAATGAAAATCTCTTAAAAATCCTGATCAAAATGCCTCTGGTGAGGTACAGAAATATTCTGGCAGCCTGCCTGGCTATTTTAGTTGTCAAGATTGGCTGGTCCTGGGTGTCCACAAAATGGAAACTGGAATCCTTAAAAAAGGAGTCATCCAAACTGGCATCGTCGCTTAGTGGAATCAGTGGGGTCAGAACCCGTTATCATGAGCTTCTGGCAGAACAGGTAAAATACCAGACCCAGTTTGCCTTTGTTAAGATGAATTTGTCCAATTACCCTCATTGGCCCTCAGTATTGAAACGGCTGATGCAGAAGGTTGGGCCTGAAATCAAGGTGAATCAGTTAAAGTTCAATTCAGAACAGCCAAGTTTTGATTCCAACAAGTATCGCCGCTGGAAGGAGGATCCAACTACCAAGGACAATCCGTGGACACAAAGAAAAATTACATTCCGAATTGATGGGATTGCTCTGAGCCGTCAGGCTGTGCCAAAGCTGATTGAAGATTTGAAGGCCCTGGGCAGTTTTGATATTCCAAAACCACCTAGTACCAAGTTTATTCCGGAACAGGTCAAAAAAACATTCGATAGGGTGAAAAATCAGGACATTATTGAAACTGTTGCGGCTCACTATGAATTTAGCCTTGAGGGAATTTTGAGCATAGGGAATACAATTTAATCATGAATCAGGATGATTTAATCAAAAAACAGTTGCAGGGCATGGGCGTGGCATTTGTTGTGCTCCTGATTTTTGGAGAATCCTTTTTGCTTGGTAATATGCCTAAAGATGTGGTGAGCACTACCAGAAGAATTGCCACTTTGCAGGATGAAAAACGAAGCTTTGAACAATTAAAGTCAACCGTAAGTTCTTTGGAAATGGAACTCGAGGAAAGCCGGATCAGCTACGAAAGACTGTATGAGAAGTTCCCGGCAGATGAATATACACAGAACAGAATCAATCAGGTAATTACGGATATGACGGCCTCTGTCATTGTAATCAGTGACAGGTTGAATCCTGTGAAAAAATTTGATTTTGTATCAGCAGATGATCTGGTTGCTTCAGTTCCTAAGGTTGCAGCACAGGATCAGGAGTTAAAAACAGACAGAACGGTTGGTGTTGCAGTCTATGAATCCGAGATTCAGATGCGTTGTAACTACTTCGAGCTACTGGAGTTTTTACATGCAACGGCCAATCAGAATATTTTTCTAACCCCGCTTGATCTGGAGATTTCTCCTGATCCTGACGCACCTTATGGAGTTAATGTAAAGACCAAGCTGATGACATTTGGATTTGAAGGCATCAAACCAGACAAGTTTTAGGTTATGGAGATTCAGCTCTCTGTAATCACAGTGTTTTACAATCAGGCTGAATTTGTTGATAATTATATTAAGACCCTCATTTTTTTAGAGAAGCACTACAGGCTTGAGGTACTGATAGCTGACAACGCTTCCACAGATGCTGGGGTTTCAAGGCTCAGTTCAGAATTGTCCAGGCTCGCTTTTTCTTCTTCGGTCAAACTGGTTTTTAATGAAAAAAACCTGGGTTTTTCCAGGGCCAATAATCAGCTGTCCGGTATGGCCTGTGGTGAGGTGCTTCTATTTTTAAATCCAGATGTATTGGCAACAGACTCTGATCTGAAGGGCTGTTTTCAATTGGCAATGGATGGGGGGATCAGTTCTCCTGCACTGATGGATAAAAACAGAGTCCGTTATGCCTGTAGTTCTCCATTTTATGACCGGATTCTGTTTCCACTAATCAAACTGTATTATTTGTTGCAATCAGGAAGCAAAGAGACTCGCAAGGTGGATTGGGTGCAGGGTGCCTGTCTGTTTGTTCACAGACAAAGGTTTCTTGAGGCTGGTGGTTTTTGCGAGGACTATTTTCTTTATACTGAAGATATGGAACTTGGAAGACAGTTTAAAAATGCAGGATGGCCTGTCTGGTTTGTTTCAGGCGAATCGGTGTACCATCCAAAAACTTGTATTCAGCCCGCACAGATGCAAAAAATTTTTTCCAATTTAAGATATTATTTCAGAGGCAGACATAGGCTGTCCTTTGATTTGTATCAATGCCTGCTTTTTATTGCAGGTCGGATGAGTTATGCGGATCTCAAGCTCTATTTCAAATTGTCACGGAATTTATGAAAGTACTTTTACAGGCTCGTCGAAATCTTCTGAAGAAACCCGGGGGTGATACAAACCAGATCCTGATTCTTAAGAAGTATCTTGCCCAAATGGGTATTGAGGCCTTGCTCTCCTGTGAACTCGAGCCAGATTTAAAGGGGATTGATCTGGTTCATTGTTTTAACCTGAGCCGCCCTGAAGAAACAGTTTTACAGATTCGCAATGCGGCCCGTTATGGGCGCAGGATTGTACTACATGCCATGTATCAGAATCTGGATGAATACGAAAGACGGGGCAGGAGAGGGTTTCCATCCCAGGCTTTAAACTGGATTCCAGTGCGATTCAGAGAACTGCTAAGATTTTTTTATCATCTGGGGGCAGGGAACCTATCCTGGAAAAGGATTTTCGAGTTTTTACAAAATGGTGGGGACTTTGCAATGTTAAAGGCATTAAAGGATGTGTCTTTATTGATTGTACACACTGAAATGGAAAAGGAGGCTATCAGGGACTGCTTTTTTTTGGAGGATGGCAGGGATATTGCCGTGATACCGCCTATGCTGGATGGAGACGAGTTTGTTATAGAGGATTATCAGGATTCCCTGGTACCGTTTGATGATTATTTTTTGTGTGTAGGTAGAGTCGAGGATCTCAAGAACCAGACAGGAATAGCCAAGGCCTGTCTGGATGCTGACCGATTCTGTGTTTTTGCTGGGCCAGAGAATCAAAACCACAGACATTATGCTTCTTTGTTAAGAAAAATGGTAAAGTCTAATCCCCATCAGCTTTTATGGATGGAAAATCCTAAACGATCTGAAATACTCTCCTTGATGGCAGGGTGTCGGGCCCATATTCAGACGAGCTGGTTTGAAACCGCAGGCATCGCGTCACTTGAGGCCCTTGCATTTGGAAAACCTCTGATATGCAGCACCATTGGTTATGCCCGTGAAATTTTTCAGGAGCATGCACTGTATTGTGAT